>JBBREO010000038.1:0-22873 GCA_038202855.1 Solirubrobacterales bacterium
CCACCCCCAGCCCGCGAACGCGATCGCGCGCCAGCAACACGATCGCGACGTAGACCGGCAGGTAGATGCCGAGCCAGAGTCCGTCGGCGACCGACGGCACGGGCAACGGATCGACGTCGATGAGAAACAGCGAGTACCAGATGTTGCCCGCCGCCCACGACACCATCCCGACCCCGATCAGCCCCCACGCCCAACGCTGGTGGGCCACGCGGATGGCCCGCCACACACAGGCGCCGGCCGCAAGGATCACGATCGCGTCGTTGACCCACTTCAAAAACAGACCGTCGGCGCCGCTCCCGCCAAGATCAACAAGGGCGTGCGCGGCGTAGCCGGCGAGCAGCACACCCGTTACGGCCAGCAGCGCGGTCACCGCGCGGGGAACATAACTCTGATCCACCTATACGGCTATCGGCAACGAGGCCGGCGCCCTTGATCACCAAACCGGCACTCCCCGCCGACGTGAACCTGGACCCCCCTCTTGACCTGCGGACAGAGCCAGCGGGGCGTCGGGGTGCTCGAGCTCTCGTGGCAGATAGACCACAAGGTCCGTACAAGGCCTACTGCTCCCAGCGGCGGAGGACAAGAACGCAAAACCCTCGCCGTAGCGGGGCTTCTCGGAGCGCGAGCGACCGGACTTGAACCGGCGACCTCCGGCGTGACAGGCCGGCGCTCTAACCAACTGAGCTACGCCCGCTGGCGCGTTCCCGAGGATACCTACTTGCTCTCAGGTCCTCCCTCGCGCCGCTCCTTCACCGTCACCCAGCCCAGCCAGGCCACGAAGCCCAGCACGGGGGCGAAGTAGGCCAACGAGACGAACCAGTGCCCGGCGTGGGCGAGTATCAGCACGGATGGACCCTCATGTGTTCGACTGAGCCAGCAACCATAGGGCTAGGCTGGTGAAGCCGACCATCACCACGAGCATCCAGTACTGGGAGCGCACAGCCAGCCGCGGCTGGTCGTAGGTCACGAGCGCGCGGTCGTGAGCCAGGATCAGCGCGGCCACGTGGCCGGCCACCACGAGGGCCACTTGGTAGTACCACGCCGAGGTGGCGCCGATCACCCCGTAGTTGATCGACTGACCGGCGGTGCCGAAGATGTCGGTGCCGTCGCGCCCGAGCGGGTTGGAGACCAGGAACCTCATCGCCTGGCCCTGGTAGAGCAGGAACGTGAGGTAGTGGGCCATCACGTAGGCCGTGGCGATCGGGACCAGGGTGTGCACGAACGTGCGCGACAGCTGCCGGGGCGAGAAGCCACCTCCCACGCTCGCCGCTCCCCCCACGCCGAGGCGGTAGAAGCCGTAGATCAGCGCCACCCCGAGGCATAGGCCGACGAAGAACGCGGCCTCCAGCGCCTTCTCGGGCGACAGGCCCAGCGAACGGAAGGCGTCGGCCAGGCGCGGCGAGATCCTCGTCCACACGGGCCCCTCGCCCGCGCCGTCGAAGGTGACCGTGCCGATCATCACCGCAAGCACGAGCGCACTGCCCGGCAGCGCCTCGAACGCGGCCAGCCCCGACAGCGGCTTTCGCAGCCCCAACCGGCCGCCCCGGCGCACCCACGGGGAGAGTCGCGCGAACAGGCCGAAGTAGACGCTGAACGCCTCCCCGCGGGACACCCACGCCTCCACGCCGTAGAGCGCCATGGCCACGAAGGTGACCGCGGAGTAGACCAGCGTGGCGATGGCCACGTTCTCGGGCTCGCTGCCGCTCGAGGAGACGAGCTCCAGCGCCGTGAACGCGAACAGCCCGACCGCGGCCGGCAGATAGCCCAGCCGCTCGGGATAGGTGAGCGGCGCGGGCAACGGCTCGCGGGCCGCCGTCTGGGAGATCCAGGCCACGGTCCGCCCTAGCGCCCGCCACGGGTTGAATGCCCTGAACACGTCGCCCAGCAGCGCGCTGACCGGCACGAGGCCGACCCAGAACACCACGAACACGAAGTTCGGCGCGAAGTTGGCCGTCGCCACCTGCAGGCCACTCAGCCCGCTGTAGACCACCAGGAACAGCAGCCCCACCCCTATCGCCCCGCAGATGACCTCCACCACGCGGCTGGTGAGGACCCGGGACAGGCCCGTAGGCAGCGCGCGGAACCCGCCGTCCTGCAACCGCGGCTGCGGCCACAGGACGGCGAGGGCCACGAAGGAGACCACGAGCACCAGCGCCGCCGCCCACCCGAACAGCCATGCCGGGATGGGCAGGTCCGAGCGCCCGACGATCCCGTGCGCGATGACGATCATCGGGGCTCGACCACCAGCCGGGCCATCAGCGACTCACGTCCCGCGTGCTCGGCAGTGTGGCTCTCGAGCTCGAAGACCCCCTCGATGCTCGCCTTGAAGGCGAAGTTGGCCGGCTTGCTGGCGCGGGCCTCCTTCTCGATGTCGTAGCCGTGCAGGTGCAGCTGATCGACCTTCTCGTCGGTCCTCACCTGAAGGCGGACCATGTCCCCCTTCTTGACCTTGAGGCTCTTCACGCCCCCCACGGGCGCCCCGCCCTTCAGCGTCACGTCCAAGGGAGGCGCCGGCGCCGACGGCGCCGTGGCCGTCGGCCCCTTGGCGCCCGTGCTCTCGGTCTGGCTCGTCTTCTGGCCCGTGTCGTCGGACTTGTTGCCGCTGTCGCCGGGTCGTAGGGCCACGAACGCGACGGCCACCACGACCACCGCGAGCGCCACCAGACCCGCTCTTGCTCGGTTCGACATGCGCTACCTCCTGTACTGCCGCGCCCGGCGCGGCGTGGACTCGGTCAGCCCAGGGGAGGTGGAGCGCGACCGGCGAGGTTGAGGGCAAGGGGGACGCCGAACGCGCGGCGAGGAAGATCGGGAAGGGGACGCGGCGAGGGGCGGCGCGGGCGCAGGGAACGGCGGGCCGCCCGGGCTGCCGCGCCCACCGCGGCGCCGGCGCCCGTGAGGGCCAGCGCGAGCACGGCGGCGGCCGCGACGCCGAGCGGGGCCGCCACCCAGCCGCCGGCCCCGAACGGGAGGACGAGCGCTCCCGCGCCCGCTCCGCTGAGCAGGCCCTCGGCCGCCTCCTGGACGGCGAAGACCGCGAGGATGGCCAGGGCGAGCGCCGGCCACGCGCGCGAGAAGCGCACGGCCGCGATCTCCCCGCGCCCCGTCCGCCGCGCGCTCTCCAGGACCCCCGCCAGGTGGCCGGCGGCCACGGCGAGGAGCACCACCGAGAGGACGCCCAGCACCGGCAGGTAGCCGTGCCCGGCCTCGGCGGTGGGCGCGATCAGGTAGCGCAGCTCGTGCACGGCCAGCTCGCCGGTCACCACGATGCCGGCGGCGCGCACGTTCAGACCTCGGCGGCGCATGCCCACGCAGTATGCCCGCAAGGGCGTTCACAACTCCGAAACCCCCTGGTAACCGGCCCGTGACGGGACGCCTCCGTCTGGGGCCGAAGATCAAAGCACCATGCGCCAACAGCAAGCGGACCTGCACTTCCATGCGCTCCACGGTCTCGACGACGGGCCGGCCGCCCTCGAGGAGAGCATCGCCCTTGTCCGGATGGCTCAGGCCGAGGGCACCACGCGCGTCGTGGCCACCCCCCACGTTCGCTCAGACTTCGTGACCGATGTCTCCGACCTCCACGAGCGAGTGCGCGAGCTCCGCTCCGCGGTCGGCGCCGCCGGTCTCGGGGTGGCGGTTCGACCCGGCGGCGAGCTCGGCCATGACATGGTCGGCCGGCTCGGACAGCGCGAGCTCGACTCGATCGCCCAGGGTCCTCCCGGTCGCCGCTGGCTGCTGCTGGAGACCCCCTTCGAGGGCATAGGCGAGGACTTCCACTCCGCCGCCGAGGAGCTGCGCGACCGCGGCTTTGGCATCGTGGTCGCCCACCCCGAGCGCAGCGCGGACGCGCACCTGTGCGGCGCGGCCGGACTGCGACGCCAGCTCGACGAGGGTGCCGGGGCACAGGTCAACGCCCAGTCGATCACCGGGGCGCACGGGCCGGAGGCGCGGACCGCGGCGTTCAAACTGGTCCGGGAAGGGATGGCGACGATCGTGGGCTCCGACGCCCACGGCCCGACCCGGCCGCCGCTGCTGGCGCAGGCCCGCCGAGTGCTCTCCGAGCAGGGTTTCGACGCGTCGACCGGCCGCATGCTCACGATCAGCGGACCGCTCGGCCTGCTGGCCAAGGGGCTTCCCAGCACGCGGATACGCGAAGCGGCCCTCGCCGGCTGATCCGGGCGGAGCGAGGACGACGGTTCACAACGCCGTCACTCGATAGGGACGGGGAGCCGAGAGCCTTCGGGACCCGTCATTTACCCGACACGCGAGGTCCGCGATGAGTCCGTCCACAGCAGGTCCTGATTCCGAAGCAGCCCAGGGCCTTTCCCGCCGCTCACTGCTCGGTCGTTCGGCCACAGGCCTGGGGATCGCGCTCGCCGGCAACGTGAGCGGCCTCTTCGGAGCAGACGCGACCGCCAACGGCAAGTCGGCTCGAGTCGGGTACGGGCCGCTGGTCGACGACCCGAACGGAATCCTGTCGCTGCCCGCGGGCTTCAGCTACACGATCATCGCCCGGTCGGGCGTCACCAAGCTCGAGAGTGGCGAGCCGACGCCGTCGGATCCCGACGGCACGGCGAGCTTCGTCCGTCACGGCGGCAACGGCAGCGTGCTGGTCAACAATCACGAGGTCAGCGGGAGCGAGGCGTACCCGGTGCCCCGGATCCCCGGGCTCGTCTACGACGAGCAGGCCGGCGGCGGGACCACGAACATCGAGGTCGACCGCAACGGCAAGCGGATACGCGAATACGTGTCGCTCGCGGGAACGCACAACAATTGCGCGGGCGGCCGCACGCCGTGGGATACCTGGCTGACCTGCGAGGAGTCAGAGGCGATCCTGGGCAAGCGCCACGGCTACGTGTTCGAGGTCGACCCCTACGACCAGCGCGTCAACCGCAATCCCAAGCCCATCAAGGCGCTCGGGCGCTACAGCCACAAGGCCGTGGTCGTCGATCCGGACACAGGGCGGATCTACCTCACCGAGGACGCCGGCAACCCCAACGGATTGGTCTACCGGTTCACGCCGCCGCCCAGCGCCCTGCCGCTTGGGCGCGGGTCCCTGCGCGCCCTCGCCGACGATGCCGGAAAGCTCCACGCGCTCAAGGCGTTCACCAGGCGCGGCACGTTCGTGCCGGATCTGTCGGTGGCCACCAGGCCCGGCACGACCTACCGGGTGGAATGGGTCAAGGTGGCCGACCGCGACGCCACCACGGTGTCGACCCGCAAGCAGTTCGGCCTCGGCGAGATCACCCGCAGCCGCAAGCTCGAGGGCATGTGGTGGGGCGACGGTGGCGCCTACTTCGTGGCGTCGTTTGCTCGCAGCAGCGACGGGAGCGCGGCCCAGCACGATGGCCAGGTGTGGTTCATCGACCCCGACGCCGACACGATCGAGCTCAAGCTGCACGTCGCCTGCACCCCGAGCGACCAGGACAACGACCCCGACGGCCCCGACAACATCACGGTCTCGCCCTACGGCGGCGTGATCCTCGCCGAGGACGGCGAGGGCGTGAACCACCTGGTCGGGGCAACCGAGCGCGGCGAGCCGTTCTTCTTCGCCCGCAACGACGATCAAGAGGAGAACGCGGAGTTCACCGGACCGAACTTCTCGCGCGACAAGAAGACGCTGTTCGCCAACATCCAGTCGCCCGGCTACGTCTTCGCGATCCAGGGGCCCTTCAGGAAGCAGCGTTAGTCGGAGCGAGCCTTTAGGCGACCCTCCTAGCCTGCGGGCGATGGTCGCACGCTCCCTGTTGCGCGCGCTCGCCGCCCTGGTGGCGCTGACCAGCCTCGCAGTCGCCGCGGCCACGGTCTGGGCCCAGGTCCCGGACGGGGGACAGTCTGTGCCCGACGTCCAGGTCAGGGGCTTTCGGTCCAACGCGCTGCGGGGCACCGAGCACGTGGCCGTGCACCTGCCCAAGGGGTACGACCAGAACGCGCGCCGCCGCTACCCCGTCATCTACTTCCTGCACGGTCTGCCCGGGCAGCCGACCAGCTACGACGGCGCGCGCATCCGGCGCCTGGGGGACTCGGTGGACCGCTCGGGCCGCCAAGCCATCGTGGTCGGCATCCAGGGGGCGCGGCGAGGCGACACGGATCCCGAGTGGCACGACTGGGGCCCGGGCCGCGACTGGGAGACCGCAGCCGCGGGCGAGGCCGTGCGCTACGTGGACCGCAACTACCGGACCATCGCCAACCGGAGGGGGAGGGCGCTGATCGGTCTCTCGGCGGGCGGCTACGGGGCGACGATCATCGGCGTCCACCACCCGAGGACCTATTCGGTGATCGAGTCCTGGAGCGGCTACTTCCACCCCACCACCCCGGACGGCAACGATTCGCTCGACCTTGGGACCGACCGCGCGAACCGGCTGGCCAGCGTTCACGCCTACGTGCACCGCGTGCTCGGCACCTACGCGCGCCAGCCGACCTTCCTGGGCTTCTACGTCGGTGACCGGGACGTTCGCTTTCGCAACGAGAACGAGCTCCTGGATCAAGAGTTGACCCAGGCCCGGGTGCCGCACACCTTCGCGGTCTACCCCGGGACCCACAGCGGCGGCTTCTGGGACCAGCACGAGGACGAGTGGATCGTCACCGCGCTGAGCCACCTCGCCCCCTCGCGCTGACTCATAGCCCCCTCATCGAAGGTCACCACCGTGGGCGGCGTGATCGGAGAGCCCTCTCTCGTCGCCGCCTGGCGCCGGGTTGCCGCCGGCGCCACGGCCGTGGTGGCGCTACTCACGGTGGTCTCCGCGATCACACCGAACATCCCCTGGCGCGACGACGTCCTGATCGCGGTCGAGCCCGGCCCGCTGCTGTCGCTGGAGCACGTCCTCACCGCCGTCGCGGGCCTTGGGCTGCTCGGCTTGGCGCGCAGCCTGGCCGAGGGCACAAAGCGCGCGCACGACGTGACGGTCGTCGTGCTGCTGGTCGTCGCCGCCCTCCACGTGAGCAAGGGCCTCGACTACGAGGAGGCGACCGTCGCCCTGACCCTTGCCGGCCTCCTGCTGGCGGGCCGGCGCGCCTTCACGCGCGGCTCGACCTCGCGGCCCAGGCTCCTGGCGGGCGTCGTAGCCGTCGCCGCCGTCGCCGGCGCCTACCTCCTGTCGGTGGTGGGCCTGCTCATCCGCCATCCCCCGGGTGAGACCGCCGGCCAGATCGCCCGGGCCGGCGTTTCCGTCCTGGAGACCGGCGGCTGGTGGCTCACCTCCGAGGCGCCGCTGTCGATCGGACTCGACGTGGCGGTCGGGGCTGGGCTCGTGGCCTCCGCCGTGTTCGTCCACGGCCTCCTGCGCCCGGAGCCGTCGAGCGACGGCCACTCGCGCAGCGAGCACGAGCGCGCGGCCGCCCTGATCGACCAGCACGGCTCCGACTCGCTCGACCCGTTCATGCTGCGCGAGGACAAGGCGTTCTTCTTCGCGCACGGCGGCGTGCTCGCCTATCGGGTCCTGCGCGACACCGCCGTGGTGTCCGGCGATCCCGTCGGCCCACCCGGCGCGGCGCCCGGGGTGCTGGCCGACTTCCTTGCGCTGGCCCACCGGCGCGGATGGCGGGTGGCCATGACGGGCGTCTCCGAGCGCCACGTGGGCGCGTACCGCGGGCTCGGCATGCGCGCCCTGCGGGTGGGCGAGGAGGCGATCGTGGACCCGGGCGGCTTCTCGCTGGCCGGGCGCCGGATCCGCAAGGTGCGCCAGTCGGTGGCCCGCGTCGAGCGCCGCGGCTGGACCATCGCGGTGGCTGCCTCGGCGAGCATCGGTCCCGAGGACTGGCGGGTGATCGCCGAGCTGGAGGAGAGTTGGCGCGCCTGCCAGCGGCGCGTGTACGGCTTCGCCATGACGCTGGGGCGCATGGGCGGGGCGCCCGAGGACGAGCAGATGCTCTATGTGCTCGGACGCGACCCCGACGGCCGGGTGCAGGCGCTGCTGCGGTTCGTCCCCTACGGGGCCGGGCTGTCCCTGGACGCCATGCGCCGGGCCGGCGACGTGCCCAACGGCCTCACCGAGGCTCTCGTCGTCCGGGCGCTCGAGCACGCTCGCCGCGAGGGCGCCTCCGAGGTGAGCCTCAACTTCGCCGGGTTCGGTCACATCATGGCCGCGGGACGCGAGCTGAGCGGGCCCCAGCGCGCCGCGCGGGTGGCGCTGGGGTTGGCGCACAACCGGTTCCAGCTCGAGCGCCTCTCGGCCTTCAACCAGAAGTTCGAGCCCGCATGGCGTCCCCGCTATCTGGTCTATGGCTCGCGCAGCCAATTCCCCCGCGCGGCCCTGCGCGTCCTCCAGGCCGAGGCCTACCTGCGCCCCCCGCGCAGCCGGCCCAGGCACGAGCGCTGGATGCCGCCCACGTGGCACCCACCGGGCAGCCCGCCGATGGCGGCCGGTTCAGGGTGAGGCTTCCCCTGGTGCTCGCTCTGGCCGCGCTCGCCCTCCTGCTCGGCGGCGGCTACGGGAGCTACGCCTACCTGCACGACTACGACCTCTACCGCGGCTTTCCGCCCCCCTCCGAGCCCGCCAACATCCCCCACGGACGCCTGCTCACGCGCTCCTTCTATTCGCCCGCGCTCCGCCACAGGCGCTCGTACCTGATCTACCTGCCGCCCGGCTATACCCGCGAAGCGGCTGCCGGGCGCCGCTTTCCGGTGCTCTACATGCTGCACGCGCCGGTCGGCCGGGCCCGCAACTACATCCAGACGGGGGGTCTGGGCGTGCGGGTGGACGAGCTGCTTCACCGGCGGCGGATCCAGCCCTTCCTGACCGTGATCCCCATGGCCCACTCTCCCTTCGGCACCGACCACGAGTGGGCGAACGGCGACCAGGGCCGCTACGAGGACTTCGTGCTCGACACCGTGCGCGCAGTCGACGCCCGCTGGCGGACGCGCCGCCGGCGCTCGGCTCGGATGCTCGCCGGCCTGTCCGCGGGCGCCTACGGCGCCACCAACATCACCCTGCACCACCCCGCGCAGTTCGGGGGCTTCGAGAGCTGGTCGGGCTACTACCTGGAGGACCGAAAGGACGCCTTCCGGGGTGCCTCGGCCGCGCGGCTGAGCGCCAACAGCCCCTCCGAGTACCTGGCCTCGCATGCTGGAACGCTCCGCCGCTTTCCCGTGACCGCCTACCTCTACCAAGGCCGCCACGACGACGAGCCGGTCTCGCAGATGCTCGCGTTCGGGCGCTCTCTGCGCGCCACGGGCTCGAGGGTCCGGGTCTCCGTGTACGGGGGCAAGCACAACTGGGTCCTGTGGCGCGCGCGCTTCTCACCAGGGCTCGTCTTCGCCAGCCGCGCCTTCGCGAGACACGGATGAGCCCGATCGTCGCCGGCCTCGGGCTGGCCCTCCTAGCCTCGATCGCCCTGAACGGAAGCTTCCTGCTCCAGCACGTGGGCTCGGCCTCGACCGAGGCCATCACGCCGGCGCACCCCCTGCGCACCTTCCGCGCCCTGCTCTCCGCCCCCCTGTGGACCATCGGCGGGGCGCTGGGGATGCTCGGCTGGGGCCTGCACGTGCTGGCGCTGACCAAGGCGCCGCTTTCGCTCGTGCAGGCCTTCGTGGCCGGTGGTGTGGCACTCACCGTGCCCGCCGCACGCTGGTGGTTGAGGCGGCCGATCAGCCGCCGGGAGGTGGGGTGCGTGCTGGCCCTGGCCGCGGGGCTGGCGATCCTGGGCACCGGCGTGGTGGGCGCGGGTTCGGGCCTGGCCTTCTCCGACGTGGCCCTGGCCGCCTTCCTGGGCACCACCGCGATCGGCGCCGCCGCCCTGGCCGGCGCCGGGGTGAGGCGGGCGCGCCCGCTGCTCCTGGCCGCCGCCGGAGGCCTGCTCTACGGCGGCGCCGACCTGGCGATCAAGGTCCTCACCGGGGTCTTCGCCGCAGGCGGGCTTGCGGGCGCCCTCCGTTCGCCGTGGCTCGCGGTGGCCGTGGGACTGACGGTGCCGGCCTTCTTCGCCTTCCAGCGCTCACTCCAGGCCGGCCGCGCCGTGCCGGCGATCGCGCTGATGACCGCGGGCACCTACGTGGTCTCGATCGGCGGCGGGCTGGCCATCCTGGGCGACCGCCTGGGCCACAGCACGCTGGGCACGACCCTGCACGCGGCCGCCCTCGTGGTAGTCGTGCTAGCCGCCTGCCGGCTCGCGGGATCCCAGGCCCAGCTGGCCCTGGAGGCCGTGCCGGCGCGGGGCGCCCCGGCCGCGCGGTGACGGGGGTGCCCGCCCGAGCGCTCGCCTGGGTGGCCACCGGGGCCGTCCTCCCCCTGCTGGCGCTGACCGCAGGCACCGGCTTGCTGTACGAGCTCTACGCGCACGGCTGGCTGGCAATCGGCTTCGCCGTTCCCGGCGCGCTGCCGCTGGAGGCCCTGGCCGGCCACGACGCCCAGCCCGTGGTGCGCGCCGCCCTGGCCTGGGGTGGCGCGGGTGCCGCCGCCGGCCTGTGCGTCGCCGCGCTGGGGTGGCGCCGGTTCGCCCCGGGGCTCGCGGTGTTCGCCATCGGGGCGGCAGCCACGCTTATCGCCGCGGGCGCGCTGTCCGACGCCCTGAGCCAGAACCAGCCCGTCACTCGTCACGTGCTGCCCCAGCTGGCCAAGCCCGCGCTGGCCTTCGCCTGGGGCTGTGAAGCGTGCGCCGCGGCGGTCGCGGGCGCAGCTCTGGTGCAGGTCGGCCGGGCTAGTGCCGCGCGAGGTCGGCGTTGAGTCGCGCGGCCGGGACCGGGTCGCCGTTCGGCTCGGCGACATCGGGGGCGCGCCCGTCACGGACCTCGGGGTCAAACCGGTAGCCGACTCCGAAGTGGGTGTGGATGTAGCGCCAGTCGGCGGAGACCGTCTCCAGCTTCTGACGGACCTTGCGGATGAACACGTCGACCGAGCGATCGCCGTGGGCCATCGTGTAGCCCCACACCCGTTGGTAGATCTCCTCGCGCTGGAGCACCTTGCCCTCGGCGCCGGCAAGCAGCTGGAGGACCTCGAACTCGCGCCGGGTCAGGTCCGCGCTGCGACCGCGGGAGAAGGCCTGGAACTGGTCCGCGCGGATCTCCAGGTCGCCCGCCTGCATGGGCAGGTCGGCCTCGGCGCCCTGCGCCCGCTTGCGCCGGCGCACGACGGCCTCCACCCGAGCCAGGACCTCCTCGGGATGACAGGGCTTGGTGACCCAGTCGTCGGCCCCCAGGCGAAGCCCGCGCACACGTTGGGCAACGGTGGAACGGCCCGTGCAGACCACCATGCCCATGCCGGGCGCAGCTGAGGCCAGTCGCTCCACGAAGTCCCATGCGTCGGGTCCGAGCACGGCAAGGTCGACGACCAGGGCGTCGACGCGCATCGTTGCCAGCTCGTCCACGCGGGGCGCGGCCTCAAGGCCCAGGTGGGGCCAGCCGAGGCCGTCCATGCGGTTGACCAAAACCCGCACGAAGCCAGTGTCGGAGTCGAGCACGGCGATCCTGATCGGTCCGTGATCGGTGTGGTTCACGTAGGGCGAGCATACGCCACTTAGCCCCCGAATCGGACCGTTTACAGCTTTTTCACAGGCCAGTCACGCCCGCATAACCGCCTTTGACCCGCTCCCTGCGACTTTCTCTGATCATGGAAGCAGCCGCCAACGGGTACCTCAGCGCCGGCGAGGTGGAGGTACGCCCCACGGAGTACATGGCGGCGGCGGACGGGCACCAGCTCAACCTGACCGCGCGCGAGCTCGAGCTACTCACCGCGCTGGTCCAGCGCCAGGGGCGGATCGTCAGCCGCGAGGAGCTGCACCGCACCGTGTGGGGCGATCCCTACCGCAAGTCCGACCGCTCGGTCGACGTCTACGTGGCCAAGTTGCGCCAGAAGCTGGATGAGGCCGCGCCCCAAAGGCGATTCATCCACACGCACTTCGGCTTCGGCTACCGCTTCTCGCCCGAGCCCGCGCGCAGCCATCTGTCGCGGCTCTCCTGAGCCGGCCGGCCTTTCACATCTCTTTCACACCTTGGGCACAAGTGCGCAACAGACTGCGCTCGAGCCAATGCGACTGTCGCCGAGACAAGAATGAATCGATCAAGGAGACATCGCATGACGAAGTGGCTCGCGCTAGTCGCCACCTGCCTGCTGGCGCTTGGAGTCGCCGCCTGCGGTAGCGACAACAAGTCATCGGGAGGATCCGGCGGCACGAAGCTCGGCGGCTCGATCAACGGGGCCGGAGCGACGTTCCCCCAGCCCGTGTACGAGGAGTTCGGCTCCAAGGTCAAGGACAAGTTCGGCACCACGGTCAACTACCAGGGCATCGGCTCGGGTGGCGGCGTGTCGCAGTTCACCGCCGGCACCGTGGACTTCGGAGCGACCGACTCCGCCATGACCGACGACGAGATCAAGGCCGCCGCCAAGAAGGGTGACGCCGTGCACGTGCCGAGCGTCTTCGGCGCCGTGACGGTCTCCTACAACCTGGACGGCGTGAAGGCCGGCCTCAAGCTGGACGGCAAGACCGTGGCCGACATGTTCCTCGGCAAGGTCAAGAAGTGGAACGACCCGGCCGTGGCCAAGCTCAACTCGGGCATGAAGCTGCCCGACCAGGACATCACGGTCTGCCACCGCTCCGACGAGTCCGGCACCACCAAGCTGTTCACCACGTTCCTGGCCGACTACAGCCCGGCGTGGAAGAACGGTCCCGGCGTCGACAAGACGGTGAAGTGGCCCACGGGCACCGGCGCAAAGGGCAACGACGGCGTGGCCGGCTGCGTCAAGCAGAACAAGGGCGGAGTGGGCTACGTCGAGCAGGCCTACGCCCTCCAGAACAACTTCACCACCGCAGACGTGAAGAACAAGTCGGGGGCCTTCATCGCCCCGAACCTTGCCTCCACGTCAGCTGCCGGTGAAGGCGTCAAGGTGCCGAGCGACCTGCGCTTCAGCGCCATCGACGCGCCCGGAGCCAAGGCCTACCCAATCGCCTCGGCCACCTTCCTCCTCGTCTACAAGGACATGTGCAAGGCGGGGCTGAAGCCCAAGCAGGCCAAGCTGGTCAAGAACTGGCTCGGCTACGTGACCGGGGACGGCCAGAAGGTGGCTCCCTCGATCCAGTACGCCCCGCTGCCCGGTCCGCTCTCGACGAAGGCCAAGGCCAAGGTGGCCTCCCTGCAGTGCAACGGCAAGCCGATCAAGGGCTGACCTGACCCGGATGGAAGCAGGCAGCATCAACGCACGCGGCGACCGCTCGGTTCTCGAGCGGTCGCCGCTGGCGAAGCTGCCCGACCAGGCCACCAAGTGGTTCTTGACCGGGCTCGCGGCGCTGATCCTCGTGATCATCGCCTTCTTCTTCATTCGCCTCTTCAGCGAGGCGCAACCCGCCTTCGCCAAGTTCGGCTACTTCGGGTTCACCTTCACCGACAACTGGGACGTCTCGAGCAACATCTACGGCGCGCTGCCGTTGCTGGTGGGCACCCTCATCACGGCCACCGTCGCGCTGGTCATCGGCGTGCCCGTGGCGGTCGCCACCGCGCTGTACGTGACCGAGCTGTGCCCCCACCGGGTCCGCGGGCCACTGACCATCATGGTCGAGCTGCTCGCCGCTGTGCCCTCGGTCGTGTACGGGCTCTGGGGCGTGTTCGTGCTCATCCCCAAGCTCCGGCCCGCTGAGCAATGGCTCTCCGACCACTTCGGCTTCCTGCCGTTCGTCGGTGGCAACGTGGCGGGACCGAGCTACTTCATCGCCGGCGTGATCCTCGCGATCATGATCCTGCCGATCGTGAGCGCCATCAGCCGCGAGGTGATGTCCACCGTGCCCGTCGAGCACAAGGAGGCCGCGCTGGCCCTGGGTGCCACTCGCTGGGAGATGATCCGCATCGCGGTCCTCCCGTACTCACGCTCGGGGATCACCGGCGCCGCGATGCTGGGGCTCGGCCGGGCGATCGGGGAGACCATCGCGGTGACGCTGGTCATCGGCAACGCCCCCGCAATCGGCAAGACCGTGTTCTCGCAGGGCTACACCCTGGCTGCCGTGGTCGCCAACGAGTTCAACGAGGCCGCCTCGGTGCCGATCCACCGCGCGGCGCTGATCGCCGCGGGCCTGGTGCTGTTCGTGCTGACGCTGCTGGTGAACGCGGGGGCCCGGTTCTTCGTGGCCCGAGCCGAGCGCCTGGGCGGCAAGAAGGGGCGCGTCGGAGCGCCGGGGTCCGCCGCATGAGCGCGCTCGTAGGCGTAAGCGCCCGGCGCAAGCGCACCGACCGGCTGGGGCGCGGCCTCCTGCTCCTGGCCACCCTGATCGCGTTGGTGCCGCTCTTGGCGGTTCTCTACACGCTGATCCAGAAGGGCGGCGGCGCGATCAGCACCAGCTTCTTCACCACCGACCCCAACGGTCGCTTCTTCGGCGATCCCGGAGGAGTCAAGAGCGCCATCGTCGGCACTACCTTGATGGTGGCCCTGGCCGCCGCCCTGGCGGTGCCCTTTGGCATCGGCGTGGCTCTCTACATGGTCGAGTACGGCAAGGGCACCCGCTTCGCGAGCGTCGTCCGGTACTTCGTGGACGTCATGACCGGGGTGCCCTCGGTGGTCTTCGGCCTGTTCATCTACATCCTGCTGGTGGTGACCAAGGTCGGGGGCGGGTTCACGGCCTGGAAGGGCTCGGTCGCACTCGCGCTGCTCATGCTGCCGGTGGTCACCCGATCGGCCGAGGTGGTGCTGCTGCTCGTGCCCGACGCGCTTCGCGAGACGGCGCTGGCCCTCGGCTCGCCGCGGTGGAAGGTGATCCTGCGGATCGTGCTGCCGACGGCGCTGCCCGGCCTGGTGACCGGCTCGCTGCTCGCGGTGGCCCGCGCGGCGGGCGAGACGGCGCCGTTGCTGTTCACGGCGTTCGGCCTCAGCAACACCTCCCTCAACCTGGGCAACCAGATGAACTCGCTGCCCATCCAGATCTTCAACGACGTCCAAAAGGCGCAGGACCGGCTGGTCGAACGCGCATGGGGAGCGGCCCTCACGTTGGTCGTGATGATCCTCGTGCTGACCTTGGTCGCGCGCCTCATCCAGAGAAGGAGCAGTACTGCATGAACGGAAAGGGCACCGTCGAATCCATGGACTCCGCTGACCTAGGCTCTGACGACGGGAGCACGGCGGACGCCCGTCCAGCCGAGACACACGCCCCCGCGTCGCGCGAGCGCACCCCCACACGGGCCCCCGAGACCAGGGCGCCTGAAACCCACGACCAAGATGCCGCCGACGGCCACCGGGTGAGCCTGAAGAGCCTGCGCGCCTTCTACGGAGACTCCGAGGCGGTCAAGGGCGTGGACCTCGAGTTCGAGCCCAACCGGGTCACGGCGATGATCGGGCCGTCGGGCTGTGGCAAGTCCACGCTCGTGCGCTGCATCAACCGGATGCACGAGGAGATTCCGGGTGCGCGCGCCGAGGGCGAGGTCCTCCTCGACGAGCAGGACGTGTACGCCGCCAAGGTGGACGTAGTGGCCGTGCGCCGCTCGATCGGCATGGTCTTCCAGAAGCCCAATCCGGTCCCCACGATGTCCATCTTCGACAACGTGGCCTCGGGAGTGCGTCTCAGCGGCAAGCGCAGCGGCGACCTCAAGGAAGTCGTCGAGCGCTCGCTCCGCGGCGCCGGCCTGTGGGAGGAGGTCAAGGACCGCCTGGGCGAAGCCGGGCTCGGTCTGTCCGGCGGGCAGCAGCAGCGTCTGTGCATCGCGCGCACCATCGCCGTGCAGCCCGAGGTGATCATCATGGACGAGCCCTGCTCGGCCCTCGATCCGGTTGCCACGCTGAAGGTCGAGGAGCTGATCTCCGAGCTCAAGCGCCGCTACACCATCATCCTGGTCACCCACAACATGCAGCAGGCGGCCCGGATCGCAGACAGGACGGCCTTCATGCTCACGGGAGAGATGGTCGAGTTCGCCGACACGGAGAAGATCTTCACCAACCCCGATGACGAGCGCACCGAGGACTACGTGACCGGGAAGTTCGGCTGAGGTGCCCGAGAGGCGCGGCAGCCGACTGCAGTTCCAGGAAGAGCTGGCCAAGCTCGAGGCCCAGGCCCTGGGCGGCCTGGACCTGGTGGCCGAGGCCCTGAACCGGGCGCTGGAGACCGTGGCCCAGCGAGACATCGAGCTGGCCAGCATGGTAATCGCCGACGACGACCGCATCGACGGTCGCTACCTCGAAGTGCACCAGGGAATCCTGTCCCTGCTCGCGCTCCAGGCGCCGGTCGCCGGTGACCTGCGGCTCGTGGCCGCCCTGCTGCACGTGATCAAGCACGTCGAGCGGATGGGCGACCAGTGCGTGAACATGGCCAAGCTCGTGCCGCTGGCCGGGCACGAGCCGCCCGACGACCCCCAGATGCTCAGCAACATCGCGCGGATGGGCGAGCTCGCCGGCTCGCTGGTGGTCCAGGCCAAGCAGTCCTTCCGGCGTCGCGACGCGGCGCTGGCCCAGGACCTGGTGCGCCAGGACGACGAGATCGACCGCCTCAACCGCTCTTGCTTCACGCGCGCCCTGGAGATCGGGGACGACCCCGACACGCGCGAGTGGGCGATGCACATGATGCTCACGGCGCGCTGCCTCGAGCGGGTCGGCGACAACGCCGTGGACATCGGCGAGCAGACGGCCTTCGTGGTGACCGGGCTCTTCCGCGAGTTCGAGGACGCGTCCCACCCCGAGCTGGCGCCGGGGACCTAGGCAGCCCGCGGTGGCCGTGGCCTCCGATGAGCAAGGCCTGCTCGGCCTGCTGGCCGAGGGCGGTCGCAACGCGGAGGCCGCCACCGGTCTGCTCGACCGGCTCATGCGCGAGTGGCCCGACACGAGCGTGACACGCGGCCAGCTCAAGGAGCTGGAGGAGGAGGGCGACCGCATCACCCGCGACATCCTGCACGGGCTGCATTCCACGAGCGTGACCCCGATCGGGCGGGAGGACATCCACTCGCTGGCCGCTGCGCTGGACGACGTGGTCGATCTCACCGAGGAGACGGCCGACGTGCTGGGTCTGTACAGCATCGAGGCGCCGATGGAGCAGGCGGTTCAGCTCACATCGGTGCTCCGCGAGGCCGGTCACGCGATGGCCTGCGCCCTGTCTCACGTGCAGACCCTCCCCGCCATGGCCCCCCACCTGGCGGAGGTGGATCGGCTCGAGGACGAGGGCGACAGAATCAGCCGGCAGGCGCTGGTGGCGCTGTTCGCCGGGGGAATCGACCCCATGGTCGTGATCAGATGGAAGGACGTGTTCGAGCGCCTGGAGCAGGCCATCGACGCCTGCGAGCGGGTGGCCCACGTGCTCGAGGGCATCGCGGTCAAGCACGCCTAGGATGCTTCGAAGCATCGTCCTCGTGAACCTGGGCTGCATCGACATCGGCAGCAACACCACCCGCCTGCTGGTGGCGGGGGTGGAGGACGACCGGCTGCGCGAAGTGGCCAACCGGCGGGTGTTCACCTCGCTTGGAGCGAGCCTCACGCCGGCGGGTGAGATCCCCGCCGCCAAGCTGTCGGAGGTCGCCGAGGTGACAGCCACACTGGCCGCCGAGGCGCGCGAGCTGGGAGCAGGACAGGTCGCCGTCGTGGGCACGGCGGCTGTCCGCCGGGCCGCCAACCGCGCGGCGCTGGAGCGCGCCGTGGCTGACGCCAGCGGCCTCTCCATGCGCATCCTCAGCGGTACGGAGGAGGCCGCGCTCTCGTTCGCCGGCGCCTGCCACGCGCTGCCGGACTTCGAGGGCCGCCTGGCCGTGGTCGACGTGGGCGGCGGCTCGACCGAGGTCGCGGTTGGACAGGCCCACGGCGACCCGGAGTGGTCGCAGTCGCTGCACGTGGGCTCGAGCCTGCTGCGCGAGCGTCACCTGGAATCGGACCCGCCGGCGAGGGTGCAGGTCGAGGCGGCCTGCGCCGAGGTGGACGAGCTGCTGGCCGGGGTGAGCGCGCCCGCGACGGACTTCGCCGTGGCCGTCGGAGGCACGGCCACCGCGCTCATCGGCCTGGTGGGCCGGCGCCTCACCGCCGAGGGCCTGCGCTCTGGACTCGGCCGCCTGTGCGCCCAGCCGGCCGAGCAGACCGCCCGGGAGCTCGGCCTCCCGGTGGAGCGGGCGCGGCTGCTGCCGGCTGGCATCGCCGTGCTGGCCGGAGTGGCGGCCTGGCTCTCCTGCGCCCTGGAGATCGTCCAGGGCGGGCTGCGCGAAGGCACTCTCCTCGAGATGGCCGGGGCCTGATGGCCAAGGCCCGCCGCATCGCCGGCCTTGCCCCGGACACGCGCTTCGGCGATGCCGCGGCCACCGCGGTGAGCACCCGCGCCGGCGAGGTGTTCGAGTTCGCCGACGCGGCGCTGGACGTGTCCGACATCGAGGGAGTGCACGCCATGCGCGTGGCCACCCGCCGCCTGCGGGCGGCGCTGGAGGTCTTCGCGCCGTGCTTTTCGGCCAACGAGCACCGGGCCCTGCTCAGGGAGGTCAAGCGACTGGCCGACGCTCTCGGGCAGCGCCGCGACCCGGACGTCGCCATCGAGGAGCTCGAGCGAGTCGCCGACGCCCTGGCACCGGCCGACCGACCCGGGGTCGCGGGGCTGGTCGGCGAACTGCGCGCCGAACAGGAGGACGCCCACCGCAGCGTGGAGGCGGCCGTGGCCCACATCCGCGAGTCGCGTCTGGGCGAGCGGCTGCAGGCCCTCGCCGAGGGGGCACGGGCGTGAAGGCGCGCAAGGTCAAGGGCCTGGACCGCGACGGGCCGTTCGCGGCCAACGCCCGCCGGATCGTGGAGGTGCGCCTGGCCGAGCTATGCGACCTCGCGACCAAGGCCCTCGACCCGGCAAAGCCCCAGCGTCTGCACGACATGCGCATCGCCGCCAAGCGGCTGCGCTACGTGCTGGAGATATCGCGTCCGGCCCTGAGCCCGGGCGCCGCAGGGGGCGTGCGCACAGCCAAGGCGCTGCAGGAGCTGCTGGGCGACATCCACGACTGCGACGAGATGCTGGCCCGCGTGCGCGAGCACTCCCGCTCCCTGCGCGAGACCGAAGTGGCCGAGCTGCGCCGCCGCGCCGGACGCAGCCCCCGCGACCTCGATCCCGCCCTGGCCTCCGACGCGCCGGGAGTCGATCGCCACCGCGGTCTCCAGGCGCTGGCCGTTTACCTGGAGGCCCGGCGCGAAGTGCTGTTCGACCGCTTCACCCGCGAGTGGGCGCGCCTGGAAGCGCGCGACTTCCGGGGCGCCCTGCTGGACTCGATCAGCTCGACCGAGCCAGCGCCGCCAGCTCCGACGGCCCGAGCAGGATCTTGAGCTCGCCCCGGTCCTCACCGGCCACGCCGCCCTTGCTCATTCGCACCTGGGCGCCCGTCAGCCGGTGCACGGCCAGGGAGAAGTCGGGGTCGTGGCCCACCACCAGCACGTGTTCGCCGCGGCCCTCGACCACCTCCCGCGGATCGAACGGGCCCCCCTCCAGCCGCCGGTCCTCCTCCGGCTCGACGCCCAGGGCCGCGCAGGCCAGTTCGGCGGTCTGCGCTGCGCGAACCTTGGGGCTGGTGACGCACGCGTGGATCGGGACCCCCATGTTGGCCAGCGCCCGTCCGGCGGCGACCGCCTGCTCGCGCCCGCGCTCGGTCAGAGGCCTTTCCGCGTCCGGCGAGCCCTCCTCCGCCTCGGCATGGCGCAGCAACCAGATCACGAGCGGGCAAGATAGAGCAGGAGATCCATGGAGCTGAGCCAGGCAACAGATGTGAACGCGCGTGCCGACCTGGATTCGCACGCGCTCTATGCCAACCGCGAGCTGTCGTGGCTGGACTTCAACGAGCGCGTGCTCGAGCTGGCCGAGGACGACATCACGCCCCTGATGGAGCGCCTGAAGTTCCTGGCCATCTACTCCACCAACCTGGACGAGTTCGAGATGGTGCGCGTGGCCGGGCTCCACGACCAGCTCGACGCCGGGATCGACGCCCGCAAGGCCGATGGCCTGTCGGCGCTGGAGACGATCCAGCGCATCTGCGACCGCCGCCGTGAGCTGACCGACCGCCACTCGCGCGAGTGGACTACGCGGGTGAACCCGGCGCTGGCCGAGGAGGGCATCCGGCTGGTCGACTGCCAGGACTGCTCGCCGGCCGAGCTCGAGGCCGTGGACGCCCGCTTCTCCGAGCAGATCTTCCCGGTGCTCACGCCGCTCGCGGTCGGCCCGGGCCGACCGTTTCCCTACATCTCGAACCTGTCGCTGAGCATCGGCGTCTTCGTGCGCGACCCGGTTAACGACACGCGCGTCTTTGCCCGGGTGAAGGTGCCGCGCGAGGTGCTGCCCCGCTTCATCGACCTGGGCGACAACGTCTTCGTGCCGCTCGAGGACGTGATCGCTCGTCATCTGGACTCGCTGTTCCCGGGCATGGTGGTGGAGCAGCACGCGGTGTTCAGGGTCACCCGCGACGCCGACTTCGAGGTCTCCGACGAGGCCGACGACCTGCTGCGCGCGGTCGAGGACGAGCTCCGCGCGCGGCGCTTCGGCGAGGTGGTGCGCCTGGAGGTGAGCGCGGGGATCGACCGCGAGCTGCGCGACTTCCTGGTCGAGGAGATGGACCTCGAGGACAACCAGGTGGTGGACGTGGCGGGCCAGCTCGACCTGGGCGACCTGTGGCAGATCCACGGCCTGGAGGGCTTTCAGCACCTGCACGAGGAGCCGTGGACGCCGGTGAACGCCGGCCCCTTCGCGGTGCACGAGGGCAAGCCCGACGTGCTGGGCGCCATGCGCGCCGGCGACCTGCTCGTACACCACCCCTACCACTCGTTCGCGGGCAGCGTGGAGCGGCTGGTGGAACAGGCCGTGAACGACCCCGACGTCCTGGCGATCAAGATGACCGTCTACCGGACCTCGGACGACTCGGCACTGGTGCCGCTGCTCATCGAGGCCGCCGAGCGCGGCAAGCAGGCGGTCTGCCTGGTGGAGCTGAAGGCGCGCTTCGACGAGCGCCGCAACATCGGCTGGGCGCGCTCGCTGGAAGAGGCCGGTGCCCACGTGGTCCACGGCCTGCCGGGGCTGAAGACCCACGCCAAGGCGCTGCTGATCGTGCGCCGTGAGGGCAGCGGCGTGCGTCACTACGTGCACGTGGGCACCGGCAACTACCACGCCAAGACCGCCCGCCTGTACGAGGACTTCGGCCTCTTCACCACCGACCGCGAGCTCACCGCCGACGTCGCCTCGCTGTTCAACGCGCTCACCGGCGCCGCCCGCCCGCCCGGCTACCACAAGGCGCTGGTGGCCCCCGGGGGGCTGCGCGACTCGCTGCTGGCCGAGATCGACAAGACCGTGGCCGCCCACCGCGACGGAGCCCAGGCGCGGATCGTGCTCAAGCTCAACTCATTGGTGGACCGCCGGATCATCCGCGCCCTCTACGAGGCCTCGCAGGCCGGCGTGCCCATCGACATCAACGTGCGCGGGATCTGCTGCCTGAAGCCCGGCGTCGAGGGGGTGAGCGAGAACATCCGCGTGGTCTCCGTGGTGGGCCGCTTCCTCGAACACTCGCGCGTATACGTGTTCAGGCGCGGCGAGGAACGGCGCTGCTACATCGGCTCGGCCGACCTGATGCCGCGCAACCTGGACACGCGCGTGGAGCTGCTGGCCCCGATCGAGTCCGAGCCCCTGCGCGCCGAGGTCGAGGACACGCTCGAGCGCTGCCTCGCCGACGACAGCTTCGCCTGGGACCTCGGCCCCGACGGCGAGTGGCGCCGGCGCGCTGGACGCGAGCGCTCCGTGCATGCCGAGCTGATGGAGCGGGCGCTGGAGAGCGCTGCGGGGGAGCCGCCGGAGTAGGTAGTTGCTGGTTGTTGGTTTGCTAGTTCGGGGTTCTGAGGCCCAGGCGCCTCTTCAGCTCCAGGACTCTGTGCGCGGCAGCCGTCACGCGGGCGCGGAAAGTGGGGTCTCGTTTGGCCCGCGCCAGCAGGCGCGGCTGGACCTGGTTGAAGCTTCCTGAGCCGGTCATCAGGATCAGGTCGCTGCCCGCCGCCACGGAGCGCTCGGCGGCCGTGGCGACGTCCGAGCGGTCCAGGACGGCCTGGGCCTCGATCGAGTCGGTCACCACCGCGCCGTGGAAGCCCAGTTCCTTGCGCAGGAGCGTGTTCAGCACCGCCGCCGACTGGGAGGCGATGCGCCGGGGGTCGAGCCCCGGGTAGAGCGCATGCGAGGACATGACCAGCGGCGCGCCCGCGCGGATCGCGGCGCGGAAGGGCACGAGGTCGGCGCCCTCGAGCGCCCGCCGGGAGGCGGCGACGGTGACGGGCGCGTCGTCGGTGTTCTCCGTCGCGCGGCCGAGGCCCGGGAAGTGCTTGACCGTGGCCCCGACGCGCTCGCGGGCATAGGCACTCGTGGCGGCGGCGGCCATGCCGGCCACCGAACGGGCGTCGCCCGGGAAGGCCCGGCCTGCGACCACCGAGCCCGGCGCCTGGGCCACGTCGGCCACGGGCGCCAGGTTCACGTTCACCCCGTTGGCACGGAGTCCGCGGGCGGTGTCGCGTGCCGCCCGGCCGGCGGCCGCCGCGTTGCCCATGCGCCCCTGCGAGGCCTCGGGCGCCGAGAAGGCGAGCGAGCGGATCGGGCCGCCCTCCTGGTCGGTGGCCACGAGCGCCGAGTCGCCGGCCGCACGCTGGAGCCGGCCGGTCAGGGCCCGCGTGGTGGCCGCGTCCGGCGCGTTCTTGGCGAACAGGATGACCCCGCTGCCCTGGCCGTCGCGCAGCCTGCGCAGGATGTAGGGCGGCACCGAGGAGCCGTCGAAGCTCATCACCAGCAGTTGGCCCACCCGCCGCTGCAGCGACAGACCGGGGCCGGGCTTGTCCTTCGGCGGATGCGGGCGCGGTCGCGGTGGCCCGCCGGACGAGGAGCCCACCACCGCGCCGGCCACCACCGCCACGACGGCGGCCAGCGCCAGCACCGACAGCGCGGCGGCCCGCCGGCGGCGGTGTGCGTCGCGGCTCACGGCGCCGCGCCTTCCGGCGCCCGGGCTACTGCC
>JBBREO010000039.1:0-22700 GCA_038202855.1 Solirubrobacterales bacterium
GTCCGAGCGGGCGTTCGCCGCGGCGCTGCTGGCCGGGGTGATCGCCTGGGTCGTGCACGGCTGGGTGGACTGGGACTGGGAGATCCCCGGTGTCACGCTGCCCACCCTGGCCCTGCTGGGGGTGCTGGTGGCGCGGCCCGCCGTGGCGCCGGTGATCGAGCGCCGCGGGGGCGGCGCCCTGCGGCTCGTCGCCGGTGGGTTGGCGGCGTGTGCCGTGATCGCGTCGGCGGCCCTGCCCGCCGTGAGCCAGAGCCTCACCGACTCGGCGCTGAGCCGGGGCGCGTCGAACACCGGACCCGCCCTGCGTGCCGGCGAGGAGCGGGCGGCTCTGGCCAAGCGCCTGAACCCGTTCTCGGTGGACCCCCTGTTCGCCCAGGCTGCGCTCGCCGAGCGCGGCAACCAGCCAGATGCCGCGGCGGGCCTGCTCGTCGAGGCGGTCGACCGCCAGCCCGACAACCCGCAGACCTGGAGCCGGCTGCTGCGCTTCCAGATCCTGGTCGACGACTCGAGCGCCGCGCTTCGCTCGCTGTACACCCTGTTGGCGCTCGATCCGGTCGCCGCCTACCGCGCGAGCGGGTTCGTCGGCTACTCGGTCTACGACCCGGCGCGATCGGCCAGCGCCACGGGTACGCCGCTGCCCGAGAAGGTCAAGCGTCCGCCGCCCCCCGTCCCGGCTCAGCGCACGCCCCTGCCCGATCGGATCCAGCGCGGCCTCGGGGCAAAGAAGAAGGCTCCGGCGCAGCCCACGCCGACTCCGGCGCCTGCTCCCGTGGCTCCGGCGCCCACCCCGGCGCCTGCGCCCAAGCCCAAGGCGACGCCCAAGCCCAAGGCCCCGCAGGGCGATCCTTTCCGGCTGGAGGGCTAGCGCCTAGCGCAGCGAGGCCAGCGTGCGCTGGAGGCCGTCGCCCAGGTCCACCGCCGGGCGCCACTCCAGCTCTGCGCGCGCGCGGGTGGCGTCCAGGGAGATGTGGCGCACCTCACCGGGGCGCTCGGGCGCCATCTCTGCCTCGAACGCGCCGTCGGCCTGCTCGCCCAGCGCCGCGACGATGTCCAGCACGCTCGTCTCGACCCCGGTTCCGATGTTGAAGGCGCCGCCGGCGTTGGACTCGACCGCCGCCAGGTTGGCCGACACCACGTCGCCCACGTACACGTAGTCGCGCGTCTGGAGGCCGTCGCCGAACACGGTGGGCTGGCCGCCCTCGAGCAGCTTGCCGCAGAAGATGGCCACTACGCCGGCCTCGCCGAGAGGGTCCTGGCGCGGGCCGAACACGTTTCCGTAGCGAAGCGAGACCGTCGACATTCCGTGGAAGCGGGCGAACAGCTCGCAGTAGTTCTCCGCGCAGAACTTGGACAGCCCGTAGGGCGCCTCGGGCGCCACGGGATGGTCTTCGGGGGCTGGGAGGATCTTGCCCTCGCCGTAGATCGCACCGCCCGTGGAGGTGTTGATCACCCGCCGCACGCCGGCACCGCGGGCGGCCTCGAGCACGTTGATCGTGCCGCCCACGTTGATCTCCATGTCCAGCTTGGGGTCGGCGGCTGACTTGCGCACGTCGATCTGGGCGGCCAGGTGGAAGACCACCTCGGGTGTCGCGCGGCCGACCACCTCGCCCAGCGCGTCGGCGTCGCGGATGTCCACCTCCGCCAGCCGCGCGCCGTTGGACAGCGCCCCCTCGAGGTTCTCGCGCCGGCCGGTGCTGAGGTTGTCGACCACCGTCACCTCGTCGCCCCGCTCGACCAGGGCGTCGACCAGGTTGGAGCCGATGAATCCCGAACCGCCGGTTACCAGTGCGCGCATGGCCGGGCACCCTAGTGGTCGCTAGTGGTCCGAGGCCCGCCCGCACCCCTTGCTAGCGTCGCCCGCCGTGGCCGGCCTGTTCGTGACCTTGGAGGGAATCGACCGGTCCGGCAAGAGCACCCAGGCCGCGCTGCTGGCCGACGCGCTCGGAGCCGTCTGCGTGCGCGAGCCCGGCGGGACAGCCGCCGGTGAGCGCGTGCGCGACATCCTCAAGGACCCCGAGGTGGCCCTGAGCGCGGAGAGCGAGGCGCTGCTGTTCGCCGCCGCGCGCGGCCAGCTCGTGCGCGAGGTGATCGGCCCGGCGCTCGAGGAGGGCAGGGCCGTGGTCTGCGATCGCTTCCTCGACTCTTCGCTGGCCTACCAGGGGGCCGCGCGCGGACTGGGCATCGAGGCCGTGCGGCTCATCAACGAGCCGGCCGTGGCGGGCCTGCGGCCCGACGTGACGATCCTGCTGGAGATCGCGCGCGAGACGGCGGCAGGGCGCGGCGCCGAGGATGACCGCTTCGAGCGCGAGGGCGATGTCCTCCAGAGGGCGGTGGCCGAGGCCTACGAGGCGCTGGCCGCGGCCGAGCCGCAGCGCTGGCGGCGCGTGGACGCAGCCCGTCCTCCCGAACAGGTGCACGCCGACGTGCTCGCCGCGGTGGAGGCGGCGAGCGCGTGAACGCGGTCGCGCTCGCCGGCACCGAGGACCACGCGCACGCGCGCGTGGCCCTGAGCGCCGCCCTGGCCACGGGGCCATCGCACGCGTACCTGTTCCACGGCCCGGCCGGCGTGGGCAAGCGAACGGTGGCGCGGGCGTTCGCCGCCGAGCTGCTGGCCGCCGGCTCAAGCGACCCCGACAACGTCCGCCACCGAGTGCACTCGGGCACGCACCCCGACCTCACCTGGGTGCGCCCGACCGGCGCTCACGTGATGCGTCGCGCCGACGTCGCCGAGGCCGTCATCGGAGCGGCGACGCGAACGCCGTTCGAGTCCTCGCGGCGGGTGTTCGTGCTCGAGCGCGTGGACTCGCTCAACGATGAGGCGGCCAACTCGCTGCTCAAGACGCTCGAGGAGCCCGCTTCCTTCGTGCACCTGATCCTGCTCACCGACTCGCTCGGCCAGGTGATGGAGACGGTGGCCTCGCGCTGTCAGCTCGTGCGCTTCGACCCGCTGCCGGCGGCCCGGATCGCCGCCGCGCTGGAGGCCGACGGCATCCCCGCCGACCGCGCCCTTGCCTGTGCCCGGCTGGCGCTTGGCAACGGCGAGCGGGCGCGGCTGCTGGCCGGCGAGGAGGGCCAGGAGCTCCTCGCCGAGGTGGAGCGAATGGCGCTGGCCGCGCTCGATCCGGGTAGCGGCGAGGGCGGCATCGAGCCCTGGGCTCCGCTCTACGAACGCGCCAAGGCGGCGCGCGCGGGGGCCGAGGAGGAGATCGCGATCGCGCGCGACGAGCGCCTGCGCACTGAGCCCAAGGGACGCGAGCGCAGCGCGCTGGACCGGCAGTTCGAGGAGGGGGCCAAGCGCGAAGGCCGCCGTGCCCAGACCGGCGTGCTCGACCTCGGGCTCACCCAGGCGGCGCTGATCTTCCGCGACCTGGTGTGCGTGGCCGAGGGCGCGCCCGACGCTGCGCTGGACCGCGCGCGGGCCGAGCGCCTGGCCGCGGCCGCGCCGGCCCGGGACCCGCGCCGGCTGCGCCTGGCCGCCGAGCGGTGCGAGGACGTGCGCATGGCGCTGACGGTGAACGTGAGCGAGGACCTCGCCCTGGAGGCACTGGGTTATCGCCTGGCGCACCTGGTCGGCACGCCCGCCTGAGCGCCCGCCCCACCCGGGCGGGAGCGGCCGTTGGCGCCGAGCGAGGCCATGGGAGGCCATATCTTGACCTGTTACGATATATCGCTAATACATCGCGATAGACAGGAGCGAGTGATGCGACACTCACCACATTCACACCGATGCGGGCCCGGCGGGCCCGCCAACTTCGACCCGAGGGAGGCCTGGATGCCCGGACACCGTCGCGGCCCCCGTGGACGCGCCGACTACCGCCAGGGCGGCTACGCGCCCCGCGGCCGGCGCGCCCGCCGGGGCGCCGTGCGCGCCGCCATCCTGGTCCTGCTGGGCGAGGAGTCGCGCAACGGCTACACGCTCATGCAGGAGATCGAGAAGCGCAGCGAGGGGACCTGGCGCCCGAGCCCCGGGTCGATCTACCCCGCGCTGGCGATGATGGAGGACGAAGGGCTGATCAGGTCCGTCGACTCCGAGGACCAGCGCGCCTACGAGCTCACCGACGCCGGAACCAAGGCGCTCGAGGAGCGCGGCGACGCCGGCGCCCCCTGGGAGCCGGCCACCGAGGACGTGGGCGACGCGGTGCTCGATATGGCACACAACATGCGCCAGGTGGCCATGGCGGTCGGTCAGCTCGGCAAGATCGGCACCGAGGAGCAGGTCACCCAGGCCAAGGAGATCCTGGCCACCGCCCGCCGTTCGCTGTACGGGATCCTCGCCGAGGACCCCGAGTCGGAATAGGCGGTCAGCCGTCTACGAGATCGGCAAGGAAGCCGATCTCGTAGTAGGCATCAGTAGCGGTCGCCCGTCGCCGCCGGCAGGCGGTCGAGCTCGTCCAGGTCCTCCTGGGTCAGCTCGATCGCCGCGGCGCCGGCGTTCTCGGCCACCCGCTCGGGCCGGCGCGTGCCGGGAATGGGCACGAGCTGCTCGTACTGGGCCAGCGTCCAGGCCAGCGCGACCTGGCCGGGCGTCGCGTCGTGCCGGGCGGCCACCGCCCGCACCTGCTCGACAATCGCCTGGTTGGCATCCACCGCGTCGGCGCCGAAACGCGGCAGCTGGGCGCGGAAGTCGCCGGCGCCGAACCCGCCTCCGGTGGTGATGGCACCGGTCAGGAAGCCGCGGCCGAGCGGCGAGAACGGGATGAACGCGGCGTCGTGTTCGCGACACCACGGGATCACGTCCTCCAGCGGGTCGCGGGTCCAGAGCGAGAACTCGGACTGGAGGGAGGCGACGGGGTGGATCGCGTGGGCGCGGTCGAGCTCCTCGACCGTGGCCTCGGACATGCCCAGGGCCCCCACCTTGCCCGCCTCGACCTGCTCGCCATCGCCCCCCAGGTCTCCTCGACCGGCACCTCGGGATCGACGCGGTGCAGCTGGTAGAGGTCGACGTGGTCGGTGCCCAGGCGCTGCAGCGACGCGTCGATTCCCTCGCGCACGTGCTCGGGTGAGCCGTCCTTTCGCATCTCGATCGGCTCGGTGCTCTCCACCACGAGCCCGACCTTGGTGGCCAGCGCCACCTCGTCGCGGCGCCCCTGCAGGGCACGGCCCACCAGCTCCTCGTTGGTGAAGGGGCCGTACATGTCGGCGGTGTCGATCAGCGTGACGCCGAGGTCGATGGCGCGGTGGATGGTGGCGATCGAGCGCTCGTCATCGCGGTCGGCCGGGTCGTATGCCCAGGTCATCCCCATGCATCCGAGGCCGATGGCCCGACGTGGAGGTCGCTCGATCCGAGTCTGCGCTGGGAGATGGTCGCCATGCCCCGAACTTAGAGGGCTCCGCGCGTTGGCTTGCTGTAGCTTCGCCGAATGGCGAGAGGATGGATCCGGTCGTCGCTGGCAGCGGGCCTCGTGACGGCCCTGGCCGCGGCAGCGGCGGCGAGCCCGGCGGGCGCCGTGCCTCCGAGCCAGACGCCCACGCGTGCCGTCTGTCCGGGCAGCTTCCAGGTGCTGCACGACGACCGGGTCGCGACCCTGCGCCTGGCCGCCGGCGCGTATCGGGTGACCGTCGCCGACCCCGCCCGTCTCACGTGCGCCCGCGCGATCCAGAACCTGACGGAGTTCCTCGAGGACTACGACGGCAAGATCCGCCGGCCGTGGGAGGTCCTCGCAGGCGCATCGACCTTCCAGCGCGGGAGCGACCCCGCCACCGCGTTCGACCTGGCCCGCGTGGGCACGCCTAGCCCGGCCCCGGGGAGCCACAACGGCCCGGCCCCCAACCCCACGGGGGGCTCGTGCGCGGGCTTCTTCACCGTCCGCCACGACGACCACATCGGGGCCCTCGCCGTGGCCCAGGGCCGCTATCGGATCACGCTGCTCAATCCCAAGGCGCTGTCCTGCTCGGCCGCCGCCCGCCAGCTGAGCTCCTTCCTCCAGGACTTCGACGGCCGCCTGGCGCGGCCGTGGGTGCTCGACCCCGCGACGGGCGCGTTCACCCGCGGGGCCGGATCGGCCACGGGCTTCCGGGTCAAGCCGGCGGTCGGAGCAGAGCCCAAGCCGGGCAGCGGCGGGCGCTACCCGGCCAAGGGTCAGCCCGGCGAGTGCCCCGGCACGTTCCGGGTGCTCCACCGCGACCGGATCGGCCGGCTGGTCTTCCCGGCGGGGCGCTACCTCACCTTCGCCGTCAGGGGGAGCGGCCTGCGCTGCGGCGCGCTCGCCCGCACTCTCCGCGGCTTCCTGGCCCGCGGCGCCACGCCGTCCGGCTACCGGGTGATCGCGTCCACGGGAACGTTCGCCAGGTCCGGGCGGCCGGTGTTCCGGGTCAAGCCCGGCTCGCCCCGGGTCTCGACCACGCCCGCCGCGCGCTAGCCCAGGCCCATCCGCGCGGCCTCGCCCGCGCGCGTCTCCACGACGGCGGCGGCACCCCGGCAGCGCGCGACGCGCCAGGGCGCCAGGCTCGCCACCACCCGCAGCACGTGACCGTCGGCGTCGAGGAACACCACGTCGATCGCAAAGCGCATCCAGCCCGTGTGCACCGAGTCGCAGCCGGGGATGAGCAGCGCGCAGCCCGGTGGGATCTCGCGCAGACCGGCGAGGCCGAGCAGCCGTTGGGCGAACGTGCGCGCCACGTGGAGCCGGCTCCCGCCGGGGAGCGGTCGCGACTCCAGTCGAGCGAGGCGGTCCACACCCGGGTGAAGTCCGACGCGTCCACTCCCTCGCCCCCCGATTGCCGAAGGCCGCGGTCGGGTAGGGCCGAGGGATGGGCGGGGGTACCGCGCTGAAGCGCGTGGCGACGCGACGGCCACAGGTGATGGCCGTGATCCGCGAGACCGAGGCTGGGTTTCGCCACAACGACCTGCTCACGTACGCGAGCGCGATCGCCTTCCAGATGATCCTCGCGCTCGCCCCTTTCCTGCTGCTCCTGATCGGCCTGCTCGGCTTCTTCCACCTCGACTCGGTGTGGAACACCAACCTCGCCCCCGACGTGAAGCCGAACGTGTCGCCGGCGGCCTTCTCGGTGATCGACGACACCGTGCACAAGGTGCTCGGCTCCAAGCGCATGTTCTGGGTCACGGGCGGCCTGGCCCTGACCATCTGGGAGATCTCGGGTGCCGTTCGCGCGGTCATGGGTGCGATGGACGGCATCTACGGGTCGGAGGGCGGCCGGTCGCTGAAGCAGACGTTGCTGCCCTCCCTGCTGCTGTCTGCCGCGGTGGGGGTGCTGCTGGTGGCCGCGGCGTCGGTGGTGCGGTTCGTGCCGATCCTGATCGGCGATTCGGTCCCCGGCGCGCTGGTGCCCGTGCTGTTCGTGGCCCGCTGGGCGGTCGCGGCAACCCTGCTGGCGATCACCGTCGGCCTGCTGGTGCGCCACTGCCCGCGCTGTCACCAGCCGCTGCCCTGGGTCTCCTTCGGGACGGGGCTGGTGATCACCGCTTGGACGATCATGTCGATCGGCTACGGCCTCTACCTCACCGAGATCGCCTCCTACGGCTCGATCTTCGGCCAGCTGGCCACCTTCTTCGTGACCGCCGGCTACCTCTACTACTCGGCCGTCGCCTTCGTCGGCGGGCTCCAGGTGGACGCGGTCATCCGCGACCGCGTGGAGGAGCTGCAGGACTGCTGAGGACGAGGCCTGCGGGGCTAGACTCCTGGCCGTTCGCCGACGTAGCTCAGCTGGTAGAGCACATCTCTCGTAAAGATGGGGTCCCCGGTTCGAATCCGGGCGTCGGCTCTCGCGGTGCTCCTTGCCCGCCGCTCTCGCGCCGGGGTAGGGTCGGCCAAACCCCAACGTGCGGAGGATTCCCATGAGCATCCTTGTCCGCTTCACGCCCGTCTCCATGACCGCCGAGCAGTACGACTCGGTCTCCGACCAGCTCGAGCAGAAGGGCGTATGGCCCCCCGACGGCCTGGACTACCACGTCTGCTTCGGGGAGGAGGGGAAACTCAAGGTCAGCGAGATCTGGGACTCCCAGGAGCAGTTCGAGGCGTTCGGGGAGCAACTCATGCCGGTCCTGCAGGAGCACGAGGCCGAGTTCTCGGGACCGCCGGAGATCATCCCGATCCACAAGGTCGAGAAGCGCTAGCGCCGAGGGGCCTGGCTCAGGCCGGCGCGGCGGCCGGCGCGGGCACGCCGATCACGGCGTGCATGGCCGCCAGGCTCCACTCCGCGGCGCGCGCGTCACCCTGCAGTCGGCGGGCCGGTCCGGCCCCGGCGGCCAGGGCCTCGAGGGCAAAGGCCACCTGCTCGGCGTCGGTGTCGGCGGCCAGGTCGCCGTCGCGCACCGCCTGCTCGATGTCGGCGACGAGCACGGCCCGCCAGCGGCGGGTGCTGGCGGCGAGCGCGTCGTGCACGCGGCCCTCGCGGGTGTCGAACTCGTGCGAGACGGTGGCGATGAAGCAGCCCCCGCTGAACGCCGGCTCGCGGGCGTAGTCGGTCCAGGAGCGGCACAGGGCCAGCAGCCGCGGCAGGCCGGGCGGTATGTGCTTGACGGGCTCCCAGACGGCACGCCGGAAGATGTCGACCGCCACCTCGACGGTGGCCAGCTGCAGCTCCTCCTTGGAGCCGAACTGCCCGATCACCCCGGCCTTGCTCATGTTCATCTCGGCCGCCAGGCGCCCGATGGTCACGCCGTCGAGGCCGTCGCAGGAGGCCAGGTCGGCGGCGCGGCGCAGGATCGCGTCGCGGGTGTCGCGGGCGTCCGATGCTGAGCGGCGGCCGGCCATGCGCGGATTGTAGGCGATCGACCGTTCGGTCTTGTCAAACGAACGATCGTTCGGTAAGTTGACCGCCATGACCTCTCAACGCCTCTCCCTCCTGCTGGCCTGCGGGGGCTCCTTCCTCGCCTTTTTGGACGTGACGATCACCAACCTCGCCCTGCCGGCCCTGGCCGAGGACTTCCACGTGGACGTGACCTCGCTGTCCTGGGTGGTCACCCTCTACGCGATCCCCTTCGCGGCGCTGCTGGCCCCGGCCGGGCGGCTGGCCGACGTGATCGGCCGGCGCAGGCTGTTCGCCGCAGGCGTGGCGCTGTTCACCGCCTCCTCGCTGGTCGCGGCGGTGGCGCCGGTGTACGGGGTGCTGCTGGCCGCCCGGGCGGTCCAGGGAGTTGGGGCGGCGCTGCTCATGCCCGCCTCGCTGGCCTTCGTGCTCGCCGACACCGCGGCCGAGCGGCGCCCGGCTGCGATCGGGCTGTGGAGCGCCTCGGGCGCCGCCGCCGCGGCGCTGGGGCCGAGCCTGGGGGGCGTGCTGGTCGACGTGTTCGACTGGCGTGCTCTGTTCTGCATCAACGTGCCGATCGGCGCCTGGCTGGCGCTGCGCACGCTTCGTCTGCCCGCGGTCGCCGACGGACAGGGCCGCCTGCCCGACCTGGTCGGGGCGGCCATGTTCACCGCGGGCATCGGACTGGTGGTGCTCGGCGTGACCCAGGGCGACGCCTGGGGCTGGGGCGACCCCGCCACGGTCGCATCCCTGGTCGGCGGGGTTGCCGTCACGGCCTTCGCGCTGCGCCGGTCGGCCGGCCACCCCGAGCCCGCCGTGCCCATGGATCTGTGGCGCAACCGCGTCTATGCCACCTCCAACGTCGCCTCCGCGTTCGCGGGCGCGGCCCTGTATGCGTGGATGCTGCTGGGAGTGCTGTTCCTGGTCCAGGTGTGGGACTACTCAGAGCTGCAGGCCGGACTGGCCATGACCCACGGCGCCGTGGCCGCCGGCGCGGCGGGCGTGGTGGCGGGGCGATCGGCGCGCGCGCCCTCGCCGCGCGTGCTCGTGGCCGGCGGCGGCCTCCTGACCGGCCTCACCGGCCTGGTCATGGCCCTCTACCTGCCCGTCGAGCCCCACTTCGTGACCTTCTGGCTGCCGCTCGGGCTGATCGGCGGCGCCGGCATGGGCGCGGTGAGCGTGGGGATCTCGAGCGCGGCGGCGCTGTCGGTGGCGCCGCAGCGCTTCGCCGCGGCCACCGGCCTGAGCATCGCCGCGCGCCAGGTGGGCGGCGCGCTGGGCGTGGCCGCGCTGGCGGTGATCCTGTCCGGGGCCACGGGCATCGAGCCGTTCCGTCACGTCTACGGGCTGGCCGCGCTGGCCTACGGAGCCGCGGCGCTTGCCGGCTTGGGATTGGGGGCGCCGGCGAAGGCCCCCGCCCCCGCATCCGCCGTGGCCGCCGCGACCGCGGGGAGGACCCGATGAGCATCGCCATGGAGTTTCCGCTCGAGGCGGCCGATCCCCACTGCCTGACCTTGGGCACGGCCGGCGCGCTGCTGGCCGACGCTCCCTGGCGCCGGCTCGTGGTGGTCGGCGACTCGATCGCCCAGGGCGTGCGCGAACCCGTCGAGGGCTACCGGGACTCCGGCTTCGCCGACCGGGTGGGCGAGGCCTTCGCCCAGGTGCACCCCGACTTCGACTACCTCAACCTCGGCCGGCGCGGGCTGCGCCTGGCCGAGATCCGCGACACCCAGCTGGAGCCCGCGCTGGACTTCGAGCCCGACCTGGCGATGGTGGCCGGCGGGGGCAACGACGCCATCCATCCCTCGTTCGACGAGGAGTCGTTGCGGCGCGGCCTGGAGGACGTGATCCTCCCGTTGCGCGAGCGCGGCGCGACGGTGGTGACCGTCGGCCTGTTCGACCTGGCCCGCAGCGGCCTGCTCGACGAGCCCTACGCCACCCAGCTGGCCGAGCGTTTCGATCTGGTCGAGCGGGTGACCGCCGAGCTGGCCGCGGCCCACGGCTGCGTGCACGCCGACAGCCATCACCATCCCCGCGCGGCCGATCCGGGGGTCTTCGCCAGCGACCTGATGCACTGCAACGCGCGCGGGCACGCGATCGCCGAGGCCAACGTCGTGCGGGCGCTGGCCGAGGCCGCCCGGGTCTAGAAGAAGACGGGGAACTTGCGCCGGCGCGCGAGCGTGTCCATGCCGCGCTGGATGCTGGCCTGGACCTCGTCGTACTTTCGCTGCACGTAGTCGTCGTCTCCGGCGCGGTCCGGGTCGTTGTCGACGGTGATCGGCTCCTGGAAGGCGGTGCGGATCTTGGTGGGCAGGGGGATCTCGGGCAGGATCGCCGGGGACACCCCCCACGGCACGCTGAGCGTGATGGGGAACATCTTCAGCCGGGCCACGCGGTCGAGCTGGAGGACGCTGGCCAGCTTCTTCCCGCGGGCCAGCACGGGCATGGAGTCCGGGCCGCCCACGGTGGCGATCGGCACGATCGGCACGCCGGTGGAGATGGCCATACGCACGAACCCCTTGCGCCCGGCGAGGACCGCCTTGTCGCGGTCGGTCCAGGGGCGCAACGAGTCGACCTCGCCGCCCGGCCACAACGCCACGTCGCGGCCCTCGGCCAATGCGGTGGCGATCGAGTCCGGGGCCGCGGGGAGCACGCCCATCTTGCGGAAGAACTCACCAACGCCGGGGGCGGCCATCAGCATGTCGTGCGCGGTGCCGTGGAGGATCCGCTCCTCCCCGAAGTGGCGCCACCACTGGAAGCCGACCGTCCACGCGTCCCACACGAACGGCGCGCCCGAGTGGATGCCGATCAGCAGCGCCGGGGGCGGGGGCAGGCGCTCCCAGCCCTCGATCTCCATCCGGAACCACAGGTCCATGAGCGGGTTGGCGATGTACTTCTGGCCCTCGACCCAACCGGGGCTTCGGTCCTCCAGGGACCAGTTGCCCGCGCGGTCGGCGATCGCGCCCTCCAGGCCATCGGCCTCATCGCGTCGGGCGTCGACCTTCTTGCGCGCCTTCTTGGCGGCGGCCTTCGCCTTGGGCGCACCCCCGTTGGAAGCCCGCCCCGCGCCCTTGCTGGTAGATGCCATCTCTCCTTTCGTTACCCACACGCGCGCGCGAGCAACCGCCCCTGGCCGGGTAGGCTCCCGTCGACCCGACGACCGGAGCTCGCGCTTGGCCTCCACAGCTTCCACCACGCTCGACGCCACCGCCCTGGGGCGGTTCCTGGACGGGCCCCACGCCGAGGTGCGCGAAGAGGTGCGCGAGTGGCTGTCGCGCGAGGGCAACGCGCCCGCGCCGGACCTTCCCCTGGTCGAGCACCGGCGCCAGGTCCTGGCACAGACGAAGGACCTGGCCACCACGGACCGGACCACGATGGGCTACCCGTCGGCCTACGGCGGCAAGGACGACCTCGGCGGCTACATCTCGGGCTTCGAGACGCTGGCCTTCGGCGACCTGTCGCTGCTGGTCAAGTGCGGCGTGCAGTTCGGCCTCTGGGGCGGCGCGATCCAGCACCTGGGCACCGAGAAGCACCACGAGCGCTACCTGGGCGACATCGCCTCGATGGAGCTGCCCGGGTGCTTTGCGATGACCGAGCTCGGCCACGGCTCCAACGTCCAGGACCTGCGCACCACCGCCACCTACGACCCCGACAGCGAGGAGTTCGTGGTCAGCACGCCCGACGACGCGGCGCGCAAGGAGTGGATCGGCAACGCGGCCTGCGACGGGCGCATGGCGGCGGTGTTCTGCCAACTCATCGTTGGCGGCGAGGAGCGCGGCGTGCACGCGCTCGTAGTTCCAATCCGCGGGGAGGACGGCGAGCCCGCGCCGGGCGTGCGGATCGAGGACTGCGGGGCCAAGCTCGGCCTGGACGGGGTGGACAACGGCCGGCTGTGGTTCGACGACGTGCGTGTGCCCCGCGACGCGCTGCTGGACCGCTACGCCACGGTCTCGCCCGAGGGCGGCTACACCAGCCCGATCGAGAACCCGGCCAAGCGCTTCTTCACCATGCTCGGCACCCTGATCCAGGGGCGCGTGAGCGTGTGCGGCGCCGCCATCAACGCGGCCAAGGTGGCCCAGACGATCGCCGTGCGCCACGCGCGGTCGCGCAGGCAGTTCGGGCCGCCCGACGGCGAGGAGGTCACGCTGATGACCTACCGCACCCACCAGCGCCGGCTGCTGATCCCCCTGGCCGGCACCTACGCGCTGCACTTCGCCCAGGAGAAGCTGGTGGCCGGGCTGGCCGAGGCCTTCACCGGCGAGGGCGCCGACGACCGTCAGCGGCGAAAGCTCGAGACCTCGGCCGCCGCGCTCAAGGCGACGGGCACCTGGCACGCCAGCGCGACGATCCAGGAGTGCCGCGAGGCGATGGGCGGGCAGGGCTACCTGAAGGCCAACCGACTGGCGGCGCTGAAGGCCGACACCGACGTGTTCACCACCTTCGAGGGCGACAACACGGTGCTGCTGCAGCTGGCGGCCAAGAACCTGCTGACCGACTTCCAGGACGAGTTCGGCGAGCTCGACCCGCTGGGCACCTTCGCATTCGTGGCCGAGCAGGTGGCCGGCGTGGTGGCCGAGCGCACCGCGGTGCGCGAGCTGCTGGGCCGCCTGGCCGACGACCTGCTGCCCGGCCGCGACGACGAGGGCGACCTGCTCGAGCGCGAGACCCAGCTCGAGCTGTTCCGCTGGCGCGAGGAGCACATCAAGGCGGGCGCCGCGCGCCGGCTGCGAGGCGGGATCGAGGGCGGCGGCGACCCCTTCCAGGTGCTGGTGGACACCCAAGACCACGTGGTGCTGGTGGCCAAGGCGTTTGCCGCCCGGGTGGTGCTCGAGGCCTTCGCCGACGCCGTGCAGCGTTGCCCCGACGAGGATGCCCGGCCGGTGCTGGGGCGGCTGTGCGACCTCTACGCGCTGGCCGAGATCGAGCGCGACCGCGGCTGGTTCCAGGAGCACGGTCGCCTCTCCTCGACGCGCTCCAAGGCCGTCCTCAAGGCGGTCAACACCGCCTGCGGCGAGCTGGCCGAGCACGCCGGCGCGCTCGTGGAGGCCTTCGGCGTGCCCGACGCGTCGCTGGGCGACGCGCTCGCCATCGAGGGCGCCTGACGATCCGGCCTGGCTACCGGACCCCGCGCGCGCAATACCGCGGGGTCCGGGAGCAGGCGGGTTAGGAGCGGCGCGAGGAGCCCGACTTGCGCGCTGAGCCCGACTTGCGCGAGGAGCCCGACTTGCGCGAGGAGCCCGACTTGCGCGTGGAGCCCGACCGGCTCGATGAGGCGGCTTTCGTCCCCGACGAGGAGCTACGCGAGCGCGAGCTGGCGCTCGAGCGGCGCGACGACGACTTGCGGCGCGAGGACGAGGAGGCGCGCTGGGCGGACGGGATCTCCTCGCGCACGACCTCCTTGGTCAGAGCCACGATCTGCTTCTCGAGGAAGCTGGCCATGCGCACCTCGTCGCGACGGATGGAGCGCGCGAGCTTGACGGTGTCCTTGTCACCCAGGGCCTCGGCCAGCGTCTCGATCGCGTTGTAGTTGGCGATCTCCTCGTGCTCCTCGGAGAACTCGGTCTTCGCGTTCTTGAGCTGCCTCTCGGCCTCGCCCGTCCCGCGCACGGCGTGCAGCGGACCCTGTGCCGCGGCGACCGCCTTCTTGGCGCCGGTCTGCACCGCCGCCGCGGCGTCCTGCACGATCTCCGGACCCGAGCCCGCGTCGGCCTTGCCGCCAAGCGCCTTGATCTGCTTCTGCACCTGCCTGGCGTGATCCTTGGTCTCCTTCAGATGGCTGCGCAGGCGCTTCTTGTACGCGTCGCGGCTGGCCATCGCGATGTGAGCCTGCAGCGAGGTCTCGAGCTCCTTCTCCTTGCCGTAGGCCTCGTTCAGGTACTGGATCAATTTCGCTTCGCGGGCTTGCAGCTCTGCCATGGGGCTTCCTCCTCGTTTGGGCCGAAGCTCTAGGCAGTACCCGCGATGGGCAAGGTGCACACCCGCGCGGTGGCATCTGAAAGGCTCCGGCGCGTGCCCGACCGCCACGTGGACCATCTTCTGATCGGCGGTGGGGTGGCCTCGGCCGCCTGCGCGCGTTCGCTGCGCGAGCGCGGCGCCGAGGGCTCGATCGCGATCGTCGGGCGCGAGCTCGACCCGCCCTATCACCGCCCGCCGATCACCAAGGGCTACCTGCGCGGCCAGGAGTCGAAGTCCGACGCCGCGGCGCTCGCGCCTGAGTGGTACGAGGACAACGACGTGGAGCTGCGCACCCGATCGGCGGTGCGCTCCCTAGACACCGAGGCCAAGACGGCCAAGCTCCAGGGCGGCGAGGAGATCGGCTTCGGCTCGGCGCTGCTGGCCACCGGCGCGCTGGTCAACCGCCTGCGCCTGGACGGCGCCGACCTCGACGGCCTGCACTACGTGCGCGCTCCCGGCAACGCCGACGCGATCCGGGCCGACGCGGAGGCGGCCGAACGGGTGGCGGTCGTGGGCGGCTCCTACATCGGCTGCGAGGTGGCGGCCTCGCTGACCGACATCGGCAAGGCGTGCACGGTGGTGATGCTCGAGGACGAGCCGATGCAGCGCGGCTTCGGCGCCGGCGTGGGGCGGTGGGTGCGCGGGCAGCTGGAGGGCCGCGGGGTGGAGGTGGTCGGCGGCGAGCAGGTGGAGCGCTTCGAGGGCGCCGATCGCGTCGGGAGGGTGGTCACCGCCAGCGGCCGCTCGATCGACGCCGGCATGGTCGTGCTCGGCACCGGGGTGACTCCCGACGTGATGCTGGCTCGAGCCGCCGGACTGGCGCTGGGCGAGTCGGGTGGCGTGCTGTGCGACTCACGGCTGCGGACATCGGCGCCCGACATCTACGCCGCCGGCGACATCTGCGAGTACGACAGCGTGGTGCACCGCCGCCGGCTGCGCGTCGAGCACGAGGACGCGGCCGAGCGCCAGGGCGAATCCGTGGCCGCGGCCATGCTCGGGGCGGGCGAGCCGCACGCCGCGGTGCCCTACTTCTGGACCGACCTGTCGGACTGGGCGACGATCGAGTCGGTCGGCCCCGCCGCGTCCTGGGACGACGAGCTGGTGCGCGGCTCGATGGCGGACGGGAGCTTCAGCGTGCTCTACCTCGACGGCGGCCGGTTGGTGGCCTGCGCCGCCGTCGACCGCAATGAGGATCTGGAGCGCGCCCGCCAGGTCATCCAGGCCGGCGGTCAGCTGCCGCCCGACTGGACGTAGGCCACGCTCCGATCGGAGCCTCGAGCACTCCCTCAGGCGGGCGTCGGCACGGGCCGGCGCGCCTGGCCGATCCGGCGCCGGTGCTGCTCGACCACCTCGGCGATGCGGTGGCGGGGCACGGCGTCGGTGCCCCAGGCCCTGGCGGCCACCTCGGCGTCACCGAGGGCCAGCTCCATGCCCGCCGCCTCCACGCCGAAGTCCTGCAGGCAGCGCACGCCCAGCCCCACGTGCCAACGCTCGTCGGCCTGCACCCGCGCCACGCCGTCGCGCACGCCCGGGAGGGTGCCGGCTAGGTCGAGCAGCTCGAGGGCCGAGGCCTGGCCCACGTGGAAGACGACCCCCTCGAGGACCAGGTGGTAGAGCGTCACCGCCTGGGGCAGTGACCGAGTCCCGCTCGCCAGCCCGTCCGCCATCGCCGGCAGGCGCTGCTCGAAGAGCTCCACCAGGCCCGGCCCGGCGAGCTCACGCGCCCCCGCGTCGGGGTCGATGCCCATCACCTCGCGCGCCACGCGCGCGAAGAAGCGGGCGTGGCGTCGCTCGTCCTCGGCCTGGGCGCCGAAGCAGGCGGCCAGCTCCGGATCGTCGGCCCGATGCTCGAACGGCTCGAGGTGCTCGGCCACGGCGCGCTCGGCCACGCAGAAGCCGGCCAGTAGCCGCCCCAGCGGCGCGCGGTTGTAGCGCGCCAGCCGCGGCCAGGCCCGGGCGTCGGCTTCGAGGTCGAGGTCGTGGTCGTTCCAGCGCGAACGCGCGGCCGCGCGCAGGAGATGGTCGTATCCAGCCAGCATCGCGCCAAGGTAGTCGTGATCGGGCCGCTTCGCCGTCGATGCACGGTGCATGTGACCAAGCTCACACCTACGGGTCGGGGGCAGGCGGACAGTGACTCCATGGTCTTCCCCCGCTTCGTGTCATCTTCTCGTCGGTCGCTGTGGCTGTGGTGTGCGGTAGGGCTGGTCGCCGGACTGATCACGTGGCCGGCGGTCGCCGGGGCGGCGACGCACAAGAGCGCGGCCTACTACCGGGTCCCGCTGTCCCAGGTGCTGAAGACCCCGGGCGGCACGTTCGAGCTGAACGACTCCGACTTCACCTGGGCGCTGGACGCCCAGCCCGGCTTCATCGACGGGCCGCTCACCTCGCGGCAGTACCTGTTGAAGGTGACCGGCAGCCATTGTCGATCGATCCACCTCGACTTCGCCACCGGGCGCCATTCCGCGTATCTGCAGGTCAACCAGCGCGGCCGTCCGTCGGTGTCGCAGATCACCCCCACGGGCTTGCTCGGCTCGCTCGACGCCCCGCTCACGCGCGGACGCCCCTGGACGCTGGTCGGGGCGACGGTGTCCAGCCTCACCGACGTGTACGTGAACGGCTGGGCGAGTTGCACGGACGCCCGCGGGCGCTGGCGCCAGCCGCACCTGGCCACGCACGTCTACTAGCGTGGCGGGCCGATGCCCGCCGAGATCACGCTGGAGCGCGCCGACGGCGTCGCCACCCTCACCCTCGATGCGCCGGAGCGCCGCAACGCGCTGACCCTGGGCATGGCGCGCGAGCTGGTGGCCGCGTGCGAGGAGATCGACGCCGACGGCTCGGTGGGCGCGGTCGTGGTGCGCGGCGCGGGGGGCTACTTCTGCGCGGGCGGCGACCGCCAGACGCTGGCCGACGCCGGGCGCGACCCGGCGGCCCCCGAGGCCTGGGACGGCATCGGCGACGTGTATCGCTCCTTCGCGCGCGTCGGCGAGCTCGAGGCGCCCACGATCGCCGCGGTGCGCGGCGGGGCGGTGGGGGCCGGGGTGAACCTGGCCTTCGCCACCGACCTGCGGGTGGTGGCCAGCGACGCTCAGATCATCTCGGGCTTCCTGCCCATCGGCCTTCATCCCGGCGGCGGGCACGGCGCCCTGCTGGGCCGCACCGGCATCCGCGAGGCGGCCGCGGCGATGGCGGTGTTCGGAGAGCGCATCGACGGGACGCGGGCCGCGCAACTCGGACTGGCCTGGGCCGCGGTGGACGACTCAGAGGTGGAGGCCCGGGCGGCCGAACTGGCCGCCGCGCCTGCCGCCGACCCGCCGCTCGCGCGCCGCGTGGCGAAGTCGATCCGCTCGGAGCTCGGACCCCCGGCCCTGCCCTGGCCCGCCGCGCTTGACGCCGAGCGCGCGGCCCAGATGTGGTCCATGCGGCGCAAGGCCGCCGGCACCTAACCTCAGGCCCGTGGACTACTTCACGGCGATCCGGGCCTTCTCGATCTTCGAGCTGGGCCTGTTCAGCGCCCTGTGCGTGGCGGCGATCGCCGGACAGGACGACGCCGCGATGGTGCTGGGCTGGTCGCACGGATTCGGCTGGATCCTGCTGTGCGTGCTCGTGGCCGTGGGCTGTCGCCGGCGGGTGTTCCCGTGGCCGCTGTTCGCCGCCACGGTTTCGCCGCTGGGGCCCGTTGGCAGCACGCTGGGGCTCGAGTACCTGGCCCGGCGGCGCAACCGCGCGCCAGCGGCGGGGTAGCACCGCATCGACGACCTCATGTTCCCCCTCAACCTGCCCAACGTCCTCACGCTGCTGCGCATCCTGCTTGTGCCCGTGCTGGTGGTGGCGCTGACCGAGGAGATCCACAACGGCTCGACGATCGCCGCGGCGGTGTTCGTCGTCGCCGCCGTGTCCGACGGCCTGGACGGCTACGTGGCCCGCTCGCGCCAGTCGATCACCAACTTCGGGAAGGTGATGGACCCCGTCGCCGACAAGCTGCTGATAGCCGCGGCGCTGCTCTCGCTGGTCAGCCTCGACCGCTTGGACGCCTGGGTGGCGATGGTCATCGTCGCGCGCGAGTTCGCGGTCAGCGGGCTGCGCATCGCCGCCGGCCAGCAGGGCGTGGTGATCCCCGCCAGCGTGCTGGGCAAGGTCAAGACGATCGTGCAGTCCGCCGCCGTGCTGGCTCTCATCGCCGCCCCCGACGCTGGCGCGGCGTGGGTTCAGGCGCTGGTCTACCTGATGGTGTTGGCCACCGTGGTGTCCGGCGCCGACTACTTCCTCAACTTCCGGCGCCGGCTGGAGGAGCTCTCCCGCACCGCCGCGCCCACGCCGCCGACGAGCTAGGCCGGGAGCGGCCGCCCGGCGCCGGCCAGGTAATCGAACACCTGCGCGCGCGAGAGTCCGTGCAGGTACAGCGCACGGTCCATCGTGCGCCCGTAGACGTCGAACAGCGCGAACAGCAGGTCGGCCGTGCTCACGCATTCGGCCTCGCGAGCGATGGCGAACTCGGTGGCGCTGCGCACCACGCGCTCGACGACGTCCCCCTCGGGCAACGGCGAGCCGACGCTCTCCGAGCGCGGTTGCGAGCTGTTGATCAGCGGCTCCTCGCGGACACCGAGGTCCTGGAGGGCGCACCCCACGGTGCCGTGCAGGCGCAGGGTGCGCAGCCAGCTCTCGGCCTGGTCCTCCGAGGTGTGGGCAAAGGGCATTGCGGTTGCAGCCAGTCCGGCGACCAGGGCTGCGTCCCCACTCAGGGGCGTCTCGTGCGAATTCATGGCGTTTCGATCGGCTGCTCGGCGCGGGCGCACAACCCCCTCGGGGCCCTTTGGCCAAATGATCGACCCCCGGGTCGGGGGCGCCGGTTCAAGCCAGCGGGGCGCGGCCCTCGAGCCACTCGCGGCGCGTCGTGTGGTGCGCCACGCCCCCGCGCTCGCCGAGCTCGGCGCGCAGGTCGGCCAACAGGCCGTGACGCTCGGCCACCACGCTGTGGCGGTGGATGGTCTCCAGGTTCTCCTGGCGCGCGAACACGAACGAGTCCTCGCCGAGGGAGTCGAACTCCTCCACGGCCAGGCGCACCATCTCGCGCACGCAGTCCTCTACGAACCGCGGGTGCATGTGGGCGCGCTCCACCACCTCGACCTCGTCGCTGCGCTTCATCAGCTCGTAGATCTCCGAGCTCATCGAGCTCTCCACGATCCGCAGCAGCGTGCGCGCGTCGATGCCCTCCTGGCAGCCCTCGGGGCAGCCGATCTGCAGGCGGCCGATGCCGCGCTGGTTGTGGGTGGCCACGGGCACGTCGCGCAGGATGCGTTCGATGTCCTCGTCGCTGAAGCCGTCGGCGCGCAGGCGCTCCCGCGAGCGGTCGGCCACCAGCTCCTGGGCGCACGGGCACGCGGTCATGCCGTGGGCCTCCACGCCGATCAGGCGGCGGGTACCGCGAGCCGAGGCCACGGCTGAGCCCAGCAGCGTGTAGATCTCCTGGGTCTCCGAGCCCGAGATGGGGGTCACCTTGCGCTCGGGGTAACGGGCCTTGATCGACACCTCGGCGCGCAAGCCCTGCTGGCGGTCGCGCACGTGCTCGGCGATGTGGGCGGCCAGGTTCTCGGCCTTCAGCGCCTCGCCCAGCACCACCTCGTCGATCGCCTCGTTGACCACCTCCTCGAAGCGCGACATGTGCGCGCCCTTCTGCTCGGGGCCGAGGTCGACGAAGCACTCCAGCTCGGCGTAGAAGAGCTGCTCGTCCTGGTGCGACCCGATCCGGATCACCTTCTCCACGCCGGTGACGCCCACGCGCGTCAGGCTCACGTGGGTGCTCGGCCGGCGGGCCTGCACGTCCTCGTGCGCGATCAGCGAGAGATCTGCCATCCCACTGACGATAACGGGCAGTCCGAACGCGCCATCGCGGCGCACGAGCCAATCCGCACGATCTGCGCTAGTCTGGCCGCGGCTCGAAGCTGGGCGACCTCGCAGAGGCGCCATCAACGGCTCAGCCCCTCGCGGCAGCGCCGCGGACGCTGGAAAACCGAATCGGAGGAGCGGCATCGGCCGGAGACCGGTGTCGTCCGCAAGCGTCCCGAAGGAGCGAGGGTGGAGAAGCAAGACGGAGCCGCACTGCTGGAAGTCCCGCCGGGGGTCCCGTTCCTCGAGTCCGAGGAGCTGCGCAACCTGGTGTCTGAGGGTCGCGACCGGGGGTCACTGACCTTCGACGAGATCGCCGCGTGCCTCGAGGAGGTCGAGGTCACCAAGGAGCAGGTACAGGCCCTGCACGCCCACCTGGTGGAGAACGGAGTGGACGTGGTGGCCGCCGACGGCGCGCGCCCCAGCGCGCCGCCCGCCGACGGTCTGCCGGCCAGCTCGGACCCTCAGCCCGTGCAGGCCAAGAAGGCGGAGATCGACCTCACCGTCGAGCCCAGCCTCGACTCGCTGCGGCTGTACCTGCGCTCGATCGGACGGGTGGACCTGCTCACCGCGAGCGTGGAGGTGAGCCTGGCCAAGCGCATCGAGCGCGGCGACATGGTCGCCAAGACGCAGATGGTGGAGGCCAACCTGCGGCTCGTGGTCTCCATCGCCAAGGGCTACCTCGGGCGCGGGCTGTCCTTCCTGGACCTGATCCAGGAGGGCTCGCTGGGCCTGATCCGGGCGGTTGAGAAGTTCGACTACCGGCGCGGCTACAAGTTCTCGACCTACGCCACCTGGTGGATCCGCCAGGCGGTCACGCGCGCGATCGCCGACAAGGCCCGCACGATTCGCATCCCCGTGCACAGGGTCGAGAAGCTGAACAAGGTGGTGCACGTGGAGCGCGCCCTCGTGCAGGACCTGGGTCGCGAGCCGCTGCCCGAGGAGGTCGCAGGCGAGCTCCAGTGGACCGTGCGCGAGGTCAAGGACATCCTGCGCATCGCGCAGCTGCCGATCTCGCTGGAGAAGCCGATCGGTGAGGAGGAGGACTCCGAGCTGGGCGACTTCGTGGAGGATGAGAGCGCCGCGTCGCCCTTCGAGACCGCCTCGGAGACCCTGCGCTGCGAGAACGTGAAGGCGGCGCTGGACGCGCTGCCCCAGCGCGAGCGCGAGGTGCTGGAGATGCGCTACGGCCTCAAGGGCCACCAAGCGCGCACGCTCGAGGAGGTGGGACGCGCCTTCGGCGTGACCCGCGAGCGGATCCGACAGATCGAGAACAACACGCTGAAGAAGCTCGAGGGACTACCCGAGGCGCAGAGGCTGCGCGAGGCGTCCTGAGTCGTCGCCGCCGAGGCGGCGTTCCGGGGGAGAGGGTTGGACCGGTGCGGCGAGGGCCGCACCGGTTCGGCGTGGCGGTCTAGACTCCGCAGCCGCTCGGCGGGATGTCCGAGTGGTTAAAGGAGATCGGCTGTAAACCGATTGGCTCTGCCTACGCAGGTTCGAATCCTGCTCCCGCCACTGGCCGGCTCATCGGCTCGGACGAGCCTCTCGATAGGCTCTCCCGACCCGCCCTCGTAGCTCAGTTGGTAGAGCACTTCCATGGTAAGGAAGGGGTCTCCGGTTCGAGTCCGGACGAGGGCTTGGCCCCTGTGTGCAGGCGAAACGCACAGTCACTGGTCTCCATCCTGACCGGCCGCGCGGGCGCCACCGAACTCTGACCGAACATCGCCTCGTGAAACGGGGAGACGATCGGGGTCGATCGTGAAGCTGGCGGCCTCCTCAACGGCGCGCAGGCATGCCCCGTTCAGCGGGATGCCGTCGTCCAGCTGCGCGGTGAATAGACACCACTCGCCCCTGCCGTTGCGACAGACGAGCCCGCGGGCTTCGACCTCGGCATTCATCAGGTGACCCTGACGGTGATGGTGAAGCTGGCCTCGGCGCCGCGGTCGACGTCGGCGATCAGCGCGACGAGCTCGTGGCCGATGTCCGCCGCGACGTCGTTGGGGTGGCCGACGCAGGCGGCCACCGTGTCGCCGAAGTCGTCCTTGACCACGGCCGTCGCACGCACCGCCATCAGTACTGGCCCTCGTCGTCGCTGCTCATCCGGTCTCCTGTCCCTGGTTGACGATGGCGCGCGCCTGCCGGATCCGCTCCTC
>JBBREO010000040.1:0-22671 GCA_038202855.1 Solirubrobacterales bacterium
GCATGATCCGCGCCTCGGGGGCGACGCCGGTCACCCCGAGTCCGTTGCCCGCCACCGCGGCGGCGGCGCCGCTCATCTCGGTGCCGTGTCCGTGGCCGTCCTGGGGGTCGCCCGTGTGCGCCAGCACGTTGATCCCGTGGACGTCGTCCACGTAGCCGTCGCCGTCGTCGTCAGCGCCGTTGCCGGGCACCTCGCCGGGGTTGGTCCACAGGTTCGGCGCCAGGTCGGGGTGGGTCTGATCGACACCCGTGTCCAGCACGGCGACCACGGCTCCGCGGCCCTTGGTGGTCCACCACGCGCCCGGGGCGCCTATGCCGTCGGCCTGGCTCATCGGCCACTGGCGCGCGAACATGGGGTCGTTGGGCACGGTGGAGACGGCGGCCGACACGCGGTAGGTCTGGTTGGGCTCCACGAAGCGAACCGCTCGCGCAGCGCGCAGTCGTGCCGCGGTTGCGCGGCTGACCAGCTTCACGTGAGGAGCAACGCGCTTGCCGGCCACCGACTGGCCCGGCGCGACGCCCACGAGCACGCGCGACGGCGCGGCGTTGGCGGCCGGGGCGCCGGACAGGGCCAGCGCGGCGGCGGCCGTGGCGAAGACGGCGGCGCGGACGGGGAGGCGGGAACTCGGGACCACGAGCACCCCGCTCGGCGCCCATGGCCCCTGTGCTCATCCGGTCGGCAGCCCGCTGGCCGCTTGACCGATCCCCCCGCGATGAGCCCTGGCGGCCGCGGGTGGACGTATGTACTAGCCCGTCGAGCTCAGTCGATCGGGATGTCCTCGACCTCCGGCTTGACGGCCGGGCGGTCCAGGTGATCCAGGTACCAGTCGATCAGCGAGCGCAGCGTGAGCAGCACTTCCCGTATCAGCGCGGTGGTGCGCTCCTGCAGCTCGACCGGCGCCGCACGTCGCAGCGCGTCCAGCAGCAGGAAGAGCGAGGACAGGTCGGGACCCGCTCCGGGTGTGGGTCGCGCGGCCGCCCCGGCCCAGGCGCGCTCGTCGCCGCCGGCCTCGCGTTCCTCCCACGCGCGGCTGGCCTGCTCGAACTCATCGCGGATCTCGTTCCAGCTCGCGCGCGGCGGCGGCCCCTCGGCGCGGCGGCGCTGGCCCCATTCGGGGGTGTCTTCAGTCGGTTTGCTCGGGTCCTGATCCATCGCCTGCCCTCCTGAACTGGACCTCGAGCGCGCCGTCGGCGAAGCGCGCCCCGCTGGTCTCGTAGTCCGCCAGGGAGGGAGGCAGGATGATAGTGCGCTTCTGGTCGCCGACCCGCACCACGACCTCGAGCCCGATCTTCTTCAGCTCGATCTCTCCCCGGTCGGCCAGAGGCAGCGGCAGGCGCAGGCGGGCGTGGCCGTTCTCGGCGGTCAGCTCCTGGCTCAGCTCGTCGTGCAGCACGGCGTGGGCATCGCAGTCGGCGAACAGCTCGGCGCCCAGCTCGTCCAGCAGCTCCGGGCCGGACACCTCGGTCGGCAGCCACGGCGCCGTGAGCACGGGCACGGGGGCAAAGGCCGAGCGAACGAGCTCCATATGACCCTGCTGGGCGTCGCGCCACGCCGCGAAGTAGCCCTCGCCGGCCTCGGGGGGCAGCACCCGGTTTACCACCACGGCGTCGGTCAGGTAGCCGTAGAGGTTCAGGTAGGTGAAGGTGCGCATCGACTCGCGCACGACCATCCGGTCGGGGTTCATCACCAGCCGCACCGTCGTTCGCGAGGAGTCGCGCAGGATGGCGTTCATGTCGACCAGGTTGCGCACCAGGCGCTCCACGTCGTCGAACACGGCCTGGCCCGGCACCGGGATGTCGAGCACCCCGCGTGCGAACGGCGCGGCCGCTGACATCAGCTTGCTCTGCCACGGGAAGACCTTCTCCAGCCACCACGTGCAGACGTCGGGGAAGGACAGCAGCCGCAGCGTCTCCCCGGTGGGTGCGCAGTCCACGATCACGCAGTCGAACTCGCCCTCGGCGTGGTGGCGCTTGATCTGGAGCAGGCTGAACAACTCGTCCATGCCCGGGGGCACGGTCAGCTCCTCGGCCGATATCGCGTCCACGCCCTGGTCGGAGAGCAACCGCCCCAGCCAGTCGGACACCGCCTCCCAGTGGCGCTCCATCTCCTCCTGGGCCTTCAGCTCCTGACCCCACAGGTTGTCGGCCACGGGCGTGGGGGCGCTTCCCAGCGGACACTCGAGCGAGTCCGACAGCGAATGGGCCGGGTCGGTGGAGAGAACCACCGTGCGCAGTCCCGCCGCCGCGCACCGGCGCGCGCTCGCGGCGGCGACGCTGGTCTTGCCCACGCCGCCCTTGCCCGTGTAGAGGATCGTGCGCGGAGCCGCCATCGCGGCATCTTAGGGTCGGGCGCGGGTTACTGGCTGAGGATCTGGCCGCTGCTCCTGGTCCGCAGGCCCTTGCCGGTGCGCAGCTCCTTGGCGGCCAGCGTCACCGAGTAGGTGCCCGTGCCGCCCGGGGTCCACGCGAACGACCCCTGCCCTCGACGGAAGGTGGCCGTCTTGTCGAGCGAGGTCTGGCCGTTCAGCGTGATCACCACCTGCACCGCGGAGAGCTTTGACACCGAGAAGCTCACCTGGGTGGGGACGCCGCGGGTGGCGGTGGCCGGGCCCAGCAGCGCGAGGTCAGCCGGCTTGGTCAGGTAGTCGCGGAAGTTGCGCGTGGTGTTGCAGTAGACATCCACCTGGAGCCGGTGGCAGAGGCCCGTGGTGAACTCCAGCAAGAGGTCGTAGTACTCACGCGTGGACTCGCGCCCGCCGTAGGAGTAGGTCGACCAGTCGCCGGTGTCGTTGCGCGGCAGCTCGGCGCGCGCCTCGGGCTCCGCCTGGCGCCACAGGCGGTCCGCCGTGGGGTCGCCGGTGATGGCGGCGTAGTCGTACAGGCCGATCACCGACTGCAGGAACGCGTTGATGACGAACAGCCGCGGCGCGAACGAGTACTGCAGGTAGTGGGTACCGCCCAGGGGGCCGCGGGTCAGCACGCCGGTGGGGGCGGGCGTGGCGAAGGCGGGGAAGGTCTCCGCCGCGTACTTGCGCCACCTGGCCTGCTTGAGCAGCTGCGAGGCGCGCCCGAAGGCCTGCACCGCCGTGGCGGTGGCCATGCCGCTGATCCAGGGCGGCTTGCCGCCCCCGAAGTCGAAGTAGTACTCGTAGGCCTTGAAGCGCCCGCGGTTGACCCGGGTGGCCACCAGCTCGCTCAGCAGCTTGGTCAGCGCCGCGCGGTCGCAGGCCACGCCGGTGCTCTTCGCGCAGGTTCCGTGCAGCGCGTTGGCCCGCTTGAAGTTGGCCAGAGGCTGCAGCTGCAGGCCCTCGCCGACGTAGTACTCAAAGAGCATCTGACTGCCGCGGAACTGCACGTAGGCGCGGCTCTTGGGGAAGGGGCTGCGGGGCCAGAACTCCGTGTTGCGCTGCAGCACCAGGAAGACCGGCACCATCCTGGTGGAGGTGAGCTGACGGCGCAGGGCGATCGCCTCGACCGTCGCGATCACGCTCCCCAGCTCGCGGCCGCGCTGGCCCTTCAGCTTGGCGCGGCGCGAGCGCGCGAGCGCGTACCCGCGCTTGTAGCGGTTGTACTTCGCGCGCGAGATGTTCCGGTGCTTGAGCGCGGTGTCCAGGGCCTTGGCCACCGCCTTCTGCCCGCGAGTCGGACCCTTCTTGGGCTTCTTCTTCTTGGGCGTCGCGGCGGCCCGCGCCGGGGTCGCCCGGGCCGGCGGCGGCTTGCCGGCCTCCGCGCTGCCACGCGCGGGCACCGACGGATCCACGACCTCCGTGGCCCTGCCCGAGCGGTCCACGCGCAGCACCTCGCCGGCACGGGCGGGGGCCGCCGCGCCGACCGCGAGCAGGCCCGCGAACAGCAGGGCCGCGAGGTTGCGTCTCAGGGTCGTCATCTCCGAGCACCAACGCGCGCGGGTGGCCGAAGTTGCGTCTGCCACGCGGCCGCGGCTCCCCGTCCCGCTACTCTGCGCCGGGTCCGCCTGATGATGTTCTCGTCTCCCACGAAGAGCAGGCTTCGACGTCGTATCGCCGGCGTCCTGCTCTGCATCGCGGTGGTGGCCGTCGCCATCGCCGCCTCGGGCTGCGGCGGCGACTCCGGCGGAAACCAGAGCGACGCCACCGACATGCTCCATCGCGCCTTCGCCAAGCCGGTGCACAGCGCGGACGTGAAGCTCGACGGCGAGCTCAGGCTCGACGGCCTGCCCGGCTTCGACAAGCCGATCCGGATCCAGGCCTCGGGCCCCTACGTGACGAGCAGGGACACCATCCCCAAGGCGGACATGGACCTCAAGATCGGGGCCCAGGGACAGGGGCAGTCGCTCCAGACCGGCTTCCTCTCCACCGGAGACCGCGCCTTCCTCAAGTTCGGCGGCGAGTACTACGAGCAGCCGGCCGCCAACGTTGCCCAAGCCAACCGGCAGATTCGCGCCGGGAAGGGCAAGGGCAGTCAGCCGAACGGACTGGGAGTCGACGCGAGCTCGTGGGTCCGCGACGCCAAGATGAAGGGCCAGGAGAAGCTGGGCGGCGTCCAGACCGACCACGTCTCGGCGCGCATCGACGTGCGCAAGGTGCTCGGCGACCTCAACCGCCTGGCCAAGAAGGGCACGAACGCGGTGGGGGGCGCCACCACGCCCCAGCCGCTGAGCGCCAAGACCCTGGACGATGCGGCCAAGACGGTCAAGGACCCCACCTTCGACGTCTACGTGGGCAAGGACGACGGCCTGGTGCACCGGATGTCGGGCAACCTGGCGCTGTCGGTGCCCGCGGCCGACCGCTCGCGCGCCAACGGCATCACCGGCGGATCGCTGCGCTTCACCCTCGATCTGACCCACGCCAACGGCAACCAGAAGATCGGCGCGCCGGCCAACCCGCGCCCGATCTCCGACCTCTCCAAGCAGCTCGGCGGGGCGGCGGCGCTCGGCGCCCTGGGCGGAAGCCAGGGCACGCCACCCCCCACGGCCACCACTCCGTCACCCTCGGGAGGCGGCCAGACCACCACGCCGGACCCGGCGTCCTTCAAGCGCTACGCCCGGTGCCTGGACAAGGCGAAGCCGGGCGACACCCAGGCGCTGTCGCGCTGCTCGAAGTTGCTGAACCCCTGACCCCCGGTCTCTTCCGGCGGGTAGCGTGAGGCGCCGGTGCTCCTCGCTTCCATAGCTCCCTGGCTGGCGCTGGTCGCCGTCCTGCTCGTGCTGCTGTGGGTGGACCTCCACTTCTTCGCACGCGGGCGCGAGCCGAGCTTCAAGGAGGCGGCGGTCTGGTCGGTGGGGTGGCTCGCGGTCAGTGCCGTCGCCGCCGGGGTAGTGCTGGCCCTGGAGGGCAGCCAGGACGCCGTCCTCTACAGCACCGTCTACCTGATCGAACGGTCGCTGTCGCTGGACAACCTGTTCGTCTTCCTGATCCTGTTCTCGTACTTCGGCGTGCCCTCCGAGCGCCGGGCGCGGCTGTTGTTCTGGGGCATCGCGGCCGCCCTGGCCCTGCGCGGCGTTTTCATCCTGGCCGGGGTCACGCTGATCGATCAGTTCCACTTCGTGGTCTACGGCCTCGGCCTGGCGCTGCTCGTGCTGGCCTACCGCATATCCCGCGGCGTGGACGAGAACGTCGACCCGGACAAGAACCTGATGGTGCGCCTGGTGCGGCGGATCTACCCGGTCACCGACGACTTCCGCGAGGGTCACTGGTTCTGGCGCGAGCACGGCAAGCGACACGTGACCCCGATCTTCCTGTGCCTCGTGGCGATCGTGTTCGCCGACCTCGCGTTTGCGATCGACTCCATCCCCGCCGCCTTCGCGATCACCCGCGACCCGTTCCTGATCTGGATGGGCAACGTGTTCGCGCTGCTGGGGCTGCGCGCGCTGTTCGTGCTGGTCGAGGGGCTGATCGAGCGCTTCCGCTACCTGGACCAGACGATCGCGATCGTGCTCGGCGTGGTCGGGATCAAGCTCCTGGCCGAGGACCTCGTCAAGGTCGGCCCGCTGGCCAGCCTGGCCATCATCGCCGTGCTGTTCGGCGGTGGCATCGTGGTCTCGGTGATCGCCGATCGCCGCGATCCCGACGCCGCGGCCAAGCGCGCCGAGCGCTCCCACCTGACCGAGTCCGACCAGGAGACCGCCGCTCGCTGACCCCTATCGGCCGCCCGCCTCGAGCGTGCGTCCGAGGCTGTCGAGGATGTTGCTCCACCCGTGCTCGTGCGAGCGCACGGCCTCCTCGTCCCACAGGCCACTGTGCGTGAAGCTGACCGTGGTGGCGCCGTCGGCCTCCTCGAAGTCGATCTCGATCAGCGTCCGCCTCGTCTCCCGATCCCAGAGCCAGGTGAACGCCAGGCGGGTCGGTGGCTCGATCTCGGTGTAGTGGCCGCCGCCGCCGTGTTCGACGTCCTTGTCGGGGTCGCGCATCACCACACGCACGGCACCGCCCACGCGCAGGTCGACTTCCGCCTCGCTCGTCTCCCAGCCGTGCTCGGCCTGCCACCAGCGCCGGATCACCTCCTCGCTCGTCCACGCGTCGAAGACCGCCTCGGCGGGCGCCTGGTACCTGCGCTCGATGCGCAGGGCGTCCTTTCCGAGGATCATGTCCCGGCCTCCTCCCGGCGCCGCAGGTGCAGCATCAGCCAGGCGCGCGCCAGCAGCACGATCGTGCCACTGCCGGCCAGCGCCGGCAGCGTCTCCTCCACCGGCACGCCTCCTATGTGGGCGAACACGCTCACGTGCTTCTCGAGCCGCGCTGCGAGGCCGTCTCGTCCGACAGGGCCTGCTCGAAGACGGTCGCGTCGTCGTACTCGTCGTGCAGGTTCCACCACACGTACGCCTGCGTCTGCGGATAGCCCTCCGGCGAGTCCTCCCAGATCTCCTGGCGCCCGAGCGCGGTTATGTCGAGATAGGCCCAGGCGCTGCCCAGCGCCTCGTCGCCGCGCTTGTCGACGAAGTAGGTGCGAAAGACCTGGTCCTCGCCTGTGCCCGCATGGGTGTCGTCGCGGTAGAAGGCGTTGGTGCCGTGCCACTCGTCCACGCCGAAGTCCGCGTCGAAGTCGTCGGTGATCGTGTACCAGGGGATGTCCCAGCCCATCCGCGCCTTCCAGCGCTCGATGTCGGCCTGCGGCGCGCGCGAGACGTATGCGAGCGTGGTGTCGCGCGAGTTCAGGTGAGCGAGGTGAGCGACCTGGTCGGCCATGAACGAGCAACCGCGGCAGCCGCTCTCGGGCCAACCCGCCACACCGGGCTCGAAGAAGAAGCGGTAGACGACCAGCTGACGGCGTCCCTCGAACAAGTCGAGCAGGCTTACCGGGCCGTCCGGGCCCTCGAACTCGTAGTCTTTCTCCACGGCCATCCTGGGCATCCGACGGCGCTCCGCGGCCAGCGAATCGCGCGCGCGGGTCAGCTCCTTTTCCTTCACCAGCAGCTCCTCGCGGGCGGACTGCCACTCCTGCGGCGATACGACCGGCGGCATGTTCATCTCTGCTCCTTCTCGTTGAGGTACTCGTCGACGACATCGAACAGGCGCCCCCAGAGGGCGCGCTGGCGATCCATCCAGATGGCCGCCTCGCCGATCGCCTCGCGCTCGAGCGAGAGCCGATGCGTCCGGCCCTCGACCACGCGCGTCACGACACCGGTCTCCTCCAGCACCTTCAGGTGCTTGGAGATCGCGGGCTTCGACACCCCGAAGCCGCCGGTGGCCTCGCCGACCGTCGCCGGACCTTCAGCGAGGCGCTCGACGATGTCGCGGCGGATCGGATGCGAGAGCGCCCTGAATGGATCGTTAACCATTTGGCTAACAATAGCGCACAGCCTGCGCGCGAACTAGCCCTGCTCGAGCTGCCGTCCCAGGTCGGCCAGTCGCGTGTCCCAGCGTCCGCCGACGGCGGCCATCCACGCCATCGCTCCCGACAGCGGGGCGGGGGTGAGCCGGTAGAGCACCTCGCGCCCCTCGCGCTCGTGGGCCACCAGGCCCGCCGCCTCGAGCGCTCCCAGGTGCTTGGCCACGGCCTGGCGGGTCACGGGCAGCTCCGCGGCCAGCGCCGTGGCGGTGACCGTCTCGCGCTCACCCAGCAGGATCAGCAATCGCCTGCGGGTGGGGTCGGAAAGGGCGTCGAAGACGCCCTCGCGCGAGTCCGTCGTGGCCATCAGGCCAGGGCCAGCGCGGTGGGCACGGCGAGGTCGGACAGCGGGCGGGTCTCCACCACGCGCAGGACGGTGCCCGCCTCCACGCGCTCGAGCTCGAACTCCACCCGGGAGGACTCCTCGTCGTGCTCGGTCGACCACCACAGGGCCAGTCGCCGCCCCGGCTCCACGGTCTCCACCCAGCCCGAGCGCCGGCCCTCGACCGGGTCGGTCAGCTCCAGGTCGCCGCCCGGGCGCAGGTCGATCTCGGCGTCCTCGCCCAGCCAGCCGGCCATGTGCTCGGGCTCGGTCAGCGAGCGCCACACCTCCTCGGGGTCGGCGTCCAGCACCACCTCGCGCGTGATCTCGTGATCCATGATGTGCAACTCCTCGGTTGCGCTACAGTGACGAGCAACTGACTGGTTGCGTAATCTAGCGAAGGAGGAAAGCGAATGACCAGAGGCGGTATTACGAATCAGACAGGGATGTCTGATTCGTCGAGGGCATCCCTGGTGCCGATGGTGGTCGAGCAGACCGCCCGCGGCGAGCGCTCGTTCGACATCTACTCCCGGCTGCTCAACGAGCGGATCATCTTCATCGGCCAGCAGTTCGACGACGACCTGGCCAACGTGGTCGTGGCCCAGCTGCTGCACCTGGCCGCCGAGGACCCGGAGAAGGACATCTCGATCTACGTCAACTCGCCGGGTGGCTCGGTCACCGCGGGCCTGGCGATCTACGACACCATGCACTACGTCCCGCCGGACGTGCAGACCATCTGCTTCGGCATGGCCATGTCTGCGGGCTCGCTGATCGTGACCGGCGGGGCGCCGGGCAAGCGGATGGCGCTGCCCAACTCACGACTGCTGATCCACCAGCCCTCGGGGGGCTTCCAGGGCCAGTCCTCGGACGTGGAGATCCACGCCCGCGAGATCATCGACACCCGCCGCCGGCTCGAGCAGATCTACGCCGCCCACACCGGGCGCTCGGTGGAGGAGCTACGCGACGACATGGACCGCGACCGCTTCTTCTCGCCCGAGGAGGCGATCGAGTACGGGCTGATCGACAGGGTGGTCGAGACGGCCGAGCTGGTCCGCCGCCGCTCTGGCTTCCAGGCCGACGGCTAGGCGAAGAAGAAGACCAGCCCGAGCACCGCATAAAGCGACAGCAGCTGCACGCCCTCGAACCAGTTGGACTCGCCGTCCTGGGTGAGGAAGTTGGCCACCAGCACGGCGAAGATCAGGCCGCCGAGCTCGTAGCCGTTGAAGACCAGGGCCAGCGGGTTGGGGCCGACCACGAAGGACAGCAGCACCAGCACGGGCGCGACGAACAGCGCTACCTGGGCGCTCGAGCCGATCGCGATCCCCACGGCCAGGTCCATCTTGTCCTTGGCGGCCACCAGCACCGCCACCCAGTGCTCGGCGGCGTTGCCCACGATCGCCACCACGAACACGCCGACGAAGAACTCGGACAGGCCGATGCTCTTCGAGGCCTCGGAGATGGAGCCCACCAGCACCTCGCTCATCACCCCGACCAGCACCGCGGCCACGCCGAGCGAGATCAGCGACCGCTTCATCGACCAGCCGCCCTCCTCGTCGCCGGCGTCGTCGCCGTAGGGGTTGAACACGTCGCGGTGTGTCTTGAGGGAGAAGACGAGGCCGGCGGCGTAGCTGGCCATGAGGATCAGCGCCACTCCCAGCGACAGCTTCTCCAGGTCCGCTCCGAAGTTCACCCGCTGCTCGCCCACGCTGGGCAGGCCGCCGCCGTGGACGAGTTGGAACAGGGCCGGCATGACCATCGCGGCCACGGCCAGGAGGAGCATTCCCGACTGCGCCGCGGCCGCCGTTCGGTTGAACACCTGCTTGTCGCGCCGAAAGCCGCCCACCACCATCGCCGCGCCCAGCACGAGCAGCACGTTGCCCACGATCGAGCCGACGATCGAGGCCTTGACCACCTCCTGCAGCCCTTTGTTCAGCGCGAAGAAGGCGATGATCAGCTCGGGCGCGTTGCCGAAGGTCACGTTCAGGAGGCCGCCCACGCCCGGGCCCGTACGGGCCGCCAGGTGCTCGGTGGACTCGCCCATGAGCGCCGCGGTGGGGATGACCCCCAGCGCCGCGGCCACGAAGACGAGGGTGGGGGCCGCCCCGGCCAGGTCCAGCGCGACGGCTATGGGGATGAAGATGCCTAGGGCGTAGACGGGGCGCACGGCACGGCGAGGCTAGCGAGCCGCGCCGTCGTCGGGCGGCTACTCCTCGACGTCGTCGACGGGCACCACCGCGGGCGGGGGGTCGTCGTCGCCGGTATCCACGTCGGCGCCGGTGCCGTCGGGATCGTCCATGGCGGCGGGCTGGCGGGAGTCGCCGTCGTGGAAGGTGGCCTGGAAGTTCTCGAGCTGCTCGTCGCGGCGCGGCTCGTCGATGGGCGGATCGTCGGAGATCAGCACCCAGTCGGCGCCCTCGAACTCCTCCATGTTGAAGATCTCGCTCTCCAGCGAGGCCGAGTCGTCCACGATCACGAGCACCTCGGTCTGGGGGTTGAAGTAGGTCCCCGGGCGCACTAGCAGCTCATCGATCTCGAATCGGCGGTCGTCGGCCATCGCCCCTACCTATATCTGATTCCGCGACGTTCGAACACGGGCCGCTGCGGGCGGGGCTCAGCCGCCGAGGCGGCGCAGCTCGCGCTCGGTCTCGGCCGGAACGTCCAGCGGCGCCTCGCCCCGGCGCATGCGGCGCTCGTTGCGGGCCACCACCAGCTGGCGGATCTCCTCGCGCAGGGCGGGATCGGCCGGGGCGGGCGTGGCCGCCAGCGCGTCCATCTCGGCTTGCACGTCGATCGGGCCGTCGCCGCGGGCGACCGAGCGGGCGGACTTGGCCTCGAGCATCTGGCGGATCTCCTCCTGGGCCTCGGCGTGGGCGGCGGGGCTGCCGGCGGTGGGCCCGGGGCGCATGTCGGGCTCGTCGAGGGACAGGCCGCCGGTGCGGCCCAGGTTGCGGTAGATGCCGCCGGAGCCGATGAAGCTCAGGCAGGCCACCACCACGCCGACGAGCACCATGCCGATCAGGATGAAGCCGAACGCGTCCACCGCCCCTACAGTCTGACGCGATGTTCAAGCGCCTACGCCGGCGGACCATGGCCCCGAGCCGGCCGCTGCTCTATCCCGAACAGGTGGGGCTGGCGCTTTTCTCGCTGCTGGCCATCGGCGGCGGGATCTGGGCGGTGGTGAGGGTCTTCTTCTAGGGGGCGGGTCGTGCCGTCGCCGCTGGCGACTCCCGAGGGCATCCGGTACCCTTGACCCACAGCGTTGACTGACCAATCAATCAGGCGCCGCGCGACCTGCCTCCAGCGCTGACTCTCTTTCGCCGCCGCCACACGACTTCAAGGAGCCATAAGTGGTCGATTTCACGCTTACCGATGAGCAGAAGGACATCCAGGCGATGGCCCACGACTTCGCCGAGAAGGAGATCCGGCCCGTGGCCTGGGAGCACGATCGCGACGGCAGCTGGCCGGCCGACGTGTTCGAGAAGGCCTGGGAGCTGGGCCTGATGAACAACCACGTGCCCGAGGAGTACGGCGGCCCGGGCCTGGACTATCTGACCGGCGCCCTGATCGAGGAGGAGATCTCCTGGGGCTGCTCGGGAATCGGCACCTCGCTGGGCGCCAACGGCCTGGCCACGGCGCCGCTGCACCTGGGCGGCTCGGACGAGCTGAAGAAGAAGTACTTCGGGATGCTCACCGAGGAGGTCAAGTACGCCTCCTTCTGCCTCACCGAGCCCGACGCCGGCTCCGACGTCTCGGGGATGAAGACGACGGCCGTCAAGCAGGGTGACAAGTACGTCATCAACGGCTCCAAGTGCTTCATTACCAACGGCTCCTACGCCAGCTTCTACACCGTCTACGCCAAGACGGACAAGGAGGCCGGCCACCGCGGCATCTCGGCCTTCATCGTCGACCGTGACCTGGACGGCGTGACCGTGGACAAGAAGGAGGACAAGCTCGGACAGCGCGCCTCCAACACGGCCACGATCTCGTTCAACGACGTCGAGATCCCCGCGGAGAACATGCTCGGCGAGGAGAACAAGGGCTTCAAGCTGGCGATGATGACCCTGGACCGCACGCGCCCCGGCGTGGCGGCCATGGCCACCGGCATCGCCCGGGCGGCCTTCGAGTTCGCCTCGGACTACTCCAAGGAGCGCGTGCAGTTCGGCGTGCCGATCGCGATGCACCAGGCGATCCAGTTCATGATCGCCGACATGGCCACAAAGGTGCACCTGTCGCGCCTGGCCACCTGGCAGTCGGCCGTGCTGCTCGACCAGGGCAAGCGCAACACGCTCGAGTCCTCCCACGCCAAGCGCTTTGCCGCGGACTCCGCGATGGAGGTGACCACCGACGCCGTCCAGGTCTACGGCGGCTACGGCTTCATCAAGGAGTACCCCGTCGAGAAGCTGATGCGCGACGCGAAGATCATGCAGCTGTACGAGGGCACGAGCCAGATCCAGCGTCTGGTGATCGCCCGCGAGACGCTGATGCCCCGGCGCGCCGAGACGCCGGCCGCCGCCGCGGCCTAGGCGGCGGGGAGGCGGGGGGCGGGAGCCGGGGCCCTTCCGGGAAGCCTGGACACTCCTCCAGTGCACCCCCGGCTCCCGCCTTCGGTCGGGCCGGTGAGTGGGTTCAACGCGCCTTTGCTCCGCAGCTCGCCTCCCTCGAGGGATCGACGCGCAAGCGTAGGGTGGCCAGCTGGTCGCGGTCACGGATGTCTACATGTGGAAGCTCCTGCGCCGTGACGCGGGACTGGGTCGCTCGCAGGTCGAGCGCGCGCTGAGAGCTCATCGACGGTCTGGAGGAGGACTGATGGCGAAGGTACTGGTCTACACGTCGCCCGCCCGCGGGCATCTCTACCCGATCACGCCGACGCTCGACGAGCTCCGCCGCCGCGGGCACGAGATCGCCGTGCGCACCCTGGCCTCGCAGGTCGAGACCATGCGCGACCGAGGGTTCGAGGCGGCCCCGATCTCCCCGGCGATCGATGCGATCGAGCACGACGACTTTCGCGCGCGCACGCCACAAGGGGCCATCAAGCGGGCGATCGTCCTCTTCGCGCAGCGGGCCGAGCACGAGGTGCCCGACCTCCGCGCGGCCGTCGACGAGGAGCGGCCCGACCTGCTCCTCGTCGATGGGCAGGCGTGGGGTGGGCTTGCCGGGGCGGAGGCCTGGGGCGGTCCGTGGGCGAGCTGGCTGCCCTATCCGATGCCGCTCCCCTCGCCCGACGTCCCGCCCTTCGGCCCCGGGCTGCCGCCGGCCCGCGGGCCGGCGGGACGGCTGCGCGACGCGGTACTGCGGCCCCTGCTCGTGGGCTCCTTCGAGCGGGCCATGCTGCCTCCGCTCAACCGGGTGCGTGCCGGGCTCGGACTTGCTCCGTTCGAAGGGGTGGAGGAGCTCTTCACCCGGCCCCCGGTCATGCTCTACCTCACGGCGGAGCCGTTGGAGTACCCCCGCACGGACTGGCCGGCCAACATCCGCATGATCGGCCCAGGAGCCTGGGATCCGCCCGCCGAGCCGCCGGCGTGGCTCGCGGCGATCGACCGGCCGATCGTGCTCGTGACGACCTCCTCGGAGTTCCAGGACGACGGCCGGCTGGTGGCTACGGCGCTGGACGCGCTGGCCGACGAGCCTGTGCACCTGGTGGCCACGCTGCCCTCCGCCGACCCGGCCGCCTTTGCCGCGCGGCCGAATGCGCACGTCCTGCCCTTCGTCCCGCACGCCCCGATCCTCGCGCGCGCCGCCTGCGCGATCACCCACGGTGGGATGGGCGCGACCCAGAAGGCCCTCGCCGCCGAGGTCCCCGTCTGCGTGGTCCCCTTCGGACGCGACCAGCTCGAGGTGGCCCGGCGCGTGGCGGTTGCCGGCGCGGGCACCAGGCTCGGCGCCGGCCGCCTGCGCCCCGACCGGCTCCGCGAGAGCGTGCGGGCGGCCATGGGGATGAAGGACGGCGCGCGCCGCGTGGCGGCAGGCTTCGCCGCGGCCGGTGGAGAGGCCGCGGGTGGGGATGCACTCGAGGGCCTGCTCGAATCGCACCGCCGTCCGTACGCGAAGGCGTAGCCGAGGCCCAGCGCGGTAGGGGGCTCCCCGGGCCGCATCCGTCAGGATGAACCGGGATGGCCGAGCGATCCAAGCGCGAGCGCAGCCGGGCCGCCGCGCGCGAGGCCGTGGCCCAGGCCGGGGCGCTGTCGCCCCCGCCGCCTGCCGAGGCGCCCGTCCCCCGGGGCCGCCAGCAGGATCCGTTCAGCGGCGGGATGCGCCGCCGCGAGGTGCTGCCGCTGCTGGTCTTCCACCTGATCGCCCAGGGCCCGTCCTACGGAAACCAGCTGATGGAGCGGATCGGCGAGCTGACCGAGGGCGTGCTGTCGGTCAACCCCAACACGATGTACCCCCTCCTCCGCAAGCTCGAGGAGGAGGGCCTGATCGAGGGACAGTGGGAGCACCCCGAGCGGCGTACGCGGCGCTTCTACTCGCTGACCCGCCAGGGCCGCGCCGAGTACCGCCGGCTGCTCGAGGAGGTGCGCCCGTTCCTGGAGAACGTGCAGCGGTCGGTGGACGGGATCATCGGCGAGGTGTACGGCTGATGGCGCGCACGGTGGAGGTCTCCGGCGGGGTCGACCTCGCCCCCGAGGCCGCGGCCGCGCTGTGGCGCGACCCGCGCCGGTGGTCCAGCTTCGTGGAGGGCCTCCAGCGGGTCGAGCAGGAGAGCCCCGACTGGCCCCGGCCCGGGGCCAAGGTGGTCTGGGTGTCGGGCTCCGACGGTCGCGGCCGGGTGACCGAGAAGGTCGTCTTCTCCGAACCCACCGCCTTTGCCACCCAGGTGCACGAGGAGCGCCTGTCCGGTACGCAGGCCATCGCCTTCGAACCCCGGCCCGACGGCGGCTCGGCGGCGCGCCTGAGCCTGGAGTACGAGCTGCCCGGCAGCGGCCCGCTGAAGGTGCTCACCGACTGGCTGTTCATCCGCCGCGCACTGCGCGACTCGCTCATCCGCACCCTGCGCCGGTTCGCGGTCGAGGCCCAAGAGGACGCCGGTCTCCGGTAGCGTCCTGGCCGACCAGCCAGTCTCGACCCAGGAGAATCGCCTTGGCGAAGAAGCAGCCCCGTTCGTTGCAGGGACAGGTCGTCGCCATCACCGGCGCCGCCCGTGGGATCGGCCTGGCCACGGCCCGGACCCTGTCGGCCAAGGGCATGAAGGTGGCGATCGGGGACCTGGCCAAGGCCGACTCCGACAAGGCGGCCGCCTCGGTCAACGGCGCGCAGGGCTTCGAGCTGGACGTGACGGACTCCGCCTCGTTCGCCCGCTTCCTGGATGACGCCGAGGAGGCCCTCGGCCCGATCGACGTGCTGATCAACAACGCGGGGATCATGCAGCTGGGCCCGTTCGTGGCCGAGACGGAGGCCACCGCCCACCGCCAGGTGGACATCAACGTGCACGGCGTGCTCAACGGCATGCGCCTGATCGTGCCCCGCTTCCAGGCCCGCGGTCGTGGCCACCTGGTCAACATCGCTTCCACCGCCGGCAAGGGCGGCTTCCCGGGGGGCGTGACGTACTGCGGCACCAAGCACTTCGTGGTCGGCGCCACCGAGGGCCTGCGGGCCGAGCTGCGCGGCACCGAGATCGAGACAACGGTGGTGATGCCCGTGGTGGTGAAGACCGAGCTGGCCGCCGGCCTCCAGGAGACCCGTGGCGTGAAGCACGTGACGCCCGAGGATGTGGCCGACGAGATCGCCTCGGCGCTCGAGTGCCCGCGCTTCGACGTGTTCGTGCCCCGCTCGGTGGCCCAGATCACGCGGGTGATGAGCGTGCTGCCGCGCGGCGGGCGCGAGGCCGTTTCGCGCGCGCTGAAGGCCGACAAGGTGCTGTCCCAGTTCGACGACAAGGCGCGTGCGGCCTACGAGCTGCGCGCCAGCCGCTCGGACCCGCGGCTGGAGCCGGCCGAGGAGAGCAAGCAGCTCACGACGGGGGACTAGGCGGCATGCGCGTGTTCAACGCCGCCGTGGTGGGGGCGGGCACGATGGGCGGCGAGATCGCCCAGGTGATCGCCTCGGCCGGGGTGCCGGTGGTGCTCAAGGACGTGGAGCAGCGGTTCGTGGACGCCGGCCTGGACAAGGCACGCGAGGTGACCACGGCCCAGCTGGGCGGCCTCGTGGCCAAGGAGAAGATCACCCAGGAGCAGGCCGACGCCCAGGTAGAGGAGATCGTGGGCCGGATCACGGGCGCCACCGACTACGGGCGCTTCGGCGATGTGGACTTCGTGATCGAGGCCGTGCCCGAGCGCATGCCGGTCAAGCAGGCCGTGTTCGCCGAGCTGGACGCCGCCTGCCCGGGCCACGCGATCCTGGCCTCGAACACGTCCTCGCTGTCGATCACCGAGATGGGCGAGGCCACGGCGCGACCTGACAAGGTGGTGGGCTTCCACTTGTTCTACCCGGCGTCGATGATGCGCCTGATCGAGGTGATCGAGGGAGAGGACACCTCCCCCGACACGCTCCAGGCCGCCACCAACTTCGTCGGCCAGATCCGCAAGACCGCCATCCGCTGCGGCGAGGCGCCCGGGTTCGTGGTCAACCGGATCCTCAACTCGGCAACCTCGGAGGTCTGGCGCATGGTCGACGAGGAGGGCATCTCCTACGAGGAGGCCGATGCGGCAATCAAGGACTCGGGGGTGGCGCCGGTTGGGCCCTACCACCTGGTCGACCTGCTCGGCCTGGACACCGTCCTGCACGTGGCCGAGCACCTGCACGACTCCTACGGCGAGCGCTTCTACGTATCACCCGCCATGCAGCAGCTCGTGGCCGACGGGCACCTGGGCGTGAAGACCGGCAAGGGCTTCTATGAGCATGGGTGACCTGCCGGAGCGCCTGGCGCTCAAGACGCTGGTCGAGGCCTGCCTCGTGCTGGAGGAGGGCGAGTCCTCGGCCAAGGACATCGAGATCGGGATGATGATGGGGGCCGGCATCCTCCCTGGCCCGTTCGCGCGCGCCGACGAGCAGGGGCTCGACACGCTGCTCGAGGCACTCGAGCGGGCCCAGTCCGAATGGGGCGAGTCCTTCGAGCCGCCGCTCATCCTGCGCCGACTGGTGGCTCAGGGGCGGCTGGGGAAGAAGAGCAGCCAGGGCTTCTTCGCCTACCCCAGCCCCGACGAGGGGCAGTCGCACGAGACGGTGGCGCTGGAGACCCGGGGCGACATCGGGATCGTGTGGCTGAACCGGCCGCCGGCCAACCCGCTGTCGCCGCAGCTGATCGGGGAGCTGACCGAGCTCTGGAACGCGGTGGACGGCAGGCTGCGGGCGGTGGTCTTCGCCTCCTCGAACATCTTCACCTTCTCCGCGGGGGCCGACATCAAGGAGTTCACGAAGATGGCGCCCGAGAAGGAGGGCGCCGCGCTGCTGGACGCCGCCCACGGCCTGTTTCGTTCCTTCGAGCGCTCTTCCACGGTCACGATCGCGGCGGTCAACTCGCTGGCCTTCGGCGGCGGCTGCGAACTGGCCATGGCCTGCGACTTCCGCCTGGCCGCCGAGTCGGCCACCTTCGGCCAGCCCGAGATCAACCTGGGCATCATCCCCGGCTTCGGCGGCACCCAGCGGCTGCCGCGGCTGGTGGGGGAGGCCAAGGCGCTGGAGATGAACCTGGGCGGCGACCCGATCGGGGCCTACGAGGCGCTGGAGCTGGGACTGGCCAACCGCGTGGTGCCCGACCACGAGCTGTTCGACACCGCCCTGGCCTGGGCCCGGCGGCTGGCCGAGCAGGCGCCGCTGGCCGTCGAGCAGATCAAGCGGGTGTCGGCCGCGGGCGACCTGGACGAGGGGATCGGGGCCGAGAAGCAGGGCTTCGCCGCCGTGTTCGGGTCCGAGGACGCCAAGGAGGGGATCGGCGCATTCCTGAGCAAGCGTCGAGCCGAGTTCAAGGGTCGGTAGGCGCCGCCCGGCTGGCCGAGCTGCTGCGCTCGGCCGAGTCCGCCGTTGTGCTCACGGGGGCGGGCATCAGCGTGCCCTCCGGCATCCCCGACTTCCGCTCCCCGGGCACGGGGCTGTGGGAGAACGTGGACCCGATGGAGGTGGCCCACATCGACGTTTGGCGCCGCGACCCCGACCGCTTCTGGCACTTCTACAGCCAGCGCTTCGCCGCCCTGAGGGAGGTGCAGCCCAACCGCGCCCACGCGGTGGTGGCCGAGCTGGAGCGGCGCGGCCTGATCCGGGGCGTGATCACCCAGAACATCGACCGCCTGCACCGGGTCGCCGGCAGCGAGCGGGTGGTGGAGGTGCACGGCTCGATCGAGTGGAGCCGTTGCCCGGTGTGCGGCGGCCGGGTGGGACTCGAGCGGGTGGTGGAGATGATCGAGGCGGCACCGGGCGCTCCCGAGTGCCTCTCCTGCGTGACCCCGCTGAAGCCCGAGGTGGTGCTGTTCGGCGAGATGCTGCCCGAGGCGGCCACCTTCGAGGCGCACGCCCTCGCCGCGGGCGCCGACCTGATGATCTGCATCGGCTCCTCGCTGACGGTGCACCCCGTGGCCGGCCTGCCCGACGTGACGCTGCGCGCCGGCGGCCGCCTGGCCGTGGTCACGGAGAGCCGGACGCCCTACGACGACGAGGCGGAGGTGCGCCTGGGGGGCGACGTGGTCGACGAGCTCGAAGCGGTGCTGGCGGCCCTCTGAGGGCCACGCCGCGGGTCCAGGCTCGACCGCCGCCTCGGGGAGAGGTGAGGCGGCGGCCGCGCTCCTGGATGTGGCCCGGGGCTTCCGCTTGTCGCGACCCCCGCCGTGAAAACGGTCGCGCTCCGTGCCTGTCACGCTCCCCATACTGCCCCGCGGCCGAGCCGGCTCCTATCGCCCGATGGCCAAACTTGGCGGCCGGTCACTCGACGGGATGTAGAGCGGGTCAGCCGCCGGAGCCGAGCCGGTGCGCCCGCAGGGCGGCCTCCATGTGGCCCAGCGAGCCCGCGACCGCCTCGCGGGCGGTGTCGTCCAGCTCGCCCCGCAGGGCGGCGTTGGCGGCTGCACCGATGGCCGAGCGATCCTCCTCCAACGGCCCGCGGCGGCTCTCGGTGAGCGTGGGCAGCTCCGCCAGCAGGCCCTCGAGCGCGATGCGGGCCTGCAGCGCGCCCGAGCGCCAGCGCCCGGCGTCCAGGTCGGCGCGGGCGCGCAGCACCAGGTCCTCAGAGGCCAGCGGCGCCTCGCGGCCGCCCAAAAGCGAGGCGAAGCGCTCGTCGGGAGCCTCCATCGAGCGCTGGACCCGGGTGCCGCTGCGGGGCAGCTCCCAGCCGGCGCCGAAGCGGCCCTCGGCCACCGCCTCGCCGGGCCCGTAGCCCAACCGGACCACCAGGGCCGAGGCCACCGAGACGTCGCGGGCGTAGGGGTCGGCCTGGGCGCATCGGTGCGAGTACACGGCGCGGTTGAGCACCGACACGGCGGCGTCGAGCTCGTCCTCGAGGCGGTCGCCGGACCCCCGCAGCGCCTCGAGCCACCGCTCCCCCTCGGCCTCGTCCTCGAAGGGCTGGGGCCTGATCACAGTGGCCCGCGCGGTGGGAACCGGCTCGGGCTCGGCCTGGTCGATCGACCGGCCCTTGCGGCCCCTCAGCATCCGCCGCTCGGGGGCTCCCAGCGTGTTCAGGGCGAGGACGCGCTCGAGCTGGTCGCTGCCCGGGGCGCGCACGAGGAAGCGCCCGTCGGGTGGCCCGAGCACGAACCCGAACTCGAGCTGGACGAAGCCGAACGGCGCTGCGTGCGCGGGGCTACTCGCCGCGATGGGCGTCTGAGGCGTGCTTGCCCTTGGCGGGAAGCGAGTACTTAGACGGCGAGGTGGGCACGACCGGGTTGTCGATCTTGCGCAGCTGCTTGAGCAGGTCCGACCACTGGCCGGGCTTGAGCACTGCGAGCGCCTGGCGACCGAGCTTCTTGTTGTCGCCGAACAGCGGCCGGAAGCCGACATGGATGTGGTCAGCGTGGTCGCTCATGGCGAACGTGTTGGCGCCCAGGTCAAGCAGCGAGATGATCTGGTGCGGGGTGACCGTGCCCTGGAGGCGCATCAGCCTGCGGACGGCCTGCTCGGTGATGCCGCCGGGCTCCTGGTGGCCGACGATCGGTGTGCCGTTGATGGCGGAGATGTCCACGGCGTTGCCCGATGAGTGCTCTGACACGTTGCCCGAGGCCGTCATCAGGCCGTGGTTGCCCTTGAGGCTGGAGATGGTCGGGCGCAGGCCCGACTCGGCCAGGTAGGCCATCGTGACCAGCACACGCCGGTCGATCTGGCCCGACTTGATGTCGTCGCGCCCGCCGGGGTAGATGTCGATCCGGTTGTCCGACAGCACCCGCTTCTCGAGCAGCGGCTTGGGCAGCAGGATTATCTGGCCGATCGACAGGCCGTCGGAGGCCTCGCCGCCGTAGAGGACGTTGCGACCCGACGCGCGGTAGACCGCGGTGGCCTCCAGCAGCTTCCAGCCGTCCAGGATCGGCTTGGGATCGATCGTGGGCGCGCCCTTGCCCGCGGGCCGGATGGCGAAGGAGAGGTGCGAGGCCTTGCCCGCCTGGGGGCGGCCGATGCGACCCAGGATCGTGCCGCCGATCACCCGCGAGCCCACCTTCAGCCGGCGCAGGCGCACGTTCTTGGCGTCCACTCCGAAGGGGCGGGAGAAGTAGTTCTTGTAGCTCGCGAAGGCGCCGCCCTTGGCGAGCTTGGAGTTCAGCACCTGGTCCAGGCCGCCGTTGTCGCGCGACTCGGGCATGTCCGGGTGGGCGAACAGGCGCTCCTTGACCGGCACGCTGGCTGCGGGCTGGGGCGTGTCGACCGGCTTCTTCTTCGGCTTCGGACGGTCTGCGGCCTTGGTGGGCTGGCGCCCCGCGGAAGCCGACTTCGTGGGCTTGGGGTCCTTGGGCTCGGAGTTGGCCTTCAGAGCCCGCGCGGAGCGGTTCGCGTCGGTCGCGTCGGCCTTGGGCACCGGGTAGTACTTCGCGGTCGAGCCCAGGTGCGAGTAGCCGTAGCGGTTGCCGTACACGTCCTGGAGCACGACGTAGCGGCCCAGCCTCTTGTTCTGGCCGATCTTCTTGATCTCGCCATCGTTCGTGGAAATCACGGGCGCGCCCTGCTGGGCGAAGATGTCGATGGTGGACCGGTTGTCGTTGGAGGAGACGACGTTGGCCGCGTTCTGGCCCCGCTTCACGCGCTTGTTGGCCTCCTTCTCCTGGAGGTCGTCGGCGTAGCGGGCGCGGGCGGCGACGGGGAAGCGTCCTTCGGTCAGGCCGGTGAGTGAGCCGACGAGGTCGGCGGGGACGCCGGCGATCAAACGGGCGCGGAGCATCACCGAGTCGACGTACCAGCCGGCGTGGTTGTAGGAGAAGACCGCTCCGCGGGCGTCCTTCTCGTAGCCGGCGGCCTTGAGGTAGCGGGCGGCGGCGAAGATCGCGTCGACGGGGTTGAAGGGGTCCTTCTTGCCGTCCTTGTTGGCGTCCACGCCGTACATCCGCCATGTCGAGGGGATGAACTGCATCCAGCCCAGGGCGCCGGCGGAGGAGACGTTGAGGTTGCGTCCGTAGTCGGTCTCGATCTCGTTGATCGCGGCCAGCACCTCCCAGCGCACGCCGTACTGGATCCCGGCGGCCTGGTAGATCGGCAGCAGGAACACCGGCACGCGGAACTTGCGGATCACGAAGTTGGGAACGCCCGTCGCGGTCGAGGGACCGGGCAGCGTGTCCATCATGCCGGGGTTGCCGAGCGACGGGGAGCCGTCGGGGTTGCGCATCGGCGTGGCCTTGGCCTTCTTGTGCTTCTTCTTGCCCTTGCCACCCTTGACGTCGGCTTGAGGGTCACTGCTGCCCCCGCGCTTGGACTTCGACTTCTTCTTGGCCTTCTTCTCCGGCGTCGCCTTCTTCTTGGAGCCCCCGCGCTGCTGCTCGCCACCGCCACCGGGCTTGGGGGCGGCGCCCGGCTGGGGGGCCGACGGGGCCGGCGCGGCCGGACCCGGGCTCGTGGGAGGAGGGGTGGCCGGCGTGGGCACGGTGGGCGTGCTGCACGGGACGGCGGTCTGTCCCGGCAGCAGCGCCGGCACCTCGACCGGGGACCCGTTGACCAGGACGCAGATCGGGCCCGACTGGGCGGATGCGGAGATGCTGAAGGCGGTAACGCCCGCCACGAGGAGGAGTCCTGCGCTAAGCAGAAGGTAGAGCAGCCGCTTCTTCATTCCCTGGTTCCCAGTCTCCTCCCCGGGAACCCCACGACGGAGCCCCTCGGACGCCGGGAAAGTATCAGACCCCTCCGGCCGGGCGCGCTGGGTGTGCAGGCACTTCACACCAGCACAACAGTGGTAGCCGCCTCGCAGAACACCGGCCGCGGACATAGACGCTCGGGGCCACCAGGTTCCCGCGCCCTCGCGCACGCGCGCGCGAGGAACCGATTCGGGTGCCGGAATCGAGCGAGCGGACCAGAAACTAACCCTCAAGTACAGCCTTAGATAGCGATCGGGCACGGCTGTTCTGCCCGATGCTGGGTACCCTCACCGGCGTGAGCGAGACTCCCGACAACGGCTTCGTCGACCGCCTCTCCCGCCAGGGCGAAGAG
>JBBREO010000041.1:0-21904 GCA_038202855.1 Solirubrobacterales bacterium
GGGGCAGTCGATCGCCGCGTTCGTGACCCTGGAGGGGGACCTCGAGGGCACCGACGACCGGGTCCAGGAGCTGAACGACCACGTGGCGAAGAAGATCGGCAAGCTCGCCCGCCCCAAGCGGGTGATCTGGTCCGACGACCAGCCAAAAACGCGATCGGGAAAGATCATGCGCCGCTTGTTGAGGGACATCGCCGAAGGACGCGAGCTGGGCGACGTGACCACGCTGCGCGACCCCGACGTGATGCAGCAGCTCGAGCAGAAGGTCAAGGAGCGCCAGGACGAGGACGACGCGTAGGCCGCGGCGACCCCGGTGGCGCGGGCGCGGCGCCGGGGTCGTATCGTTGCCGCCGTGATGCGGAGGGCATGGGGCCTGGCGGTGTTGACGGCGGCGCTGCTGGCGCTTTGGTCGGTCCCGGCCTGGGGCCAGGCCCACCTGAGCGTGGTGGCCGGGCACGACGTGCCGATCGAGAACCACCCGTACCAGGTCCGCTTGACGATCAACAGCTCGGTCGTCCTCGAGAGCGAGTGCGGTGGCGTCATCCGCGATTCCACCCACGTGATCACGGCCGCGCACTGCGCGACTGACGAGCTCCTCCTGTCGCGGCGTCCGACCGCGCCGCGCAACGTGACCGTCTACTTCGGGTCGGCCAACACGGCTTCCCAGCAGGCTGCTGGTGTTTCCGCCGTGTCGGTCGAGCCCCGCTACCTGGCCGGGGACAGCACCTACGACGCGGCCCTGCTGACCCTCGCCGCGCCGCTGCCCGGATACGGCGGCCCGACCGTCAACGGCATCCCGTTCACCACCGCGCCCGACCTCCAGGCCGCGATCGACGCCGGGGGGTCGGCGTTCGCCACCGGCTTCGGGGCCACGACCGAGAACGGCGGGACGTCGGATCGTCTGCAGGGGGTCTCCCTGCCGCTACGGCCCGATTCCGCGTGCGAGGCGAAGTATCCGGGCGAATACGCCGGTGCCCGCATGGTCTGCGCGGGCGGCGGGTCAGCCGCCCAGAACAATCCGGACACCTGCCAGGGCGACAGCGGCGGCCCGCTGGCGCTGCCCACCGCCGCCGGTTACCGGCTGGCCGGGATCACCAGCTTCGGCGAGGGCTGCGGGCGCCGCGACACCCCCGGCGCCTACGTCGACCCCTCCAGCGCCGACATCTGCCCGTTCCTCGGCGGTGGCAGCGCGTGCAGCGCGGCCACGTCCGCACCGTCCACCTCGCGCGACACCACCAAGCCGCGCCTTCAGATCACCCGCATCAGATGCCGCAAGCGTCGCTGCACCTTTTCCTTCCGCGCCTCGGACGCCGGCCGGGTGCGGTCCGTGAGCGCGCAGGTTGCCCGCCGAGCTCGAACCTGCCGCAGAGCAGGGGGGAAGCGGACCTGCCGCACCCGCACCTTGCGGCGCCAGCTCAAGGTCAGGCGCGCGTCGAGGGGCTTCACCGCCAAGGCGACCCTCAAGCCGCACAAGTACGCGCTGGCCGCGACGGCGCGGGACCGGGCGGGGAACCGCTCCGGGATCGCGCGCAAGAAGTTCCGGGTACGCCGGCGCTGACATCGCGGGCAGGGATGCCGCGGCTATCCTGCTGGCCGCGGGCCGTTAGCTCAGTCGGGAGAGCGCCGCCTCGACAAGGCGGAGGTCGCTGGTTCGAGCCCAGCACGGCCCATCGCACAAGCCCGCTAGCGTCGTAGCGAGACTGTGCGCTTGATCGTCTTCGGCGTGCCCGACGAGGGCGTGACCACGAGCGTCAGAGTCACCTTCACGCCACTCTTCCCGCGAAGGGCGGCGCGGGCCCGACGGGTGAGCTTGACGTAGACCGTCTTGACGCCGGCCGTGGACAGGCGGGACGAGACTGTGGCCAACGTCTGGTTGTGCCTGAGCGTGGAGGTGCTGGCGCCGGCGAAGCGCAGGCGGCTCCTGACCCGGCAGCCCCGGTTGCAACGCAGGCGGAAGCCGACGCCCTTGGCGAAGACGGTGGAGAGCTTCTGGGGGGACCTGAGGGCGAGGCGGACGGCCAGAGCGGGGATGGGTGCCACGGGGGCGGGGGCCGGGGCCGAGCTCGTCGGTGCAGGGGCACTCGTGGCCGGAGCGGCCGTGGCCGGCGCGGGCGGGGCGGCCGTGCTCGACACGCCGACGTTGGCGAAGGTCTGGGCGTCCCTGGACCAGAGCCAGTCGGTGGCTCCGTAGCCGCTTTTTGACACGTCGGCGTTCGCGAGCACGGCGGTGATGCGGCCGTAGCTGCCCGGGCTGGCGAGCGTGACGTCGCCCGAACCGCCCGAGGGCAGCTGCTGGAGCTGAGTGGTCACCGTGCCCGCGGTGGGGCTCGAGCCGGTTCGGCCGACCAGGGCGATCGCGCCGCTTTCTCCTGCGGGCAGATCGGCGTGGAGGCGAATCTGGGCCTTGGACGCATCGGGAGTGACGTCGATCAAGCGGAAGGTCGTGTGGTCCAGGGTGACGGAGCGAGCGGAGCCGTCGATCGCCAGGGCGGGTGTCGTGCGGGTCACGTCCGGATACGAGGATCCGTCCGGAAAGGCAGAGCCGGGCGCCCGCCATTCGGCCACAGCGGCTGAGAAGCGGTTGAACTCGTCGGTGAAGCCGGCGCCGCCCTTCTGGCTGATAGCCGAGCCGTACGCGCCGGGGGCAAACGAGCCGGATCCAACCGAGTTCTCCCACGCCTTCCGTACGACGGTCCTGTCGCTGCGGGCCGTGAGCCAGTGGTTCCACACTGCGCTGCCGTAGACCTTGAGCTGCTGACAGCTCGTCCCTGACCCGTCGAAAGATGTGAGGGGAAGCGTCGTGCACGATGCCCACGTCGGGAGGTAGGAGAGATAGTCGTTGACGGCGGGGTAGACCTGCTCCTCGGCCCAGGTGGCGCTGGACTCGAGCATCCAGGTGTCCTCGTACGAGTCGTAGTTGAACTGGAGCACGTGGTTGTACTCATGAGCAGCCGTAACCTCGGACGCAGCCTGGGGGGTGGCGGAGGAGGGGAACTCGGCCGGCGAGTAGTCGTCGTCCATGACCAGGTAGGCGTAGGAGGACTGGGTGTTCTGCTCGGGGGCCGCGTATCCGTAGATGCCCTGGTTGCCGATCTGCTTGATGTACACGTCGGTCTTGGCGGTCCCGCCCCCCAGCGACCCGTCTGACTTGGGAAGCTGCCAGGCCATCTCCGTCGCGCCGTTCTCGATCGACCGCACGAATTCGAACTCCGCGCCCATCTGGTCGACGTAGTCGGGCGTGGTGTTGGCGTCCGGGCCGTCGGTGAGGCTCGGGGCGTCGGCGGTAGTGGTCACGTAGTGGACGCAGAAGCTCGCGGTGCAGACCGGCGTGGCCTCGGGGACGGTGTAGCCGCTCCCCTGAGGGTCCGCCGCACCGTCGGTTGGCCTCGCGAGCAGGGCGTTCGCCTCGCGCTTGTCGGTGCTGCCCAGCAGGGACTTGCCGGCGGCCAGGCGGGCAAGCGCCGGGGTGACCTCTCGACCGGTTCTGACCCCCTTGCCGTCCAGGGCATCCTGGGCCTCCTGCAGCGCGTCCTTAGCGTCGGCACGGGTCGTAGGCTCCGTCGCGCTTGCGGCGGCGGGGAGCGCGATCAGGACCAGGAGCGCGAGCAGCAGGGCATGGCGAAGCGCGCGCATAGACCGATTTTATCGGCACCTCGGCGTGGATCCCGTAAGTGAATCCCCACAATGGCGCGCTGAGCCGGTACATCCGTCCAGCCGGGGCCGGGGGCAGGCTCTGGGCCCCACCGCTAGGCTCGCCCCGTGCTCGGCCTGATCTACGACGTTCACGGAAATCTGCCCGCATTGGAGGCGGTGCTCGAGGACGCTTCAGACGTCGACTCCTGGCTGCTGGGCGGCGACTACGCGCTGTTCGGCGCATGGCCCGCCGAGACCGTGGAGCGGCTGCGCGAGCTGGATGCCCACTGGATCCGCGGCAACGGCGAGCGCTGGACCGCCGAGCCGGCGGAGGCGCCGGAGGAGGTCCGGGCGGCCATCTCCTGGTGTGCCGGGATGCTGGGCCGCGAGGTGGTGGCCGAGCTGCACGGGCTGCCCCAGACCCACACCGACGGCGACACCCTCTACTGCCACGGATCGCCCAAGTCCGACACGGACTCCTTCCTTCCCGAGCCGGGCGACGACGAGGACGAGCTGCTCGAGGGCATCGACTCCGGGCGCGTGGTCTTCGGCCACACCCACCTTCCGTTTGTCCGCCAGTCCGAGTCGGGAGTCGAGCTGATCAACCCGGGCAGCGTGGGCATGCCCTTCGACGGCGACCCGCGCGCGGGCTACGCGGTGATCGGCGACGACGGGCAGGTCGAGCACCGCCGGGTGGCCTATGACCACCGGGCCAGCGCGGCGGCCATCCGCGAGCGCCAGGGCGCCGCGGGAGACGTGGCGGCCGCCCGGATCGAGCGCGCCTCCGCGCAGGTCGGCTGAGCCCCCGCCGCGGGTCTTCACACGTCTTTTGCAACTGGTAGCGTGGCCGCCTCGATGCGTCTGTCGCTTGCCCCCCGCGACCGCCAGTTCTTCGACCTGTTCGAGGAGGCCGGCGGCAACATCCTGCGCGCGGCCGATCTGCTCGACCAGATGCTGCGCTCCTACCCGGACCGGGGCTCCGATCTCGCCCGCGACATCCTCATCTGCGAGCAGGACGGCGACCGCATCACCCACGACATCATCCGGCGGCTGAACGAGACGTTCGTCACCCCGATCGACCGCGAGGACATCTACTCGCTGGCCTCGGCGCTGGACGACATCGTCGACTACACCGAGGAGGTGGCCGACTACCTCGGGCTCTACAAGATCGAGGCCCCGATGGAGCAGTCCCAGCGGCTGGCCCACATCCTGCTGGAGGCCGCGCGCCAGATCTCCCAGGCGATTCCCAAGCTGCGCGACTTCGACGACATCTCTCATTACACGGTGGAGGTGAACCGGCTCGAGAACGACGGCGACCGCGTGGTCCGCGAGGCGGTGGCGGCACTGTTCGACAACGGCATCGACCCAATGGTGGTCATCCGCTGGAAGGACATCTACGAGCGGCTCGAGAACGCGATCGACTCAACCGAGCGCGCCGCCAACATCCTCGAAGGCATCACCATCAAGAACTCCTGAGCCGGTCCCCAAGCCGCCGTGGATAACGACACAGTTCTCCTGGTCATCGTCGTGGTGACGGCGCTGGGCTTCGACTTCACCAACGGCTTCCACGACACCGCCAACGTGGTGGCCACCTCGATCTCGACGCGGGCGATGGCGCCCAGGATCGCCGTCGGTTACGCGGCCATCCTCAACTTCGTGGGCGCCTTCCTGTCGATCGCAGTGGCGGCCACGATCGCCAGTGGCATCGTCGAAGCCAACCTGATCAGCGAGCAGGTGGTGTTCGGCGGCCTGATCGGCGCGATCGCCTGGAACCTGATCACCTGGTACTACGGCCTTCCCTCCAGCTCATCGCACGCGCTGATCGGCGGGGTGGTGGGCTCGGCCTTCGCCGCCAAGGGGGCGGACGCCATCCTCGGCTCCGGCCTGCTGGGCAAGGTGGTGGTTCCCGCCGTCGTCGCGCCCGTGCTGGCCTTCGTGGTGGCCGGCGCAGCGATCACCGTGATCTACCGGATCGTAGGGCGGCTGCGGCCGGGGCCGACGGCTGAGGGCTTCAAGGCCGGCCAGGTGCTCTCGGGCGGACTGCTGGCCCTGGCCCACGGCACCAACGACGCCCAGAAGACGATGGGCATCATCACGCTGGCCCTGATCGCGGCGGGCAAGCTCGACCCCGGCTCGGACCCGCCGTTCTGGGTCATCGCCTCCGCCGCTTCGGCCATCGCCCTGGGCACCTACGTGGGCGGCTGGCGGATCATCAAGACCATGGGCAGCCGCATCATCAAGATGGATGCCGCGCAGGGCTTCGCCGCCCAGGGCGGCGGCGCCGCGGTGATTCTCGCCTCCTCGCACGTGGGCTTTCCGCTCTCGACCACGCACACCATCTCCGGCGCGGTGATGGGGGCCGGTGCCGCCAAGCGCGTGTCCGCCGTCAGGTGGGGAGTGGCCGGGTCGATCGTCGTGGCCTGGCTGGTCACGCTGCCCGCGGCGGCCCTGATCGGCGCGGTCACCTACGGCTTCACCCGCATCTTCGGGACCGGTGTGGTGGGGCCGCTGGTGGTGTTCGTAGGAATCGTGGTCGCGATCGTGCTGGTGTTCATCCGCCGCCTTGGGCAGGGATCCGTGATCACGGCGGCCGAGAGCTGAGATGCGGCTCCTCGGCGATCCGGTGGTCGACTGGGCGGCGCTGCTCAAGGTGGTCTGGGTCTCGCTGCTGAGCGGGATCGGCGTCACGGCGGCCTTTGCCATCGCCCTCTACGGCGCCATCCGCGCCGTCGATGCGCGCCGCAACGGCCAGGTGGCGCTGGGCTACGGCTACTGGACCCTGATGGCGATCGGCACGGCCGTCGTGCTGGCCAGCGTGGTGTTCGCCATCGTGGTGATCACCAACAAGCAGTGAGCGCTTAGGCCGAGCAGTCCGGCGCCACCTCGGCCAGCCGGCCGAGCTCCTCCTCGGTGCACCAGGCGCCGATCGAGGCGCGTACGTAGGCGGTCCCGGGCAGGTTGCGCACGCCGAATCCGAGTTCCAGCAGGGCCGCCACGGCGGCCTCGGGGTCGCGCGCCTCCCAGGAGACGAGCGTGGAGGCGCCCCGCGGCGCCACGACAAGGCCGTTGGCGGCCAGGTCGCGGGCCAGGCGTTCGGCCAACCCGGCCGCGCGCTCCTGAACGTCGGGAAGCCCCGGCGCCTCCAGCACGTCGAGCGCCGCCAGGGCCCACGCCGAGTGGTGCGATACCGCCATCCCACCGTCGAAGCGGGCAGCGCCGGCGCGCAGCGGCAGCTCGAGCGCCTGGAGCGGGTCCGACAGCGATCCGTAGCCGGGGGCGGCGGGGTAGAGGGACTCGATCCGGTCCCCGCGCACGTACAGGTAGCCGCTGCCCACCGGGCCGCACAGCCATTTCTGGCCCGAGCCGGCGTAGAAGTCGCAGCCCAGCTCGCGCACGTCGACGGGCACGGCGCCGATGCCCTGGGCGCCGTCGAGCAGGACGGGGACGCCGGTGGCGCGCAGGGCGCCGGAGTCGATCACGCGGCCGTTGAGCCAAGACACGTGCGAGCAGGCGATCAGCTTGGTGTTCGGACCGGCGGCGCCGCCCAGCTCGGCGAAGGGGACCACCCGCACCGCGATCCCGCGGCGCTTGCGCGCCAGGCCCAGCGGCGCCAGCAGGCCGGGATGCTCCTCGTCGGTTGTCAGCACCTCGTCGCCCGGACCCAGGTCGAGTCCGGCCACCACCGCGTTCACGCCGTCGGTCGTGGCGCCGGTCAGCGCGATCTCGCCGGCGTCCGCGTTCATCACGCCCGCTATCCGGGCGCGCAGGCGCTCGGCCAGCTCGCCCGCGTGTTCGAAGGAGGCCTTGCCGCGTCCCTGCTCGAGCTGGGCGTCCAGTTCGACCCGGACCGCCTCGGCGGCCTCTCGCGGTACGGGTCCGACCGAGCCGGCGTTGAGATAGGAGAGGCGCTCGAGCACCGGGAAGTGGGAGCGCAGGTCCACGACTCGGGGAATATAGGCTCAGCCCATGGTCCCGATCGTCGAGCGCTCGATGAAGGAGCCCGAGTGGCTCTCCAACGCCTACCTGGTTGCCGACGAGCCCGGCGGCCACGGGGTGATCATCGACTCGGGAGGCCCGTCAGAGCCGCTGCTGGCAGCGATCGAGCGTCACGACCTGACCGTGGAGCACCTCCTGCTCACCCATCACCACGCCGACCACGTGGCCGAGAACCACGTCTACAAGGAGAAGCTCGGCGTGGAGATCCTGGCCCACCCGCTCGAGGCGGCCGAGCTGATGGACGTCGACCGCACGATCGACCCGGCCGAAGTGGTGCTCGAGGTCGGTGGCCTGACGATCGGCGCCCTGCACACGCCGGGGCACACCGCGGGGATGCTCAACTTCGTGGTCAACGAGGCCGAGCTGTTCACCGGCGACACCCTGTTCAAGGGCTCGGTCGGTGGCGTCAACGCGCCCGGCTCGACCAACTTCGCCGATCTGCGCTCCTCGGTCATGGACACGCTGATGGGCCTCCCGCACGAGACGCGGGTGCACCCGGGGCACACGGACCCCACCACGATCGGCAACGAGTGGGACGCCAACGCCTTCGTGCGGCTCTGGCGCGGCCTGGAGGACGAGGGCACCGAGAAGTGCACGGTCTGGGAGCGCCCCGCGACCCTGGTCCTGTTCGGCCCCGACTACGACGGCGGCCACAAGGCCTGGATCCGCTGGGACGACACGGGCGAGGACGACATCGTGCCCGGCTCCCAGGTGCAGCGCGAGGGCTGATCAGGGCAGACGGCGCTCGGTACGGCGGCGCAGGATGAGCCAGGCCGCCACGGCGCCGAGGACCGCGACCACGGCCGCGACCACGCCGGCCCGCTCGACCAGCTTGCCTGCCGCCTCGCCCAGGAGGTAGGCGGCCAGGCCGATGCTCAGGGCCCAGGCGATGCCGCCGAGTGCGTTCCAGAACAGAAACCGGCGCCAGGGCATGTGCGTCATGCCGGCGATCCAGGCGGCCCAGATGCGCAGCGCGGCGACGAAGCGACCGAGGAACACCGCCTTGGCGCCATGGCGGTCGAAGAAGGCCTGACCCGTGTCGAGCGCCCGGCGGCGGTGGTCGCCCCAGCGGCCGGGACGGACGAGCAGAGCGCGACCGAAGCGGCGTCCGAGCAGGTAGCCGAGGTTGTCGCCCACGATCGCCGCCGCGGCGGCGACGGCGATCACCACCTCGATGTTCAGGTCACCGTCGCGCGACAGCAGGGCGGCGGCCACGAGCGCGGTCTCGCCGGGCAGCGGGATGCCGGTCGATTCGGCCCCCACCAGCACCGCCAGGGCGAGGTAGCCCAGGTGTGCCGGGATGTGCACGAGGGCGGCCACTCCCGGCAGCGTGGCAGGAGCGGCGGCCCTGCGTGCTGCTCAGGCGCTCAGTTGCCGCAGACGGGCCACTGGCCGGCGCCGCTGCGCGCGTACAGCGCCGCTGCGCGCTGGTCCTGCTCGGCCTCGGGTGCCGCGGCGGGGTCGCCGGAGCCGCCCACGCCCTGCCAGGTGGACACGGTGAACTGGTACTTGCCGCGGTAGGTGCCGGTGGAGTCGACGGCCCTCGGGTTGCCACCCGACTCGCAGGCGGCGATGGCCTGCAGCTGGGGCGGGGTGCTCACGGGGGCCTGCGCGGCCTTGGGTCGGGAGGGGGTCTTGCCCGTCTTGGGCGCCTTGGCCTGGCCGTCGCGAGGGGCGACCGGATAGGCGTCGCCGGCCGGTGGCCTGGCCTGGTGGTGCGCCGTGCTTTCGGCGAAGGTCTGATCGGAGGGGAGGGCCATGGCGCTGGGGGCCAGGGCGAGGGAGAGCAGCGTGGGAACGGCGAGCATCTTGCGCACGGAAGTCGTCCTCCAGACATCGGGGGCTTGGAAGGCCGGCGGAGCCGGCTGTTACGCGCCAGGGGCGCGGGGAGGGAGCCGGGGCGGGCGTGCGTGCCCTGGAGATCGGCTCAGCTGGAGGAGGCTAGGGTGCGAAATCCCTGCAAATGTGAGCCTCGTCACACTTGGGTGATGCCTTCCGGGGCGCCCCACGGGGCCCGATCGCGGCGACCCGGTTAGGTTGAGGTCGATGACGGTCACGCTTCCCGACGGCACCGCGCTGCAGCTCGAGGACGGCGCCACGGGGGCCGACGCCGCGGCCGCCATCGGCGCGGGGCTCGCGCGCGCGGCGCTGGGCATCCGGGTGGACGGCGAGCTGCGCGACCTGGGCGCCCCGCTGCCCGACGGCGCCTCCATCGAGATAGCCACCGCGAAGAGCGACGGCCCCCTGGGTCAGGACGCCCTGTGGCTGATCCGCCACGACACCGCCCACGTGCTGGCCACCGCCGTGATGGAGCTCTATCCCGGCGTGAAGATCTCGATCGGCCCGCCGATCGAGGACGGCTTCTACTACGACTTCGAGTTCCCGCCCGAGGTCAAGCTCTCCGACGCCGACTTCGAGCGCATCGAGGCCAAGATGCGCGAGCACGTCAAGGCCGACGAGCCGTTCGAGCGCGCCGATGTCTCCGTGGACGAGGCGCTGGAGCGGTTTCGCTCCGAGGGCCAGGACTACAAGGTCGAGCTGATCGAGGACCTGGTCCGCGACCAGGGCGTGGACGCCGTGTCGCTGTATCGCAACGGACCCTTCACCGATCTCTGCCGCGGCCCGCACGCCCCCTCGACCAGGCGCATCAAGGCCTTCCGCCTGACCAGCGTGGCCGGCGCCTACTGGCGCGGCGACGCCGAGCGCCAGATGCTCACCCGCATCTACGGCACGGCCTTCCTGTCCAACGAGGACCTCGAGGCCCACATGGAGCGCCTGGAGGAGGCCCGCAGACGCGATCACCGCAAGCTGGGCCGCGAGCTGGACCTGTTCTTCCTCTCCGAGGTCTCGCCCGGGTCACCGTTCTGGAAGCCCAACGGCGCGCAGATCTGGAGCCAGCTGACCGACTTCTGGCGCACCGAGAACGCCAGCCGCGGCTACGACGAGGTGCGCACGCCGATCCTCTACGACGTGGACCTGTGGAAGCAGTCGGGCCACTGGGACACCTACCGCGACAACATGTACTTCACCGACGTGGAGGGGCACCAGATGGGGCTGAAACCCATGAACTGCCCGGCCCACATCCAGATCTACAAGGCCGACCGGCGCTCCTACCGCGACTTGCCGATCCGCTACTCGGAGGCCGGGCTGGTGCACCGCCACGAGCCGAGCGGCACCCTGCACGGGCTGCTGCGGGTGCGCCACATCACCCAGGACGACGCCCACATCTTCTGCACCGAGGATCAGGTCAAGGACGAGGTCAAGGCCTGCCTGGCCTTCGGCTTCTTCATCTACGACGCGTTCGGCTTCGAGCCGCGGCTGGAGCTCTCGACCCGCCCCGACAAGCGCGTGGGCTCGGATGAGATGTGGGACCGCGCCGAGGGCGCGCTCGAAGCGGCGCTACGCGAGGAGGGCCTCGCCTTCGAGCTCAACGAGGGCGACGGCGCCTTCTACGGGCCGAAGATCGACCTGCACATGACCGATTCGATCGGGCGCTCGTGGCAGCTGGGCACCGTGCAGCTGGACTACTCGATGCCCGAGCGCTTCGAGCTCGGCTATACCGGCGCGGACAACGAGGAGCACCGCCCCGTGATGATCCACCGTGCGCTGATGGGGTCCTTCGAGCGCTTCATCGGGATCCTGATCGAGCACTACGCCGGCGAGTTCCCTCTGTGGCTGGCGCCCGTCCAGGCGCTGGTGCTGCCGATCGCCGACCGGCACGCCGACTACGCGCGCCAGGTGGGCACCCGGCTGCGCGACGCCGGGTTGCGCGTGGCCGTGGACGACCGCGCCGAGTCGGTCGGGCGCAAGATCCGCGACGGCGAGCTGCGCAAGGTGCCCTACCTGCTGGTGGTGGGCGACCGCGAGGCCGAGGCCGGTCAGGTGTCCGTGCGCCGCCACGGGGAGGGGGACCGGGGGGCGGTCGAGGTCGGCGCCTTCGCCGGCGGGGTGGGTGACGAGGTCCGGTCGCGGGCCTGATCCGTGCCTTCGAAACTTGCCGGACCCGCGCTATACTCGCCGGCGAATGAAGGGCACCTACACCTCGCGCCGTTGCTTCTGACGCGCCCAGGCCCTCACCCGACTCACCTTTTCTTCTTGCCGGCTAGCCCCACTCGCGTCCACTAGTGCCGGTCCCGCGTAGGTTCGACCGGCGTCCGCCCGACAGGGACGACACCCGGATAAACGACCGCATCCGCGTTCGCGAGGTGCGACTGGTCGGCGACGACGGCAACCAGATCGGCGTGGTGCCGATCGACGAGGCCCTGGCCTACGCCCGCGAGCGCGACCTCGATCTGGTCGAGGTCGCGGCCGAGGCCAAGCCGCCCGTGTGCCGGGTGCTCGACTACTCGAAGTACAAGTACGAGCAGGAGCAGAAGGCCAAGGCGGCCAAGCGCCACCAGAAGCAGGTGAACGTCCGCGAGATCAAGCTGCGCCCCAAGATCGCGGACAACGACTACGAGACCAAGAAGAACCACGTGGTCCGCTTCCTCAACGGCGACGACCGCGTGAAGGTCACGATCATGTTCCGCGGCCGCGAGCAGAGCCACCCCGAGCGCGGCGAGGCCCTGCTGCTGCGCCTGGCCGAGGACGTGTCGGAACTGGGCACGGTCGAGCAGCGCCCGATTCAGGACGGGCGCAACATGACGATGCTGCTCTCCCCGGTGCCCAAGAAGCAGGCCGCCGACGGCGACGCGCCGGCCGAGGGCGAGAGCGCCCAGGCCGCCGAGCCGGCCTAGCTACCGGCCCGCTGCCCTTCCGCGCCAACCTGCTTCAATAGGCCGTCGCCATGCCGAAGATGAAGAGCCACTCCGGCGCCAAGAAGCGCTTCAAGAAGACGGCCTCGGGCAAGATCCGGGGGCGCCACGCGATGACCAGCCACATCCTCGAGAAGAAGAGCCCGCGCCGCAAGCGCAAGCTGGGGCGGCCGGTCATCGTCTCCAAGCACGACCAGCCGCGCGTGAAGGAGCTGTTGCGCTAATGGCCCGGGTCAAGCGTTCAGTACACGCGCGCAAGAAGCGCAAGGCCACGCTCGAGCGGGCCAAGGGCTTCCGCGGCCAGCGCCACTCCTCCTACAAGCAGGCCAAGGAGACGCTGCTCAAGGCCGACACCTACGCCTACCGCGACCGTCGCAACCGCAAGCGCGACTTCCGGCGGCTGTGGATCACCCGCATCAACGCGGCCGCCCGCCAGGAGGGCATGAGCTACGGCACCTTCATGCACGGCCTCAAGCTGGCCGGCGTGCAGCTGGACCGCAAGGTCCTGGCCGACATCGCCGTGAACGACAAGGAGACCTTCCGACGTTTTGCCGACACCGCCCGGGAGGCGGCCGCTGCCTAGAACGGCAAACGGCCACCGCAGCACTCCCGGGGCGCCCAGCGAGGCGCCCTTTTTTGTGGGCGATTTCGGCACGATGCCGAATCGGCCGCAGGCCATCAGAAATGATCACCGCACCCGACAACTCCCAGCTCAAGCTGATCCGCAAGCTCTCCCGCAAGAAGGAGCGGGACGAGAGCGGCCTGTTCGTGGCCGAGGGCGAGGACCTCGTCACGGCGGCCACCGCGCACGGCTGGGAGCCCGAGGTGCTGCTGTGGGCGGGCCAGGATGTGGAGCCCGAGCTGCTGGACCGCGTCTCGGCGCTGGGCTCGGGCTCGCGGGTGATCGGCGTCTACCGCCAGCGCTGGTCGGAGCCGGGGGGCGAGCTGTCGGTGGCCCTCCACGGCGTGGGCGACCCGGGCAACGTAGGAACGGTCATCCGCTCGGCCCACGCCCTGGGCGACGGGCCCGTGGTGATCGGGCCCGGCACTGCGGATCCCTTCGGCCCCAAGGCAGTTCGGGCGGCGATGGGCTCGCTGTTCGCGCGCCCGCCGGCCCGCGGCCGGCCCGCCGGGACCACCGTGGCTCTGGACGCCGCGGCCGCCGGTCCGCTGGAGCCCGTGGACGGCCCGGTCACCCTGCTGGTGGGAGCCGAGCGCGAAGGTCTGCCCGCCGATGTCGTTGAATCAGCCGACGTGCGCGCGCGAATCCCCCTGCGGGCCGACGGCCCGGAATCGCTGAACGCGGCCATGGCCGCCACTCTCGCCCTCTACGTGATGTCATCACCACATGGCTGACGCCCCCGCCCGGCTGGAGGAGATCCGCGCGGAGGCGCAGGCGGCCATCGATGTCGCCGCCTCGGTCGCCGAGCTGGAGGACCTGCGCGTCCGCTATCTGGGCCGCAAGGCCGAGCTGACAGGAATGCTGCGCTCGATCAAGGACCTGCCGCCCGAACAGCGGGGGCCGGTGGGCAAGGGCGGCAACGAGGTCAAGACTGCGCTCGAGCGCCGGCTGGCGGAGCGGATCGGCAGCCTGGAGCGCGCCGAGCTGGACGAGCGGCTGCGCACCGACTCCATCGACGTGACCCTGCCCGGCGACCCGCCGCCGGCGCCCGGCCACCTGCACCTGATCACCGAGACCCGGCGCGCAATCGAGGACGTGTTCCTGGGCCTGGGCTTCTCGGTCGCCGAAGGCCCCGAGGTGGAGTTCGACTACTACAACTTCACGGCGCTGAACCACCCGCCCGGCCATCCCGCGCGGATGCTCGCCGACACGTTCTATCTCTCAGACGACGTGCTGCTGCGGACCCACACGTCGCCGATGCAGGTGCGCTCGATGGAGGCCCAGGAGCCGCCGATCTACCTGGTCGTGCCGGGCAAGGCCTACCGGCGCGACAACGACGCTACCCATACGCCGATGTTCCACCAGGTCGAGGGGCTGGCCGTGGACGAGGACATCACGCTCGCCGACCTCCAGGGCGTGCTGCTCGAGTTCGCCCGCGCGATGTTCGGGGCCGACCGCCGTATCCGCCTGCGCCCGCACTACTTCCCGTTCACCGAGCCCAGCGTGGAGGTGGACGTGAGCTGCTTCCAGTGCGGCGGCACCGGCTTCCTGGGCGCCGCGCGCTGCAACTTGTGCAAGGGCTCGGGCTGGATCGAGATCCTGGGCTCGGGCATGGTCGATCCCAACGTGCTCGGCTTCGTGGCCGACAACGGCTATGACCCCGAGCGCGTGCAGGGCTTCGCCTTCGGGATGGGGATCGAGCGGATCGCGATGCTGCGCCACGCGGTGCCCGACCTGCGGCTGCTGTTCGAAAACGACGTGCGCTTCCTGGCGCAGTTCGGGAGCTGAGATGCGCGTCCCGGTGCGCTGGCTGCGCGAGTACTGCGATCCCGAGACAGACGCCGCGGGGATCGGCGACCGCCTGGATTTGACCGGCACGGAGCTGGAGCGGATCGAGCGGCTGGGCGTGGGCGGGCGCGAGGGCTTCGTGGTGGGCAAGGTGCTCAGCGCCGAGCAGCATCCCGACGCCGACCGGCTGCGCGTGTGCGCGGTGGACGACGGCTCGGGCGGCGAGCCGCGCACGGTCGTCTGTGGGGCGCCGAACGTGGCCGCCGGCCAGACCGTGGCCGTGGCGCTGCCGGGCGCGGTGATGCCCGACGGGACGAAGCTGGGCGAGGCCGAGCTGCGCGGGGTGCGCTCCAGCGGGATGATCCTGGCCGAGGACGAGCTGGGCATCGGCCCCGACCACGGCGGCACGCTGGAGCTGGACGACGGCCTGGCTGCCGGCACACCGCTGGCCGACGCGCTGCCCATCGACGACGAGGTGCTCGAGCTGGAGGTCACGCCCAACCGGCCGGACTGCCTCTCGGTCTACGGGATCGCGCGCGAGGTGCACGCGGCGACCGGTGCCCCGCTGGGCGACGATCCCACGCTGGTCGAGACCATCGCCACGGGTGACGACCAGGCCGAAGACCACGTGGCCATCGAGATCGCCGATCCGGAGGTCTGCCTGCGCTACACGGCCCGCGTGTACGAGGACGTGACGGTGGGGCCCTCGCCGGCATGGTTGCGCCAGCGCCTGACCGCGGCCGGCCAGCGCCCGATCTCGAACATCGTCGACATCTCGAACTACGTGATGCTCGAATGCGGCCAGCCGATCCACACGTTCGACCTGGACGAGGTCCGGGGCGCCCGGATAGTGGTGCGCGGCGCCGAGCAGGGCGAGACCATGACCACCCTTGACGGGGTGGAACGCGCCTTCGATGCGGGGATGGCGCTGATCGGCGATGCCGAGGGCCCGACCGGCATCGGCGGGGTGATGGGCGGCCAGGTGTCCGAGGTGTCGGACACCACGACCCGCGTCCTGGTGGAGGCCGCCACGTTCGTCGGCCCCAACATCCTGAAGACCTCCAAGGCGCTGAACCTGCGCTCGGAGGCGTCCACCCGCTTCGAGAAGCAGCTGCACCCCGAGAACGCGATGGCCGCCCAGCGCCTGACCTCGCGGCTGATGGTGGAGCTGTGCGGGGCGCGGCTGGTTCCGGGCACCATCGACGCCTACCCCGACCCGCAGGAGCCGCGCGTGGTCGAGCTGCGGATGGAGCGCGTGCTCGGCCTGCTGGGAAAGGCGATCTGTGAGGACGAGGTGGTGGGCCGGCTCGAGTCGCTGGGCTTCGCGGTGGAGCGCGGCGACGGCACCCTGTCGGTGACCGTCCCCTACTGGCGCGACTCCGACGTCCAGCGCGAGGCCGACCTGCTCGAGGAGGTGGCCCGCACCCACGGCCTCGACAAGCTCCCCGTCACCCTGCCCGCGCGCCGGCGGGCGGTGGGCAGGCTGACCCCGCGCCAGCGGCTGCGCCGGCGCCTGGAGGACGCGCTGCGCGACCGCGGCCTGCACGAGGTAGTGGGCTGGAGCTTCACCTCGCCCCAGAAGCTCGAGCGCGCGCGGCTCGGCGACCTGCCGACCCCGCCGTTGGGCGAACACGCGGCGCGTGTGAGCCACGTTCTCCACCTGGCCAACCCGCTGTCCGAGGACCAGAGCGTGATGCGCCCGATGCTGCTGCCCGGTCTCCTCGACGCCGCGCGCGAGAACCGGGCCCGCGGCGCCGGCGGGCTGGCCCTGTTCGAGTCCGCGCACGTGTACCTGGCCTCGGGCGACCTGGACGCACCGGAGGGCAGCCCCGGCGGAGCCATGCCGGCGGCCGAGGGACATCACCTGGCCGCGCTGCTCACCCAGGCGGCGCCCGGCACCTGGCGGCGCGAGCCCGTTGCGGCCGACTTCTACGCGGCCAAGGGGTTGGTGGAGGCGATCGGGTCGGTGTCCGGGGTTGCGCTCGAGTTCGCCCGCGGCGACCAGCCCTACCTCCATCCCGGGCGCACGGCCGTGGTGAGCGCCGGGGAGCATCGGCTCGGCTTGGTCGGCGAGCTGCATCCAGAGGTGGCGGACAGCTGGGACCTCGACGGCGGCGCGGTCTTCGAGATGGACTTCGACGCCCTGGCCGCGGCGGCGCCCACGGTCGAGACCTTCAGCGACGTGACCAGCTTCCCCGTCGTGCGCCAGGACATCGCAGTGGTGGCACCGGCCGATGTGGAAGCAGGAGCGGTGCGGGCCACCGTGCTCGCCGCGGGCGGCGACCTGCTGGCGGATGCGCAGGTCTTCGACGTGTACGAGGGCGAGCAGGTGGCCGAGGGCAACCGCTCCCTGGCCCTGCGGCTGGAGTTCCAGGCCCGCGACCGAACGCTGACCGAGGCCGAGGTCAACGAGCGCCGGGGCGCGATCGAGTCCGCCCTGGCCGAGCTGGGAGGGCGGCTGCGTGGCTGAGCGCGTGGCCGTGATCGGCGCGGCCGGCTTCGGCGGCGCGCTGTGCGCCGCGATCGTGCAGGGCCATCCGGAGCTCGACCTGACCGCGGTCACCGCGCGCAGCGACGCCGGCCGCCGCCACGACGAGCTCTACCCGATCCACCGGATCGGCCTGACCATGGCCGAGTTCGATCCCGACGCCCTCGCCGAGCAGGCCGACGCCGCGCTGGTGGCCTACCCGCACAAGGCCGCGGCGGGGGCGGTGCGCGACCTGCGCGCGCGCGGGCTGAAGGTCGTGGACCTCTCGGCCGACTTCCGCCTGGACCGGACCCGCTACGAGCACTGGTACCAGCCCCACGAGGCGCCCGAGCTGCTCGAGGAGGCCGTCTACGGGTTGCCCGAGATCAACAACCACCGCGAGCAGATCCGCTCGGCGGACCTGGTGGCGGGCCCGGGCTGCAACTCCACCGCGGCGCTGCTCGGCCTGTGGCCGCTGCGCGAGCACCTGCGCGACGTGGTGGTGGACATCAAGACAGGCGTGTCGGGGGCCGGCCGCGAGGCCACCCAGGAGACCCACTACGTGTCCGCCGCCGACAACGTGAACCCCTACAAGACCGAGGGCCACCGCCACTCCGCCGAGCTGGAGCAGGAGCTGCCCGACGGCGTGGCGATCACATTCGTTCCCCACCTGATCCCGGTCGACCAGGGCCTGCTGGCCTCCTGCTATGCGATCACGGACACCGACCTGACTCCCGATGACGTGCGCACGCTGCTGCGCGACGCCTATGCCGGCGAGCCCTTCGTGGAGGTCGTGGAGGCCCCGCCCCGGACCGCCGACGTGCGCGCGACAAACCGGGCCCGCGTCTACGGCACGGTGACCGGGAACCGGGTGCTGGTGGAGTCGGCGATCGACAACCTGTGGAAGGGCGCCGCCGGCCAGGCGGTTCAGGACCTGAACCTGATGCTCGGCCTGGACGAGACCGAGGGCCTGAGGTGAGCTTCTTCCGCTCCCGCTGGGTCGAGCGGCCCGCCCACGTGACCGAGCTGGCGCCCACCGCGCTGCCCGAGGGGTTCGCCGCGGGTGGGGTGGCCGCGGGGATCAAGCCCGACGGACTCGACGTGGGCCTGCTGTGGTCCGAACGCGAGGAGACCACCTCGGCCGCCCGCTTCACGGCCAACGCGCTGGTCGCCGCGCCCGTGACCGTGGCGCGCGAGAGCGCCCTGGATCGCCTGCGCGCTGTCACGGTCAACTCGGGCAACGCGAACGTGTCCGACGGCGAGCGCGGGCTCGAGACCGCCCGCGCGCAGCAGTCGGCCGCGGCGACGGCGCTCGACATCGAGCCCGAGTCGGTCGCGGTGGCCTCCACCGGCGTGATCGCGCGCGAGCTCCCCCGCGACAAGGCGGTGGCGGGCATCCGCGGCGCGTTCGAGGGCCTGGCCCCCAACGCCCACGCCTTCGCCGAGAGCATCCTCACCACCGACCGCGGGCCCAAGTGCGCCTGCGTCGAGGTGAGCCTGCCGTCCGGCGACAGCATCCGGCTGGCCGCGCAGGCCAAGGGCGGCGGGATGATCTCGCCCCGCTTTGCCACGATGCTCTGCTTCGTGCAGACCGACGCCGCGTTGGAGCCGGGGACGGTCGAGTTGCTCACCGGCGTGACCGTCAAGCGCAGCTTCGAGCGCATCTCGGTGGACGGCCAGCTGTCCACCAACGACGCCGTGTTCGTGATCGCCAACGGCGCGTCGGGGGTGGCGATCGAGCCTGAGAGCGCCGACGAGCTGGCGCTGGGCGAGGCGATGGACGCCCTGCTTCGCCAGCTGGCGCTCGAGATGGTCGCCGACGGGGAGGGCGCCTCGCGGGTGGGAAGGGTGGTCGTCCGCGGCGACGCTGAGACCGTGGACCGCGTGGCCCGGGGGGTGGCCGACTCGCCGCTGGTGAAGACGGCGCTGGCCGGCGCGGACCCCAACTTCGGGCGCATCCTGCAGGCCGTGGGCCAGGGCCTGGCCGGGCGCGCGCCGTTCCTCGTCGACCTGGCCGTGGACGGCCTGACCGTGGTGTCGGCCGGAGCGATGGTCGACCTCGAATATCCCGACGAGTGGGCGCGGGTCGAGGCCTCCTTCGTGGCCGACGAGGTCGAGTTCGAGATCGCGGTGCCGGGCACGGGCGGCGAGGCCGAGGTCTTCTTCAGCGACCTGACCCACGACTACGTGACCCTCAACGCCGACTACACAACATGACCACGGAGGGCAGAAGCGTGCGCGACGTAGAGACCCTCCTGGAGGCCCTGCCCTACATCCGGGACTTCCACGGCCGCACCGTGGTGATCAAGTACGGCGGCGCGGCCATGACCGATCCCACGCTGCGCGAGGAGTTCGCCCGGGACGTGGTGCTGCTCAAGTACGTGGGGCTGAACCCGGTTGTGGTGCACGGCGGCGGGCCGGCGATCACCGGCTACATGGAGCGGCTGGGCATGCCGGTGGAGTTCGTCGACGGCCTACGCGTGTCCGACCAGGCCACGGTGGAGGTGGCCAAGATGGTCTTGGTCGGCAAGCAGAACAAGGACATCGTCCTCCTGCTGGGCCGCCACGGCCAGCCGGCGGTGGGGCTCTGCGGCGACGACGGCATGCTGTTCCAGGTCAAGAAGCAGTTGGCCGCCGGCGAACGCGACATCGGCTTCGTGGGCGAGATCGAGCGCGTGAACGCCGACGTGCTCAACCACATCGCCGAGGACTACATCCCGGTGATCGCCTCGGTGGGCGCCGACCGCGAGGGCCAGTCCTACAACGTGAACGCCGACTCCGCGGCCGCCGCGGTGGCCAGCGCGCTGGGCGCCTACAAGTGCATCTTCCTCACCGACGTGGTCGGCTGGTTGCGCGACCCCGCCGATCCCGAGTCGCGCATCTCGCAGGGCACGGCGGCCGAGGTGCGGGCCGCGCTGCCGGGGGTCACGGGCGGTATGCGGCCCAAGCTCGAGGCCTGCGTGCAGGCTCTGGAGGGCGGCGCGCGCAACGCCTACATCATCGACGGCCGGCGTCCACACGCGTTGCTGCTCGAGCTGTTCACCGACGAGGGGATCGGGACGAAGCTGTGGCCGTGAGCCTCGATCAGCTGCGCGAGTGGGAGTCCGAGGCGGTGATGGGCACCTACGTGCGCAATCCCGTCGAGTTCGTGCGCGGAGAGGGCACGGTGCTCTGGGATTCCGAGGGCAACGAGTACCTGGACTTCCTGGCCGGCATCTCGGTGGTGCAGGTGGGCCACTCCCATCCCGCCGTCGTGGCGGCCGTGACCGAGCAGGCCGGCCGGCTCATGCACGCGGGCAACCTCTACTACACCGAGCCGGCCATGCGGCTGGCCGCGCGGCTCTCGGACCTGAGCCTGGGGGGCAAGGCGTTCTTCACCAACTCGGGCGCCGAGGCGATCGAGTGCGCGCTCAAGCTGGCCCGCCGACATCGCTCCGGTGGCGACTTCGTGGTGATGGAGGGGGGCTTCCACGGCCGCACCATGGGCGCGCTTTCGGCCACTCCGCAGGAGTCCAAGCAGGCTCCCTTCGCGCCGCTGGTGCCCGGCTTCACCGTCGTGCCCCGCGACGATGCCCAGGCGCTCGCCGCCGCGGTGACCGAGCGCACGGCCGCCGTCCTGCTGGAGCCGATCCAGGGGGAGAGCGGTATCCATCCGCTGGCGACCGAGACCCTGAAGGCGGCCCGGGCGGCCTGCGACGAGCACGGCGCGCTGCTGATACTGGACGAGATCCAGTGCGGCATGGGCCGCACGGGCCGGATGTGGGGCTGGGAGGAGTCCGGCGTGCGCCCCGACGTGATGACGGTGGCCAAGGGTCTGGGAGGGGGCCTGCCGATCGGGGCCTGCCTGGCCGCGCCCGCGTACTCCGAGGTCTTCGGTCCCGGCGATCACGGCTCGACCTTCGCCGGCGGCCCGGTGGTGGCGGCAGGAGCCAATGCGGTGCTCGACGTGATCGAGGCCGAGGGCTTCCTGGATGCGGTGTCTGCGCGCGGCGAGCAGCTGGCGGAGGGTCTGCGCGGCCTGGGCCTCGACGTGCGCGGCCGCGGCCTGATGCGTGCCTTCTCCTGCGCGGATGCGCCCGACGTGGCCCGCCGGCTGCTCATGGAGCAGCGGCTGGTGGTCAACGCCACCGGGCCGGACACCATCCGGCTGCTGCCGCCGCTGACGGTGAGCGAGTCCGAAGTCGACGAGGCCGTCGAACGCATCGGTGGCCTAGTCTCCGGCGCCGCATGACCGACGACGACACACAGCGCCTCGGCTCATACGAGGCCGCCCCCGGCGACGTCGGTCGCGTGCTGCTGCTCTACTCGGGCGGCCTGGATACGAGCGTCATGCTCAAGTGGATCCAGGACTCCTACGAGGCCGAGGTGGTCGCCCTGACGGTGAACCTGGGCCAGCCCGGCGAGGACTTCGACGTGGTCCGCGGCAAGGCGCTGGACCTGGGCGCCCTGGCCTGCGAGGTGGTCGACGCGCGCGAGGAGTTCGCCGAGGACTACGTGCTGCCGGCGATCAAGGCCAACGCCCGCTACGGAGGCGGCTACCCGCTGTTCACCGCGCTGGCCCGGCCGCTGATCGCCAAGATCGCCGTGGACAAGGCGCGCGAGCACGGCTGCGACGCGATCGGCCACGGCTGCACGGGCAAGGGAAAC
>JBBREO010000042.1:0-21865 GCA_038202855.1 Solirubrobacterales bacterium
CAGATGCGGCTGTAGGGCGTGCCGATCTGGGCGTCCTCGCTGGCGATCACGAGATCGGCCGAGAGCGCGAAGTCGCTGCCGCCTCCCACGCACCAACCGTGAACTTGGGCGATCACCGGCTTTGGCGTGCGCCAGATGCTCATGAACTTCTGGGTCGGCGATATCTCGGGAGCGGTGGCGAAGGCGAAGTCCTTGCCCGCGTCCCACTCGCCGTCGGTCTCGATCAGGTGGCTCCAGTGGCCAAAGCCCTCGCCGAAGTCATAGCCGGCGCAGAAGGCGCGGCCCGCCCCACGCAAGACGATCACCCGGACGCCGGCGTCCCGGGTGGCGACGCCGACCGCCCGCTCGACCTCTTCCGGCATGGGCGGGACGATCGTGTTCAAGGCGTCGGGCCGGTTGAGCGTGACCGTGGCCACGGGCCCGTCGACGGCGTAGAGGATCGTCTCGTAGGGGTCGCTCATGGGCGGCTTCTAAGGCTCTGCCCCCGGAGAGTCAAGGATCGGCCGACGGTCAACCGCCGCACGTGCCGGCGCGCTGGAGCAGAAGCCGGCGTTCGCGCTCGTTGTCGGTGAGCCCGGCCGCTCGCTCGAGCTCGACGCGCGCCTCGTCGACGCGCCCCAGCTTGGCCAGCAGGTCGCCGCGCACGCTGGGCAGCAGGTAGTAGCTGGCCAGCGACGGCTCATCGGTGAGCTGATCGACCAGCTCCAGGCCGGCGGCCGGGCCGAAGGCCATCCCCAGCGCCACCGCCCGGTTCAGCTCGACGACCGGGGAGGGGGCACGCTCGGCCAGTGCGTCGTAGAGGGTGGCGATCCGCTCCCAGTCGGTGTCCTCGGGGGCGCCGGCGCGCGCGTGGCAGGCCGCGATCGCCCCCTGCAGCGCGTAGGGGCCCGTGGCCCCGCCGAGGCGCTCGGCCCGCTCGAGGGCGGCGAGGCCGCGGCCGATCAGAAGTCGGTCCCAGCGTGCGCGATTCTGGTCGAGCAGGAGGATCGGCTCGCCGGAGGAGTCCACCCGCGCACGCGAGCGCGAGGCCTGGATCTCCATCAAAGCCACGAGCCCGTGGACCTCGGGCTCGCGAGGGACCAGCTCGGCCAGGATCCGACCCAGGCGCAGGGCGTCCTCGCACAGAGCGGGGCGCATCCAGTCGTCGCCCGCGGTGGCCGAGTAGCCCTCGTTGAAGATCAGGTAGACGACCTCGAGCACCGAGGCCAGGCGCGCGTCGCGGTCCTCGCCGCTCGGCGTCTCGATGGGCACGTGCGCCTCGGCCAGCGTCCGCTTGGCCCGCACGATCCGCTGGGCGATGGTGGCCTCCCCCACCAGGTAGGCGTGCGCTATCTCGGCCGTGGTCAGCGCGCCTACCAGCCGCAGCGTGAGCGCCACCCGCGCCTCGGTGGAGAGCACGGGGTGGCAGGCGGTGAAGATCAGGCTGAGCAGGTCGTCGCCGATGTCGTCGTCCACCTCGGCGGCCAGGTCATCCTGGTCACCCTGGCGCTCGACCTCGATCGCGCGCCCCAGCTCCTCGCGCTTTCGCTCGAGCACCTGGCCGCGCCGCAGGCGGTCGATCGCCCGGTGCTTTGCCGTGGCCATTAGCCAGGCGCCCGGGTTGTCGGGCACGCCCGACTCCGGCCACTGCTCCAGCGCGGCGACCAGCGCATCCTGGGCCAGCTCCTCGGCCACGCCGACGTCGCGCACCATCCGTGCCAGGCCGGCGATCAGGCGGGCCGATTCGATTCGCCAGACCGCGTCGATGGCGCGGTGGGTGTCGGAGGCCGTCGCCACGGCCTCCGACTAAAGCACGCGCGCTAGCCGTTCTGCTCGGCCTGCGCCCGCAGCCGGTCCTCCTGCTCCCTCAGCTCGGGCGTGAACTCGTCGCCGAAGTCCTCGGCCTCGAACACCTGGCGCACCTCGATCTCGGACTCGGACTCCATCGGGTTGGGGCAGCGCTTGACCCATTCGAGCGCCTCGTCCATCGACTTGACCTGCCACAGCCAGTAGCCGGCCACGAGCTCCTTGGTCTCGGTGAACGGGCCGTCGACCACCGTTCGCTCCTTGCCGGAGAACTTCACGCGGGCGCCCAGGGCGCTGGGGTGCAGGCCCTCGCCCGCCAGCATCACGCCTGCCTTGACCAGCTCCTCGTTGAAGTTGCCCATCTCGGTGAGGAGCCGCTCGCTGGGCATCGTGCCCGCCTCGGACTCTTCGTTGGCCTTGACCAGGACCATTACTCGCATCGTGTGCTCCTTCGTTAGGGGGTCTCTCACTCAGGCGTCGAACGAACCTAGGCGAGATCGACACGCTTTCGAAGAAGTTCCGAGCTCACTCCCCGGCTGCCGCCTCCGACCTGACCATCCACATGTGCCCGTCGGGATCCGCGAACGCACCGGCGTACCCCCACCACGAGGGTCCAGGCGCGTAGACGAGCTCGGCGCCGGCGCGTTGCGCCCGCTCGATCATCTCGTTCACCGAAGTGTCGCTCTCCGCCGCGAGGGTCAGAAAGGCCTCGCTGTGTCCTCTGGGCGCGACTTCCGAGGAGCCGATCACCCAGCCGAAGCCCTTCTCGGGGATCAGCATGAGCCGCAACCCCTCGTTGAGCACGAACTGGAGCGGCTCGGGCAGGCCGTCGTCGGCCAGCGGGCCGATCGCTTCCAGCTCGAGTGCCTGGCGGTAGAAGTCGAACGACCGCCGGCGCGAGTCGACGGGCAGGGAGACGACGACCGGCGAGAACACCTCTCAGGCCTCGGCGTAGGCCGGCTGCGACTCGACCGGCTGCTCCCGCCGCGCGGGCTCCAGCACGGTTGCGGCCACCACGATGGCCCCGACCACCAGGACCGCTCCGATCACGAACGCGAGGTGGAAGCCGCCGTTGAGTGCCGAGGCGGCGCTGTGGCCGTCGCGGGCGAGGGCGGCGGTGTGGGTGGAGGAGAGCGTGGCGAGAACGGCCAAGCCGAGGGCGCCGCCCACCTGGGCCGAGGTGTTGACCAGCCCGGAGGCGAGCCCCGCGTCGCTCGGCGTGGCGCCCGACATGGCGATCGTCATCAGCGATGGGAAGCCCAGGCCGGCACCGGCCCCGAGCAGGATCATCACCGGAAGCACGTCGGTCACGTAGTTGCCGTCGACCGGGGCGAGCGCGAACACCACCAGTCCGAGGCCCATCAGCGGCATGCCCGAGATCACCATCCGGCGCGCGCCGAAGCGCATGACCAGCCGGTCGGTGTAGCGCACCGACAGCGTGCCCATGACCAGGGTGACCGGCAGGAACGCGAGCCCGGTCTTCAGCGCGTCGTAGTGCAGGATCCGCTGGAGGTAGAGCGCGCCAAGGAAGAACATCCCGAACATGCCCGCTACCCCGAGCACCTGCACCAGGTTGGCGCCGGCCACGTTGCGCGAGCGGAAGATGCGCAGCGGTATGAGCGGGCTGGCCGCGGTGGCCTCCCGCGCGATGAATGCGGCCAGCAGTGCCAGCGACCCGGCGGCGGTCCCGAGCGTGGCTCCCGCTCCCCAGCCGTCCTCCGCGGCGGGTCCGACGATCGTGTAGACGCCGAGCATCAGGGCGCTGGTGATCAGCACGGCGCCGGCCAGGTCGGCCCCCCCGGCGAAGCCGAGCCCCTCGTCGCGGGCGACCAGCCGCTTGGCGAGCACCGCAGTCACCACGCCGATGGGGAGGTTCACGAAGAAGATCCAGTGCCAGCTGATCAGCTGGGTGAGGATGCCCCCGGCGAGCAGGCCGACGGCGCCGCCCGCGGAGGCCACGAAGGCAAAGACGCCGATCGCCTTGGCCTGTTCCCGCTGCTCGGGGAACATCGTCACGATCATCCCGAGGATGACGGCGGAAGTCATGGCTCCGCCGATGCCCTGGAGGAAGCGCGCGCCCACGAGCATCTCCTCGCTCTGCGAGACGCCGCACAGCAGCGACGCGACGCAGAAGATCGCCAGGCCGACCAGGAAGATCGTCCGGCGCCCGACGAGGTCTCCGAGCCGGCCGGCAAGCAGCAGCAGGCCACCGAAGGCGATCAGGTAGGCGTTGACCACCCACGCGAGGCTCGACTGGGCGAAGCCGAGGTCGTCCTGGATCGAGGGAAGGGCGACGTTCACGACGGTCATGTCGAGGACGATCATCAGCATCCCCGCGCAGAGCACGTAGAGGGCGATCCAGCGATTTCGGTCGTTCATGCGTGCGCTCCTTCGTAGTCGTCGTGCCTGCGGACCCATTCCATCGGGTGGTGCTCGTAGCCGTCCTCGTTTCGCCCCTTGGGCATGCGGTCGAGCAGCTGGTAGAGGCCCATGAGCACGTCCCCGCCGCGGGAGAAGCTGGAGTAGGTGTGGTAGACGACCCCGTCCTCCAGCGCGAACGCGCTCATCCCGGGCAGCTCGTACCACGGCTGCTCGATCGGGGCGAAGTTGTACTCGCCGCTCGTCTGGTGCTGCTCCTCGGTGAACGAGACGTTGAAGTCGAAGTTGAAGTCGCTGCCCAGCGACGACACCCAGGAGAACTTCCACCCCATGCGCTCCTTGTAGGCCTCGAGCCGCTCGAGGGGCGCACGGGAGATGGACGTGAAGGTCACATCGCGCTGGTTGAGGTGGACCGCCGGACCGTCGAAGTGGTCGGCCGAGAGCGAGCAGCTCGGGCACCCCTCGGTGTCCTCGGGCCCGAACATGAAGTGGTAGACGAGCAGCTGCGAGCGACCGTCGAAGAGCCCGGCCAGGGTCTTGGGGCCGGTGTCCGTCTCGAAGACGTACTCGTTCTCCACCGGCACCCAGGGCAGCTCGAGCCGGCGCAGGGCCAGCTCGTCGCTGCGGCGTGTCAATTCCTTCTCGGCGGCGAGCAGGTCCCGCCGTGCGGCCAGCCACTCGTCACGGCTGGCCACCTTGTGCGCGGTCATCGTCGCGTCTCCTTTCGTCGTGAGGTCAGCGCTCGCACGGCCACCAGGAAGCCGGCGCTGCCGTAGGCCAGCGGGAACAGTTCCTCGACCGGGAACCCGGCCACATGTGCGATCACCGTTGCGATAGGGGAGTTCTACCACAAAGTTGGAGAAACCAACCACTAAGTCGTTGAACCGGAGTATCTGCGCTAGAATCGACCCATGGCGACGATGCGTACCTACGGCGAGGCCTGCGGCGTGCCGCGGGCGCTGGACCGCGTCGGGGAGCGCTGGGCGCTGATGGTCGTACGCGAGCTGGTGTTGGGCCCCAAGCGCTTCACCGACCTGCGCGCCGGGCTCACGGGCGTGAGCCCCGACGTCCTCGCCCAGCGCCTGCGCGAGCTCGAGTCCGTGGGAGTCGTGCGCCGCCGCAAGCTTCCGCCCCCGGCGGCCTCTCAGGTCTATGAGCTCACCGAGTGGGGAGTCGAGCTCGAGCCGGTCCTGATCGCGCTCGGCCGCTGGGGCGCCCGTGCGCCCGCGCCGCCGGACGGGGTGGGGATGAGCCTGGACGCCCACATCGTCTCACTGCAGACCCTCTTCGATCCCGAGTTGGCGGGCGACCTTCGTGCGCGCCTGGGACTGCGCCTCGGCGAGGACGCGTTCCGGGTCGAGGTCGCCGACGGCCGGATGGAGGTGGAGCGTGGCGAGGTCGACGATCCCGACGCGGCGATCCGAACCGACCCGGGGACCCTGCTGGCTCTGATCCACGGCCACCGGTCGGTGGCCGACGCGCGCCGCACGGGGGATCTCGCCGTCGAAGGCGACGAGCGGGTGATCGAGCGCTTCGTCGGCCTCTTCCCGCTGCCCGAGCCGGCGGCGGCCTAGCGCGCCCGGTTAGGCTCTGGCCAACGAACGGAGGGGTGCCGGTGGACGTAGAGCGCTTTAAGGGGTTCGACCTGTTTGCAGATCTGCCCGACGACCAGCTGGAGAAGCTCGCGGGCGTCGTGCGCGACTGGTCGGCGGAGAAGGGGGACACGCTGATCAAGCGCGGCGACTCGTCGTTCCAGCTGTTCGCGATCGAGAAAGGCTCGCTCGAGGTCTGCTCCAAGGAGGAGACGCTGGCCACCGTGGGCAACGGCGACGTGGTCGGCGAGATCGGCGTGACCAAGCACGGTCTGCGCAAGGCCTCGGTGGAGGCCGCCGAGGACTCCGGCGGCTTCTTCCTCACGAACTCGCAGGTGGAGATGCTGCGTCGGGAGGCCCCGGAATTCGAGCAGCGGATCCAGGCGCTGGTCGAGTCGCGCGGCTTCTAGCCGCCGGCGCCCGATGCCCGGCGAGTCGCATCCGTTCACGATCGAGGAGCTGGCCGCCGAGACCGGGCTGACCGTCCGCAACATCCGCTCGCACCGCGCCCGCGACCTGCTGCAGCCCCCGCTGATCCGCGACCGGATCGGCTACTACGGCAAGGAGCACGTGGCCCGGCTGACCCTGATCGGGCGCCTGCAGGCCGACGGCTTCAACCTGACAGCGATCAAGCGGCTGATCGAGCGCGCCGCCGGCGCGGAGGGCGGGGTGCTCGACGTGATCGAGCAGGCCGGCCGCCCGTTCGAGACCGAGCAGGCCGAGGTGGTCACCGTGGCCGAGCTAGCGGAGCGCTTCGGCGACGACGACGTCTCGGGGGTGCTGGGGCAGGCCGAGGCGCTCGGGCTGCTCGTCGCGCTGGGCGACGACCGCTACGAGGCACCGGCGCCGTCTCTGCTCGACGTGGCCCAGGAGCTGACCTCCCGCGGCGTGCCCCTGCGCCACGCCCTGGCCGTGGTCGAGAAGGTGCGCGACTCCTCGCGCTCGATCGCGCGCGAGTTCATCCGCCTGTTCATGGACGACGTGTTCCGGCCCTTCGAGCGCGACGGGTTCCCGCCCGAGCGCTGGGGCGAGATCTCCGCGACGATCGAGCGGCTGCGCCCGATGTCGGCGCAGGTGGTCCTCGCCGTCTATCAGTTGACGATGAGCGACGAGGTCGAGCGCCAGTCCTCGAAGGTGTTCGAGCGCCTGACCGACAAGCGCTCGCGCTGACTCAGGGGTCGGCGCGCGGCGCCATCGGGACCCCGAGCCGCCTGGCCACCGGGCCGACCATCGTGCCCTGGACAGCCACGGACAGCAGCACCACCACGAAGACCAGGTCGTACAGCCGGGCCGCGTGGGGCACGCCACCTAGCACGGCGAAGGCCGCGAGCAGGATCGGGACCGCCCCCTTCAGGCCGGTCAGGGCCACGAACGCCCTCTCGCCGCGGGCCAGCCCGGAGCGGGCAAGCGCGGCGAACACCACCGGCGGACGGATCAGCACCACCAGCACGGCGGCTAGCGCCAGCCCGCCCAGCCAGTCGCGCGCGGCGATGCCGCCGACGTCGATGGTCAGGCCCAGGGCCAAGAAGACCGCGACCTCGGCCAGGCTGGAGAGGGCGGACACGAAGGAGTCGACCTCGTCGCGATGGGGCAGGTGGGCATCGCCCAGCAGCAGCCCGGCGACGAACACGGCGAGGAAGCCCGAGCCACCGAACAGCGCCGTTACGGCGTAGAGCAGGGCGGCGGCGGTCAGGACAAGCACGAGGTAGTGGCCCCGCCCGGGCAGGCTCACGCGCCGCACCAAGCGCCCGAGCAGCAGGCCGCCGGCCGCCCCAGCGGCTGCGCCTATGCCCATCTCGAGGGCGAACTCGCGCAGGATCACCAGCACGGAGGCATCCGCGTGGGTCGCCACCTCCACCATGCCTAGCAGCAGCGCGATGCCGGCCGGGTCGTTCACCCCGGCCTCGCCCTCGAGCACCGTGCCCGACCGACCGCCGATCTCGCGCCCGCCGAGCACGGAGAACATCACGGCCGGGTCGGTGGGCGCCAACGCGGCGCCCAGCACCCCGCTCACCTTCCAGTCCAGGCCCAAGAGGACGTGCCCCGCCACCGCCGCTCCGCCCGCGGTCGCGAAGGTGCCGAGCACCCCAAGCACGCTGATGTCGCGCAGCGACCGGCGCAGCCGCGCCGCCCCGATGTCCATGCCGCCGGAGAGCAGGATCACGATCAGCGCCACCACCGCCACGCGCTCGACGGTCACGATCGACACGTCCCCGTACAGGCTCGGCCACAGATCCGAGGTGGCCGCGGCGGCCACCAGGAAGATCAGCGGCGCGGGCACCGGAGCCCGCTTGGTCAGCGCCAAGGCGAGCACGCCGAGGGTCAGGCCGCCGGCGACGAGGGCGAGGGGAGCGGCGAAGTTGGTTATCTCAGGCAGCACGATGAGGTGCCGACCAGTCTTCCCGGCTCACCGTGACGAAGGCTACCTGGAGTGCTGCCCTAGGCTGGCGCCAATGACCGCCACCGCTACGCCGGGCGCCGACGCCTACACCCTGCCCCAGGAGTTCCAGGACTTCCGCGACACGATCCGCGACCTCGTGGCCGGTGTCGTGGCGCCGCGCGCGGCGGAGATCGACCGCACCGGCGAATACCCGTGGGACGTGCGCAAGGCGCTGGCCGAGCACGACATCCTCGGCCTCCCCTTCCCGGAGGAGTTGGGCGGCACCGGCACGGGCACGCTGATGCTCAACGTGGCGGTGGAGGAGATCGCCAAGGCGTGCGCCTCCTCGGCGCTGATCCTGATGGTCCAGGAGCTGGGCACCCTCCCGATCCAGCTGCACGGCACCGACGAGCAGAAGCAGCGCTGGCTGCCCGACTGTGCGTCGGGCGAGAAGTCGCCCGCCTTCTGCCTGTCCGAGCCCGAGGCCGGCTCGGACCCCGGCGCCATGCGCACCAGCGCGGTCAAGGACGGCAGCGATTGGATCCTCAACGGCACCAAGAACTGGATCACCAACGCGACGGTGGCCGACTTCTACGTGGTGTTCGCGGTCACCGATCGCGAGACCAAGCGCATCTCCGCGTTCGTGGTGGACAAGGACACGCCGGGCTTCTCGGTGCCCAAGCTCGAGCACAAGATCGGCATCAAGGGCTCGCCCACCGGCCAGCCCGTGCTCGAGGACGTGCGCGTGCCCGCCGACGCCCTGATCGGCGAGGAGGGGAGGGGCATGAAGGTGGCGCTCTCCACGCTCGAGCGCACCCGCCTGGGCGCCGGCGCCCAAGCCGTGGGCATCGCCCAGGGCGCGACGGACTACGCCACCCAGTACGCCAAGGAGCGCATCTCCTTCGGCAAGCCGATCATCGAGCACCAGGCGATCGCCTTCAAGCTGGCCGATATGGAGACCAAGACCGCCGCCGCGCGCGAGCTGCTCTACACCGCCTGCGCGAAGGCCGACCGCAACGCGCCCGACCTGGGCAAGTACTCCTCGATGGCCAAGCTGTTCGCCTCCGACGCGGCGATGGAGGTGACAGTGGACGCGGTGCAGGTGCTCGGCGGCTTCGGCTACGTGACCGAATACCCGGTGGAGCGGATGATGCGCGACGCCAAGATCACCCAGATCTACGAGGGCACCAACGAGATCCAGCGGATGGTGATCTCGCGCGCGATGTGAGCGCATGCAGCCGGCTCGGCCGGGTGCGCAGCGAGGTTCTCCCGTGAAGCCGCCGCGGGTCACCTCATCGCGGGTGGTCTACGAGAACCGCTGGATGACGGTGCGCGAGGACCAGCTGGAACGCGCCGACGGCTCGATGGGCCTCTACTCCGTGGTCGAGAAGTCGCCTTCGGCCGTGATCGTGGCGCTCCAGGGCGAGGAGGTGGTGATGATCGAGCAGTACCGCCATCCGGTGGCGCGGCGCTTCTGGGAGCTGCCCCAGGGGGCATGGGACGGCGCGGAGGAGGATCCCGATCCCGAGCAGCTGGCCCGGGGCGAGCTGGCCGAGGAGACCGGCCTACGTGCGGGGGCCATGGAGCGACTGGGGCGGCTGTACTTCGCCTACGGGATCTCGAATCAGCCGTTTGACCTGTGGCTGGCCACCGACCTGGAGCAGGGCGAGCAGGATCTCGAGCCCGAGGAGGAGGGGCTGCGCGTGGGCCGCTTCGGCCTCAGCCGGGTCGAGGAGATGCTGCGTGACGGCACGATCGCCGACTCGGCCACGGTGGCTGCGTTCGGCTTGCTGCGCCTCCAGCGCCCGGAGCTGGTGCCGCCGCTCGGATCTCTCCCGGCCCCCCGCCGGGCCCCGGAGGCCGAGTGACGACTTATTCGTCCATAGGGCGAATGAATCGTCATTCACCGCTTGGGTGCGAACAACCGCGAGGGCTGGGGTAGGTTGCCCTGGAACGACCACCAGCGGAAGGGAGCGCAGATGGGTGACGAACCGAAGAACGTCGACGACGCCAAGGGCCGCCTCAAGGAGGGCGTGGGCACCGTAACCGGCGACAAGTCGCTGAAGAACGAGGGACGCGTGGACCGCGCCTCGGGCGCGGCCAAGCACGGCGTCGACAAGGTCAAGGACGCGCTGAAAGGCGACTCCGAGAAGCGCTGATCAGGCGGCCAGCTGGCGGGGCGCCCAGCGCCGCAGCTGCACGACCTCGGCGACCTCGACCTCTTCGATCGCCACGATCTGCATCAGGCAGTCGCAGTCGCCGCACAGGAACGAGTCCAGCTCCTCCAGCGTGCCGACCTCCTCCGCGGTGGTCTCGCAGTCTTCGTCCGAGCAGATTAGGATGGCCAGCAGCATGGGGGCCATGGTGCGGCCCGCGCCGGACGGACTGCAAGCTAGCCGTCGTCCTGGCGGAAGGCCCAGCGGACCTCGTCGATCGAGAGCCCCCCGGCCAGGCAGGCCAGCAGCTTCATCCTGGCCGCCTGGGGCGACAGGAAGCCGGCGGGAATGATCCGCGTCTCGCGCAGGTCGCGCTCCGAGCCGCGGTAGCCGTAGGTCGCGTTGAGCACCACGCCGCGCTCGGGCCGGCAGTAGGCCACCACCGGGATCCGCTCGGCCGCGGCCGCCCACACCTCGAGCAGCGGGGGCCCCAGGTGGCCGGCGCCCAGCGTGCCGATGATCACGCCGTCGGGCTCGGTGTCCAGCGCGGCCTGGGCCAGCGATCCGTCGTCGCCCGCCATCGTGGGCACCACCAGCACGCGGCGGTGCAGGTCGGGCGGGTCCAGCGGCGGGTTGCGGGGAACGCGCGACCAGATCGTGGAGTGGCCCTCGGTCACGCGCCCGAGCGGGCCGGTCTGGGGCGAGGAGAAGGCCACCAATGACGTGGTGTCGGTCTTTCGCACGCAGCGCGCGTGGTGGATCTCGCCGCCGAAGCAGACGAGCACACCGAGGCCGGCGGCGGCCTCGCTGGCTGCCACGCTGACGGCGTCGGAGAGATTGGCCGGACCGTCGGCGCCGGGGGCCGAGGCCGGGCGGATGGCGCCGGTGAACACGATCGGGGCCTCCGCGTCGTGGATCACGTCGCAGAGCATCGCCGTCTCCTCGAGGGTGTCGGTGCCGTGGGTGACCACCACGCCGATCCCGCGGCGGGCCGCGTCGCGGGCGGCCCGGCAGATGTGCAGCTGGTCCTCGAGGGTGAGGTGCGCGCTGGGCACGTTGATCACCGTCTCGGCGTCGATGCCGTGCCGGGTCTCGAGCCCCGGCATCGCGGCCAGCAGGGCTGCGCCGTCGAGCTCGGGCATCACTGCGCCCGTGCCGTCGCCGACCATGGCGATGGTGCCGCCCGCGGCCAGGACCCGCACGCGGCGGGTCTCCTCCGCCGGCCTGGCATCCCTCACTTGGACCGTCCCGCCACGTCGGTCACTCTAGGGGCCCTACCCTCGGACGGGATGGAGACGGCCAGGACTCCCCTTCGGGCCGCGGCGATCGCCGCCTTCGTGGTGGGCACGATCCTATTCCTGGTCAACCCGCCCTCGCTGTCGGGCGCGATGGGACTGGTGAGCTTCGTCGCCGGGGGGATAGCGCTGACGCTGCTGGCCGCCTGGGGCGCCGTGGCGCTGATGGGCGAGGGCCCCAGCGAGGCCGAGTTCGACCGCGTCGTCCAGCGCAGCGAGACGCTGGCCAAGCTGCCACCCCCGGAGGCCCCGCCGGACGAGTTCGACGAACTGGTCACCCGCGCGATCGACGACCTTCCCGCCGAGTTCCGCTCGCTGCTGGAGACCACGCCGGTGGTGATCTCGGCCCGCGGGCGCGAGTACCGCGCCTACGGCCACTACATCGGCGACACGGTGGCCCGCGACGACCACCCGGACAGGATCATCATCTACCGCGACACGCTCGAACGCGACTTCGGCCACGACCCCGGCCTGCTGCGGGCGCAGGTCGAGCGCACGCTCCGGCACGAGCTGGCCCACCACCTGGGCTGGAACGAGAACGGCGTGAGGAGATTGGGGTTGTGAGGGGAGCCCGCGAGACGGAGAGGGAGGGATTCGAACCCTCGAGACGGGTCAACCCCGCCCACGCGATTTCCAATCGCGCTCCTTAAGCCACTCGGACACCTCTCCAGGTGAGCCCGGGAGGCTAGATCATGCGACGGCCCGGCTCAGGCCGCTCGGCGCACTTCGGGCACGGCTCCGTGCCGGCCCTGTCCCGCTTCCGCGTCGGCGTAGCCCACCGCCTGGAGGGGGCCGCCGCAGTCCTCGCAGACCAGCTCCTCGATGGCGTCGGGCGACCCCTCGGCCTCGAAGGCGGCGCGACAGTTTCTGTCCTGGCATACGAGCAGAGCCAACATGGCGTGCGGGATCGTCGAGAGCCCTCCGGACGGAAGACCCTGTCTACCCCGCGTCAGAAGGACATATCAGCCGGATGTGGCGGCTGGCAACCATGAGCACCGGCGCGGCCCAGGAATCTCCCCCATCGAGCGGGGACAGCGTGGCGTCCTGGACGGTGAAGAACTCCACGTCGCGGCGATTCACGTAGTCGGAGAGCCGGCTGCCGAAGCCGTCGGCGGGCAGGGTCATCTGCCCCTCGACCCGGTAGCGGTCGGTCTCGAGTACGACCGTCTCCTTGCGCAGGTCCACTCCGGGCGATGCTACTCATGACTTCCGAGGCTGGGAGAGGTACGGTGCCCGAATGGAGCGAAGCGTCGCCACGGCCGCGGTGTTCGAGCCGGTGCAGCCGCCGAGCACCTTCGAGGAGACCGTCGAGCGCCTGGGCACGGCCATCCGGCTGGGCCTGCTGGCGCCGGGCTCGCAGTTGCCAGCGGAACGCGACCTCGCCTATCAGCTGCGCATCTCGCGCTCGACGCTGCGTCAGGCGCTCACGACCCTGGTCCAGAGCGGGCACCTCGTGGCCTACCGCGGTCGCACCGGCGGGACCTTCGTGGCGGCCGATCCGCCGCTGGTGGCCGAGGGCGGCGGCGAGCCCCTGGGCGAGGAGGCGTGGGCGGTGCTCGACGCCCGCGTGGCGGCCGAGACCGGCGGCTGCATCCTGGCCTGCGAGCGCGCCGGGAGCGAGGACCTCGACCGGCTGGGTGCTCTGGTCGACCGGATGGCGGTGGCCCCGGACTTCGCCGAGTACCGCCGCGCCGACACGCGCTTTCACATCGGGCTGGCCGAGGCCGCCCGCTCCCCGCGGCTGGTCACGACGATGACCGAGCTCCAGGGCCAGATGAGCGACCTGCTCACGCGCATTCCCCACCCCCAGCACGTGCTCAACCGCTCCAACGGCCAGCACCGCCGGCTGCTGGCGCTGATCTCGCGCCGCGACGCCCCCCGCGCCGTGCGCCTGATGCGCGCCCACATCGAGGGCACGGAGCACATCCTGGCCGGCCTGCTGCCCCCCGTGGGGCCGCTCGCCCCGATGGCCTGGGACCCCGAGCCCGCGGCGGTCGGCACTTCCTCCTAAAGGCGGTTGACTTGGGCTCGCGCCCCGGCGTAGGCTCGCGCCATTCATAGGTGGGGCGGCCAAACCATTTGGGGAGCCGTCCGCGACGAGGAGAGGTGCTTTGGCCACTGAAGCGGTTGTCGAACAGGATGCGGACGAGAAGCGACTGGCCGAGCTGGGCTACAAGCAGGACCTGAACCGCGCCTGGAGCGGGTTCTCCAACTTCGCCATCTCGTTCTCGATCATCTCGGTCCTGGCGGGGTGCTTCACGACCTACGGCCAGGCTTGGAACAACGGCGGCCCGGTTGCCATCTCCTGGGGCTGGCCGCTCATCTCCATCCCCATCCTGATCATCGGCTTCTGCATGGCCGAGCTGGTGTCCTCGTACCCGACCGCGGGCGGGATCTACTGGTGGGCATCACGACTCGGGGGCCCGGTGTGGGGCTGGTTCACCGGGTGGTTCAACATGATCGGGCTCGTGGCCGTGACCGCCTCGGTGGACTACGCCTGCGCGACGTTCATGAACGCGCTGTTCGGCTTCTACAAGGTCGACCTGCTCGTCAACTTCGCCGACGACAAGCACATCCTGTCGGAGATCTTCCTGCTCTTCGCGCTGATCCTGCTGGTCCACACGCTGCTGAACATCTTCTCGACCCACCTGCTGGCGCGCATCAACAACATCTCGGTGTTCTGGCACGTCGCCGGGGTGGCGGTGATCGTGGCGATCCTCGTGCTGGTCCCGGACAAGCACCAGTCGTTCGACTTCGTGTTCACCAACCGGATCAACAACTCCGGCTTCGGCAGCAACATGTACTGGTTCTACGTGCTGCCGCTGGGCTTCCTGCTCACCCAGTACACGATCACCGGCTTCGACGCCTCGGCCCACATCTCCGAGGAGACCCACGGCGCCGCGAAGTCCGCCGCGCAGGGCGTCTGGCGCTCCATCTTCTACTCGGCGGTGATCGGCTGGATCGTGCTGCTGGCCATCACGTTTGCCGCCACCGACGTGAAGGCGATCAACGAGGGGGCGGTGTTCGGCGCCGGCTCCGCGATCGACGTCTTCGCCTCATCGCTGTCCAGCTCCGCACTGAAGACCGTGGTGCTCATCTCCACCGTGGGGCAGCTGTTCTGCGGGGCGGCGTGCCTCACCAGCGCGTCGCGGATGTGCTTTGCCTTCTCGCGCGACCGCGGCGTGCCGGGCTGGCGCAGGCTCTCGCGCGTGAACGAGAAGGGCGTGCCCGCGGCCGCTGTGGTCGCCATGGCCGTAGCCGCCCTGATCATCACGCTGCCCGCGCTCAAGGGAGACGGGGCCTTCCCCTACGCATTCTTCGCCGTGGTGTCGATCGCCGTGATCGGGCTCTACATCGCCTACGTGATTCCGATCTTCCTGCGCTGGCGCGTCGGCGATCAGTTCGAGGCGGGCCCCTGGACCAACGGTCGCAAGTACAAGTGGATGAACCCGTTGGCCACCGTGTGGGTGGGGCTGATCACGATCATCTTCTGCCTCCCCTTCACCCCGGCGGCGGTGCCGGGGAACAAGGACTTCTCCTGGAAGGCGGTCAACTACGCGCCGATCACGGTGCTGGTCGTGCTCATGGTGGTGGGGGTGTGGTGGCTGGTCAGCGCCAAGCGACACTTCACCGGCTCGGTGCGCCAGGTCGACCTGGAAGAGGCCGGGCTGGCAAAGGAGATCTCTTGAGCGTTGGGGCGTCGCCGCCTCTAGCCTCACGCCCGTGAAGCTCGGCGATCTCAAGCGTGCGGCCGCGGACGGCACCGTGGACACCGTCCTGCTTGCCATCGCCGACATGGAGGGCCGGCTGCAGGGCAAGCGGCTGACCGCCACCCACTTCGTCGAGGACGTGCTCGAGCACGGGGCCGAGGGGTGCAACTACCTGCTGGCCGTGGACGTGGACATGGAGACGGTCGAGGGCTACGAGATGTCCTCGTGGGAGCGGGGCTACGGGGACTTCGAGATGAAGCCCGACCTGGACACGCTGCGCCCCATCCCCTGGCACCCGGCCACGGTGATGGTCATGGCCGACCTCCAGTGGAGCGAGGGCAAGGAGGTGCTGGCCTCGCCGCGCCAGATCCTGCGCCGCCAGCTCGACCGCCTGGCCGAGCGCGGGCTGACCGCCATGGCCGGCACCGAGCTGGAGTTCATGCTCTTTCGTGACACCTACGAGGAGGCGTGGAAGGCCGGCTACCGCGACCTGGAGCCGGCCAACCTCTACAACGTCGACTACTCCCTGCTCGGCACCGCCCGCGTCGAGCCGCTGATCCGGCGCATCCGCAACGACATGGCCGGCGCGGAGATGACGGTGGAGAACTCAAAGGGCGAGTGCAACTTCGGCCAGCACGAGATCAACTTCCGCTACGGCCCGGCGCTGCGCGCCTGCGACGAGCACGCGGTCTACAAGAACGGCGCCAAGGAGATCGCCGCCCAGGAGGGCTACGCGCTCACCTTCATGGCCAAGTTCAACGAGCTGGAGGGCAACTCGTGCCACATCCACTGCTCGCTGGGCAAGGAGGACGGCACGAACGCCTTCGGCGAGGACAAGGCGCTGTTCGACTCGTTCGTGGCGGGCCAGCTGGCCGCCATGCGCGAGCTCACCCTGCTCTTTGCCCCCCAGGTGAACTCCTACAAGCGCTTCGCCGAGGGCTCGTTCGCGCCCACGGCCGTGGCCTGGGGGGTGGACAACCGCACCTGCGCCCTGCGCGCCGTCGGCCACGGCCCGTCGCTGCGGATCGAGAACCGCCTGCCCGGCGCCGACGTGAACCCCTACCTCGCGCTGTCGGCCATGATCGCTGCGGGGCTGCACGGGATCGAGAACGGCCTGGACCTGGAGCCGCCGCTGGAGGGCAACGCCTACACGACCGACCGCGAGCGCGTGCCCTCCAGCCTTCGCGACGCGCGCGCCCTGTTCGCGGACTCGGCGGTGGCCCGTGAGGCCTTCGGCGCCGACGTGGTCGACCACTACCTCAACCACGCCGACGTGGAGCTGGCCGCCTTCGACGCCGCCGTGACCGACTGGGAGAAGTTCCGCGGCTTCGAGAGGCTTTGAGCATCGCGGTCGGGATCTGTGCCGCGGTCGAACGGGTCCGGTGGGGGGCCTGGGACACCGAGGTGACCATGGCCCCGAGCAACTACGCGCGGGCCGTCCAGGACGCTGGCGCCGTGGCGCTGGTCCTGCCGCCCGATGACGCCGCCGCCGAGAACCCGGCGCTGGTGCTCGAACACGTGGACTGCCTCATGCTGGCCGGCGGGTCCGACGTGGATGCGTCCACCTACGGAGCCCGGCCGCACGAGCAGACCAAGGGCACCCGCCCCGAGCGGGACCGCTTCGAGCTGGCCCTGACGCACGCCGCGCTGGAGCGCGACATGCCCGTGCTGGGCATCTGCCGCGGCATGCAGATGCTCAACGTGGCCTGCGGCGGAACGATCGACCAGCACCTGCCCGACTCGCTGGGTCACGACGAGCACCGCCACACGCCGGGCACGTTCGGTGACCACGACGTGCGCCTGGAGCCCGGGTCGCTGGCCTCCCAAGCCGCCGGCCGGGACCGGCTGGCGGTCAAGTCCCACCACCACCAGGGCGTGGCCGAGGTGGGCGAGGGCCTGGTGGTGACCGGGTGGTCAGAGCCCGACCAGGTAATCGAGGCGCTGGAGCTGCCCGAGCGCCCGTTCGCCCTCGGCGTGCTCTGGCACCCGGAGGAGGACCTGCGCGCCAGCGTGATCGGCGCGCTGGTGGCCGCCGCACGCGAACGTCAGGTCGCGCCGTGATCTCGGTCGTCGAGCCGGCCACCGCGCAGGTGATGGCCGAGGTGCCGCGCGCCGGCGTGGAGGACGTGGACGCCGCGGTGGCCCGCGCCCGCGAGGCGTTTCCGGCCTGGCGGGCGGTGGAGCCGCCCGCCCGAGGAGCCATCCTGCGCCTGCTGGCCGACGCCCTGGAGGACCGGCTGGAGGACCTGGCCGTGCTCGAGGCCCGCAACGTCGGCAAGCCGATCGCCGACGCCCGCGACGAGATGGGCATGGTCGTAGACACCTTCCGCTACTACGCTGGCGCGCCCGAGCGCCTGCTGGGGGACACGATCCCCGTGGCCGGTGGGGTGGACATGACCTTCCGCGAGCCGCTCGGCGTGGTGGCGCTGATCGTGCCCTGGAACTTCCCCCTGACCATCGCGGCGTGGAAGCTCGGCCCCGCGCTGGCCGCCGGGAACACGGTGGTGCTCAAGCCGGCGGAACTCACGCCCCTGACCGCGCTGGAGCTGGAGAAGATCGCGGCCGACGCCGGGCTGCCCGAGGGCGTGCTCAACGTCGTGGCCGGTCCCGGCAGCACCTGCGGGCAGCGCCTGGTCGAACACCCCGACGTGGCCAAGGTGGCCTTCACCGGATCGACGGAGGTGGGGCGGGGGATCGCGCGCGGCGCGGCCGAGACGATCAAGCGGGTGACGCTGGAGCTGGGCGGCAAGTCGGCCAACCTGGTGTTCGCCGATGCCGACCTCGAAGCCGCGGCCGCCGCCGCGCCGATGTCTGTGTTCGGCAACGCAGGTCAAGACTGCTGCGCGCGCTCGCGGATCCTGGTGCAGCACTCGGTGCTCGACTCCTTCGTCGAGGAGATGGCCGCCCACGTGGCCGAGGTGCGGGTGGGCGATCCTCTGGACGAGCGCACCCAGATGGGGCCGCTGATCTCGGAGTCGCACCGCGACGGCGTGGCCTCCTACGTGACCGAGGACTCGCCCGTGGCCGCCCGCGGCTCCGCTCCCGGGGGCGCGGGGTTCTGGTATCCGCCCACCGTGCTGGCGCCCGTCGACGTCCACGATCGGGCCGCCGTGGAGGAGATCTTCGGACCGGTGGTGTGCGTGATCGGATTCGACGACGAGGCCGACGCCGTGGCCAAGGCGAACGACACCATCTATGGGCTTTCGGGTTCGGTGTGGACCCGCGACGGCGCCCGCGCGCTGCGCGTGGCGCGCGCGGTGGAGACCGGCGTGCTGTCGATCAACTCCAACACCTCGGTGCGTGTGAGCACGCCCTTCGGTGGCTTCAAGCAGTCGGGCGTGGGACGCGAGCTGGGCCCGCACGCGCTGGACCACTACACCGAGGTCAAGAACGTGTACTGGTCTACAAGGGGCTAATCACAGTGGGGCGCCTGGACGAAAAGGTATGCGTGGTCACCGGCACGGCCAGCGGCATCGGCGCCGAGACGGCGCGCGCGTTTCGCGCCGAGGGCGCCACCGTGGTCGGGGTGGACCTCAACGAGGGCGACGCCGGCGACCTGAACCTGCGCGCCGACGTGACCGACGAGCAGCAGGTGGCCGGCATGTACGGGCGCACGCGGCAGGAGTACGGGCGCGTCGACGTGCTGGTCAACAACGCCGGCATCAACCCGCCCGAGGACATGGGGGTGACCGATACGCCGATCGAGACCTGGCAGCGCGTCCAGGACGTGAACGTGCGCAGCGTGTTCCTGTGCTGCAAGCACGGGATCCCGCACCTGCTGGAGTCCGGCGGCGGGTCGGTGATCAACACCGCCTCGTTCGTGGCGATCATGGGCGCCGCCACCTCGCAGATCTCCTACACGGCGTCGAAGGGGGCGGTGCTGGCCATGTCGCGCGAGATGGGCGTGCAGTTCGCGCGCCAGGGCGTGCGCGTGAACGCGCTGTGCCCGGGACCGGTGGACACACCGCTGTTGCAGGAGCTCTTTGCCTCGGACCCGGTCCAGGCCCAGCGCCGGCTGGTGCACGTGCCGCCCGGGCGGTTCGCCGAGGCGAGCGAGATCGCACAGGCGGCCGTGTTCCTGGCCTCCGACGAGTCGAGCTACGTGAACGCCACCAACTTCATGGTCGACGGCGGCCTGTCGGCCGCCTACGTGACCCCGGAGTAGGCCGATTCCAGGAAGCGGGCGCACAGGCCGCGGCCGAGCTCGTTCCAGCGCGGCAGGGCAGGCTCCGTCTGGGCCCACAGCTCGGCCGGTTCGATGCCCATGAGCACCGCGTCGGGATCGACCTCGTAGGAGTCGATCCAGTGGCGGACGTCGGGTGGGGCCACCTCGGCGTGGAACTGGATTCCCCACGCCGGCGCATCGGGCAGGCGGAAGGCCTGCAGGCAGCTGTCGCTGGCGGCGAGCGCGATCGCCCCGGGCGGGGGCACGGCTTCGTAGGAGTGCCACTGGAAGGAGGAGAAGGAAGCCGGCAGATCGCCGACGACCGGGTCGCCGGTCGCCGCGTCGGTGAGCCGGACGTCGTACCAGCCGATCTCGGGCTCGACCGCCCGGCGCACCGAGCCCCCGGCGGCCGCGGCCACGAGCTGGGCACCCAGGCAGACGCCGAGCGTGGGCACGCGCCGTTCGATCAGCTCGGCGACGACGCGCTCGTCGTCCGCCAGCCACGGGTGCGCCTCCACCTCGTGCACGTTGGCAGCGGCGCCGAGAACCACGGCGGCGTCGAGGCCCACCAGGGACGGGGCGGGTTCGCGGTCGGGTCGCCAGGCGACAGCGTCGGCCGCGCCCAGCGCGTCGGCGAACACGCCGAGGCCGGCGTCGTCCTGGTGGGAGATGACCAATACCCGCATGTCAGGCAGTGTGTCGATCGGAGCGCCCCGAGGCGAGGTGGGACGACATAGCGTGCAGATAGCGGGTGAAGTCGCCCCACCCGTCATGATCGGCCCGTGCGCTTTGGGCTGGCCATGTTCCCCGCCGACTACGCCGCGGCGCCCAACGTCGTCGCGCCCCTGGCGGAGGAGGCGGGCTTCGACTGCCTGCTCTTCCCCGAGCACACCCACATACCCACCAGTCGCGAGACGCCCTACCCGGCCGGCGGCGAGCTGCCGCCCGAGTACGCCCACACGCTCGACCCGTTCGTGGCCTGCACCGCCGCCGCGCTGGCCACGACCACGCTGCTGGTGGGCACGGGGATATGCCTCGTGGTGGAGCGCGACCCGATCATCACCGCGAAGGAGGCCGCCTCGGTCGACCAGCTGTCGGGCGGCCGCTTCCTGTTCGGGGTCGGGGCGGGCTGGAACGAGGAGGAGATGCGCCACCACGGCACCGACCCGCGCCGCCGCTTCGGCCTGATGCGCGAGCGGGTGGAGGCGATCAAGGCGATCTGGACCGAGGACGAGGCCTACTACCACGGCCGGCACGTGGACTTCGACCCGATCTGGTCGTGGCCCAAGCCGGTCCAGGACCCGCACCCGCCTGTGCTGGTGGGGGGCAACGGCCGAACGGTAGGCGACCGGGTGCTGGCCTACGGCGACGAGTGGATGCCCAACCGCGTGGGCGACGACGAGAAGATCGCCGCGCGGATCGAGAAGATGATCCGTCGCGGGCGCGAGGAGGCCGGCCGCGACATCGGGGTGACGCTGTCGGTCGCTCCCACCGAACCGGCGGAGATCGAGCGCTACGCCCGCGCCGGCGTGCACCGCTGCGTCTGGTACCTGCCGCCCGGCGACCGGGACGCGGTGCAGCGCGCCATCGAGCGCTACGCCCGGGTCATGGAGGCCTACGGCGGCGACTAACGTCGGTCGCATGATCGATCAGCGACCAATCGGAACACAGGGCCTCACAGCGTCGGCCCAGGGGCTGGGCTGCATGGGGATGTCGGAGTTCTACGGCGAGGGCAACGACGAGGAGTCGATCGCCACCATCCACCGTGCGCTCGAGCTTGGCGTGAACTTCCTCGACACCGCGGCGATGTACGGCGCGGGCGCCAACGAGCAGCTCGTGGGCCGGGCGATCGCCGATCGCCGCGACGAGGTGGTGCTGGCCACCAAGTTCGGCATCGTGCGCGGCGCCGATCCGTCCGAGCGCAGCGTGAACGGCCGGCCCGAGTACGTGAAGCAGTCGGCCGACGAGTCGCTGCGCCGGCTGGGGCTGGACCACATCGACCTCTTCTACCAGCACCGCGTGGACCCCCAGACGCCGATCGAGGAGACCGTCGGGGCCATGGGCGAGCTGGTCGAGGCCGGCAAGGTGCGCTACCTGGGCCTGTCCGAGGCGGCCCCCGACACCATCCGCCGCGCCCACGCCACCCACCCGATCTCGGCGCTGCAGACCGAGTACTCGCTCTGGACCAGGCACGTCGAGAATGAGATTCTGGCGCTGGTGCGCGAGCTGGGGATCGGCTTCGTGGCCTACAGCCCGCTCGGTCGCGGCTTCCTCACCGGCCGCTTCAAGTCCGCCGACGCCCTCGAGGACGGCGACTTTCGCCGCCACAACGCGCGCTTCTCGGGCGAGAACCTGGACCGCAACGTGAAGCTGGTGGAGAAGGTCGAGCAGATCGCCGAGGAG
>JBBREO010000043.1:0-21736 GCA_038202855.1 Solirubrobacterales bacterium
AGTCATCGGGGCACGTTACCCACGTGTTACTCACCCGTTCGCGGCTCTGCCCCAGGGCAAGCCCTGGTTCGTCGCTCCACTTGCATGTGTTAAGCACGCCGCCAGCGTTCGTCCTGAGCCAGGATCAAACTCTCCGTGAAAAACTTGCGTGTCAGCCGGCCCGAGGGCCGGTGTTCACTGTCTCATGGAAAGCTGTCGATTTCCGAACTACACGGGCACCGCGTACACAATGCGATGCACCTCGGACTCGACGGGTTCTACTACTCAGTAAGCCCTCCGCCCCACGGAAACCGTGCGCGGAAGGTCGAACCTGGACGCGACACAAAGCTCAAAGAGCTCTGAGTCGCACATGCTGTTGAGTTTTCAAAGACCGCCGCGCCCTCCGTGGCGGTGATGCCGCCGTGGGAACGTCGATTCCCGCATGAAAAAGGCCTCCGATCGGAGGCCCCGCATGCTGCTCCGTCCGAAGACGAAAACTACGCGAGGCCCATCTCCGTGGTGGTCCGATTCATCCGGGACCGGTGAGTATAGCGCTGCGGCGGCGGAACGCTAGCCCGATCTCAGCCGACCTTGAGGCGGCGAAAGCGCCGCTTGCCGAGCTGGAGAACGGCGCCGTCCAGGCGCTGCGCCGGCAGGTCGAGCTCCTCCCCGCCCACGGGCTCGCCGTCGAGCTTGACCCCGCCCTGGGCCAGCAGCCGCCGGCCCTCGGAGCCCGAGATGCCAAAGGCATCGCGCAGCAGGGCCGGGAGATGGACCTGGCCGCCGTCGGCATCCACCGCGAGCTCGTCGATGTCCTCCGGAGCCTCGTGCTGGACGTGCAGGCGGTCGAAATGGGCCTCGGCGGCCGCGGCGGCCTCGGCGCCCTGGAAGCGCGTGGCGAGCTCTCGGGCCATCCGCCGCTTGGATTCGACGGCGGGCGCTGCCGGGTTGAGAGGATCGTCGAGTAGCAGCTCGTAGTAGGTCGGCATCGCCGAGTCGGGGACCCGCATGAGCTTCCCGAAGATCTCCTCCGGCGACTCGCTCACTCCCACGTAGTTGCCCAGCGACTTGGACATCCGCCGCTCGCCGTCGGTCCCCGGCAGGATGGCGGTGGTGAGGATCGACTGCGGCGCCACGCCGTAGGCCTGCTGGATGTCGCGGGCCAGAAGCAGGTTGAAGGTCTGGTCGGTGCCGCCGAGCTCCACGTCCGCGCGCACGGCCACCGAGTCGTAGCCCTGCAGCAGCGGGTAGAGCAGCTCGAGCAGCGAGATCGGCTCCCGGCGCGCCTGGCGGTTGGCGAAGTCATCGCGCTCGAGGATCTGGGCTGCGGTGGCGGTTCGGGCGAGGCGAAAGAGGTCCTCCATCGACATGTCCAGCCACTCCGAGTTGCGGCGCACCTCGGTGCGGTCGGGGTCGAGCACCGTGAAGGCCTGCTCCTGGAAGGTGCGCGCGTTGGTGTCGATCTGCTCGCCGGACAGCACCGGCCGCGTGGACGAGCGCCCGCTGGGGTCTCCTACCCGCGCGGTGTAGTCGCCCACGATCAACACGACTGTGTGGCCGAGATCCTGGAACTCGCGCAGCTTGCGCAGCACAACGGTGTGGCCCAGGTGGATGTCGGGCGCCGTGGGGTCGATCCCGAGCTTCACGCGCAGCGGCCGGTCCTCGGCGAACTGGCGCTCCAGTGCCCCCTCGGGCAGGGCCTCGACGGCGTTGCGGCAGAGGAAGCGGGCTGCCTCTCCCGCGCTGTGAGGCATGGGGCCAATGCTAGACTGCCGCCCCGTCGCCGACGGGAGCGCGGCCCAGTGGCTCGCCGCTTCCGACAGCCCCGTACGCCCCCGCCCAGGGCCCGCGACGAGGCAGGCCGCCCGCCCGAGCGGGCTCACCGATGACGGAGCCGCCGACCACAATCACGCCCTCGCACGTGCCCGCCCCGGGGCCCGGCCTGACCCCCTCGACGAACGGCACGGGGCCCAAGCCCCGGGTCAAGAAGCTGCGCCTGGCCCTGATCCTGTCGGGCCTGTCGCTCCTGGCCCTGGTGTCGACGGTGTTCGGGATGATGATGGCGGTCGCGAGCGACCTGCCCCAGCTCGAGAACCGCGCCGAGTACCGCCGCGCCGAGAACTCCACGCTGCTGGGCGAGCCCGACGGCAAGGGCCGCCGGCCCGAGGACCTGGCCAAGTTGACGGGCAACCACAACCGGATCCTGATCAGGCACGCCGACATCTCCTCCAACATGGAGAACGCGGTGATCGCGATCGAGGATCGGCGCTTCTACCAGCACGACGGCGTGGACTACAAGGGGATTGCCCGCGCGCTGTCCCAGGACATCCTGCGTCAGGGGGCAGTGCAGGGCGGCTCGACGATCACGCAGCAGTTCGTGAAGAACGCGCTCGCCGCCCAGACCAATCGTTCGGTGTTCCAGAAGCTGCGCGAGGCGGCGCTGGCCTACCACTTGGAGCGCAAGTGGAGCAAGCAGAAGGTGCTCACCGAGTACCTGAACAGCGTCTACTTCGGAAACGGCGCCTACGGCGTCGAGGCCGCCGCGCGCACCTACTTCGGCGCCACGGCCGCGAGCGCGCAGGCCGCCCTCGCCGGACAGCCCGTTGCCGCGGCATCGGACGGGATCGGCCTGAAGGACCGCGTGGCGCGGAGCCTCACCCCGGCCCAGTCGGCCCTGCTGGCCGGCATCATCGCCTCCCCCAGCCTGTACGACCCGGTGGAGAACCCGCGCACGGCCAAGCGGCGCCGCGACACCGTGCTCTCGCGGATGCGCGATCAGCACATGATCACCGCGGGCCAGTACCGGGATGCGCTGGCCGAGGCGCTGCCGTCCAAGGACGAGATCCACCCGCCCCAACCCGAGTCGCGTGAGCCCTACTTCACCTCGTGGCTGACCCAGCAGCTCGTGGACCGCTACCACGCACCCGCGGTCTTCAGCGGCGGCCTGGACGTACAGACCACGCTCGATCCGGTGCTGCAGACCGCGGCCGAGAAGGCCATCTCCGGCCGGCTGGGCGCGGTCGGCCCCAGCGCCTCGCTGGTAGCGATCGAGAACCGCACCGGCAAGATCCGCGCGATGGTCGGGGGCAGCGACTATCAGCGCTCCCCGTTCAACCTCGCCACCAACGGCCACCGCCAGCCCGGGTCCTCGTTCAAGCCGTTCACGCTCATCCAGGCCCTCGACGACGGCGTCGATCCCAACTCGACCTTCACCTCCCAGAAGAAGTCCTTCCCCGTGCCGGGATCGCCTGGAGAGCACTTCGAGGTGAACAACTACGAGAACGACTACTCGGGCGTCGCCTCGCTGGCCACGGCCACGGCCCGGTCGGACAACTCGGTCTACGCGGAGCTCGGGCTGAAGACGGGCACGAAGAAGATCGCCCGGCTGGCCCAACGGATGGGGGTCCGGACGCCGGTCTCGACCAACCCGGCCATGACCCTGGGCGGCCTCAAGGAGGGGCTCACGCCGCTCGAGCTCGCCTACGCCTACTCCACGCTGGCCAACCACGGCTTGCGGGTATCGGGCTCGTTGGCCGCGTCCCCGGACGGGCCGGTGGCCATCGACAAGGTAAAGGGGGCGGGCCGCGATGACTCCGACAAGCCCCGCTCCCACCGCGTATTCCCGGCCAAGGTGGGCGAGGTGGCCGAACAGATGCTGACCGGCGTGATCCAGAGCGGCACGGGCAAGGCCGCGCAGATCCCCGAGTTCGCCGCCGGCAAGACGGGCACCACCGAGAACTACGGCGACGCATGGTTCGTGGGCTACAACCGCCAGATGACGGTGGCGGTCTGGGTCGGTTACCCGGACAAGCTCAAGGAGATGAAGACCGAGTACCACGGCGGGCCGGTAGCCGGCGGCACCTTCCCGGCCGAGATCTGGCACGACTTCATGACGGCCTTCATCGCGTTACGCGACCGCCGCGACGCCCAGGCCGGGCGCAAGGGCACGCCGCAGGCGCCCACCACGTCTTCCTCGCCGACTCCGGCGGTGCCCCAGACCGCGCAGCCCGCGGTCCCCACCCAGCCCGCCTCACCCGCGTCGCCGTCGCCCCGGCAACCCCAGGCTCCGCCTTCCGGTCAGCAACCCAGCGCCCCGGCCGCCCCCCGGCGCCAGACTCCCGCTCCCACCCCGGCCCCCACGCCCGCGCCGGCTCCCGGCGGCGGTGGCGGCGGGGCAGCTCCGGGCGGCGGCGCCGCCCCCGGCAACTAGACGCCGGCCCGACCCGTCAGGCGGCCAGGCGCCGCCTACTCCGGCGCATCGCCGGCGGTCGCGGCGAGGAGATGCAGTCGCTGCGGGCGTCGCAGAAGCGCCAGGGCAGGTCGACGGCCTTGGTGATCCCGATCCGCTCTCCCACTACTACGTCGGGTACGGGGTCGCCATCAGCCATGGGCAGCACCTCGATCGGCCCATCGAGCGCGCTGCCGTTGAGGCCGAGGCCGATCCCCATCGCCTGGGTGAGCTTGCCCGGTCCGTTGCACAGCTCGCGGCGGGCACTGCGGCCGCGGCGGGCGGCCATCGATTCCAGCCCGTCGAGCGGCTCGAGGGCGCGAATGAGCACCGCCGCCCCCACTCCGTCCTCCTCGCATACCGCGTTGAGCAGGGCGTGGATCCCGTAGGAGCGGTAGACGTAGGCCAGCCCGGGGGCGCCGAACAGCACCCGCGTGCGCGGGGTGAGCCCCGCGTGGGCGTGACAGGCCGGCTCGGTGAAGTGGTAGGCCTCGGTCTCGACGATCCGGCCCAGCGTCTCCTCGTGGCGAAGCAGGCAGCCGACCATGTCGCGCGCCACGTCGACCACCGGGCGGGCGTAGAAGTCGGCGGGCTGAGCCGAGGGGGCAGGCCCCGCGCTCACGCGCCCGGCTCGGCCAGCACGTGTCGCGCTTGTGCGAGCTGCTCACCCACGCGGGCCAGGGCCGTGCCCCCCTCCGATGCCTTGGACTCCAGCCACGCCCGCTCGCGCAGGAGCTCGTAGAACGCGCCGTCGAGCTGGGGGGCGACCTCGGCCAGCTCCTCGGGGGTCAGCTCGGACAGCTGCTTTCCCTGGTCCACCGCGCTGCGCACCACGGCGCCTACGATCCCGTGGGCCTGGCGGAAGGGAACGCCCCGCTTGACCAGCAGGTCGGCGACGTCGGTGGCGGCGGGGAACTCGTCCGATGCGGCCGCCGCCATCCGCTCGCGGTCGAACGTGATGGTGGCCAGCATGGCCTGGGCCACCTCGAGGCACAGCTCGACGGTGTCGATCGCGTCGAAGAGCTGCTCCTTGTCCTCCTGCAGGTCCTTGTTGTAGGTGAGCGGCAGCCCGTGCAGGACGCCGTGGAGGGTGGTCAGCCGGCCCACCACCCGCGGCGCCTTGGCCCGCAGCAACTCGGCGGCGTCGGGGTTCTTCTTCTGGGGCATGAGGCTGGAGCCCGAGGCGAACCGGTCGGCCACCTCGCAGAAGCCGAACTCCTCGGAGGACCACAGCACCAGCTCGCCCCCCAGCTGCGACAGGTGGGTGGCGCAGGTGGCGGCTGCGGACAGGTAGTCGAGCACGAAGTCGCGGTTGGACACGGCGTCGAGCGAGTTCTCGGCGATGCCCGCGAAGCCGAGCTCCTGGGCCACGAACATGCGGTCGGTATCGAAGTTCACGCCGGCCAGGGCCCCGGCGCCCAGGGGCAGGTCGTCGGTGCCGGTCATGCAGAACGAGAAGCGCTGGAGGTCGCGGCGGAACTTCCAGAAGTAGGCCAGCAGGTGATGGGACAGGTAGACCGGCTGGGCACGCTGGAGATGGGTGTAGCCGGGCACCGGCCAGTCGAGGTGCGCCTCGGCCAGATCGACCAGCGTGGCCATGAGGGACCGGACAAGGTCCTGGGCCCGCAGCGAGTGGGCGCGGACCAGCATGGCGACATCGGTGGCCACCTGGTCGTTGCGCGAGCGGGCCGTGTGCAGCTTGGCGCCGGAGTCGCCGACCAGCTCGGTGACCCGCCGCTCGATGGCCATGTGCACGTCTTCGTCGCCCGGCAGGACGGTGAACGAGTCGCTCTCCACCTCCTCGCGCACCTGCTCCAGCCCGCGCTCGATGGCGGCGAGATCGTCCTCGCCGATGATGCTCGAGCGGGCCAGCATCCGCGCGTGGGCAAGCGACAGGCTGATGTCGTAGGGCGCCAGCCGGAAGTCGAATCCGACCGAGGTGTTCAGCGCGGCGAACAGCGGGTCTTGGGGCTCGGAGAAGCGCGACATGAAGCGGACAGTCTATGTCCGTAGAGTGGCGCCCCGTGCCCGCCCCCGTGACCGTCCGCCGCTACCGCGAGGACGACCGAGGGGCGGTGGTCGCGCTGCTGTACGAGAGCTCCGGCGGCATGTACGACCGCTTCGTGGGCAACCGCGTGCTGGCGGAGCGCACGCTGGCCCGCGCCCTGCAGCGGGAGGGAACCACCGCCAGCGCCGACGTCGTGTGGGTCGCCGAGCTGGACGGCCGGCCCGTCGGCGCGATGGCCGCCATGCCGTTTTCGGAGTGGACCCCCCGCGCCCACGGCTTCCTGCGCACGACGTTACGCACCATCCCGATCTGGCGCTGGCCCGCCGCGCTGTGGCTGTACCGCTCCAGCGGCCGCATGGCCCCTGAGCCTCCGCGCCGGTCGCTGTACGTCGACTCGCTGGCCGCCGCCCGCACCCGGCGACGCCAGGGGGTCGGGCGGGCGCTGCTGGAGGAGGCCGAGCGGCTGGCCCGCGCGGATGGCCTGGCCGCGGTAGCGCTGGACACCTGGCAGGAGAACCGCCCGGCCCGTGCGCTGTACGCGGCCGCCGGATTCGAGGAGGTGGCCTACACACCGGCCACCGGGGCGCTGCCCGGCGGAGTGGCGCTGGTCAAGGAGCTGGTCGGCGTCGACTAGCTTCGGCCGGCTCAGCGGGAGTCAGGCCACCGCTGCCTCGGCCAGCACGGCCCCCAGGGACTCGGCCACGCGCTCGACCTGCCCCTCGGTCAACTCGGGGAAGAAGGGCAGCGCCAGGGAGCGGCGGGCCACGTCCTCGCACACCGGGAACTCGCCCTCGCGGTGACCGAAGCGCTCACGGTAGAAGCTCATCAGGTGGATGGCCGGCAGGTAGGGCTTGGAGTCGATTCCCCGCGCTCGCAGCGCGCGGATGGTGGCGTCGCGGTCGGCGGCGGCGGGCAGCTGGACCACATAGACGAACCACGAGCGCCGGTCGCCGTCCGCGTCGGGGCAGGGCAGCGCGAGCCCCTCGACGCCGTCCAGCGCCGCGTTGTAGCTCCGGGCCACGCGGGCGCGCGCGGCGAGCATCTCGGCCAGGTGCTCGAGCTGGGCCAGGCCCAGCGCGCAGGCAAGGTCCGAGAGGCGGTAGTTGAACCCCAGCCGGTCGTGGTCGAGCCAGCCCATGTCGGGCGCGCGGCCCTGATTGCGCTCGGAGTCGACCCGCTCCTTGAAGCCCGCGTCGGGGGACACGAGCGCACCCCCCTCCCCCGTGGCCAGCTGCTTGTTGGGGTAGAAGCCGAAGGTCGCGGGGTTGCCGCGCGCCCCCACCTGTCGGCCGTCGGGGTGCACGGCGCCAAGCGCCTCGCACGCGTCCTCGACGATCCACAGGCCGCGGTCGGCGGCCAGGGCCTCGAAGCCGGCCATGTCGAGGGGGTAGCCGAAGATGTGCACCGGCAGCAGCCCCGTGGTGCGCTCGGTGACCGCCGCCGCTGCGGCGTCGGGGGCGATGTTCAGCGTCCGCGGGTCGATGTCGCAGAACACCGGCCGGGCGTCCTCGTACATCACGCAGTTGGCCGAGGCCACGAACGAGAAGGGCGACGTGACGACCTCGTCGCCGGCCTCGATTCCGCTGGCCCGGACGGCGAGATGCAGGGCGGCGGTGCCGCTGGAGACGGCCGACACGTGCTCGGCGGCCACGAAGCGCGCCAGCTCGGCCTCGAATTGGCCCAGCCGCGGACCGAGCGACAGATGACGGGAGCGAAGCGTCTCCAGCAGCAGCTCCTCCTCGCGCGGGCCTACGTCGGGGCGCGCGAGCGGGATCGGGTCGTCGTCGCTCATGCCTCCGGGACCCGGGCGGGATGGCCGGCACCCGGCCAGCGCGCGGGCAGCATGCCGGCCTCCAGCGAGTCGACCAGTGCCTCCCACGAGGCCTCGATCACGTTCTCGGACACCCCGATCGCGCCCCAGGTGTCATGGCCGTCGCTGGCATCGAGCAGCACGCGCGTGACCGCGCCCGTGCCCTTGGTCTCGTCCAGGATGCGGACCTTGAAGTTGACCAGCTCGATGTCGCGCAGGTGGGGATAGGTCTCGCCGATTGCGTCGCGCAGGGCCTTGTCCAGCGCGTGTACGGGGCCGTTGCCCTCGGCGGTGCGCACGTAGCGCTCGCCGCCCACCCAGATCTTGATCGTGGCCTCGGTGGACACCCGCCCGTCCTCGCGCTTCTCGACGATCACGCGCCAGGCCTCCAGGGTGAACAGAGGCTCGTATTCGCCCGACTCGCGCCGGATCAGCAGGTCGAAGGAGCCGTCGGCGGCCTCGAGGTGGTAGCCACGGTGCTCGAGCTCCTTGACCCGCTCGGACACGCGCGCGGCGCCCTGGGCGTCCAGGTCCACACCGGTGGCGTCGGCCCGGGCCTGGACGGTGCCCCGCCCCGACAGCTCCGATATCAGCAGCCGCCGATCGGCCCCCACCGCGGCCGGCTCGATGTGCTCGAAGGTGCGCGCGTCGCGGCTCACGCCGGCCACGTGCATGCCGCCCTTGTGCGCGAAGGCGTTCGCGCCCACGTAGGGCTGATTGGGGTTCGGGGACACGTTGCAGATCTCGTCCACCAGGTGGGCCGTCTCGGTCAGGTGCTCCAGCCGCTCGGGCTCCACGCACTCGTAGCCCAGCTTGAGCTGGAGGTCGGCGAGGATCGTGACCAGGTTGGCGTTGCCGCAGCGCTCGCCGTAGCCGTTCATCGTGCCCTGCACCATCCGGGCCCCCTCGCCCACCGCCGTCAGGCTGTTGGCCACGCCCACTCCGGCGTCGTCGTGGGCGTGGATGCCCACCTGGGCGTGCTGGCCCAGCTGCGCCACCACGTCGGCCACCGCGGCGGCGACGGAGACCGGCAGGGTCGCGCCGTTGGTGTCGCACAGGGTGAGGTTCTCGGCGCCCGACTCGACGGCGGCGCGCAGGCAGCGCAGGGCGTAGGCCGTGTCGGCCGCGTAGGCGTCGAAGAAGTGCTCGGCATCGTAGACCACCCGCTTGCCCTGGTCGCGCAGGAACGCGACGGAGTCGGCGATCATGCGCAGGTTCTCCTCCGGGTCCACACGCGTGACCTTCTCCAGGTGCAGCGACCAGGTCTTTCCCACCAGCGTGCAGACGGGCGCGAAGCAGTCGGCCAGCACGCGCAGGCCCTCGTCCCGGTCGGCGGGCAGCTCGCGCCGGCGGGTCATGCCGAAGGCCGCCACCTCGGCGTGGGTGAAGCGCTCGCCGGCCAGCAGCTCGAACAGCTCCGCCTCCTTGGGGTTGGAGCTGGGAAAGCCAGCCTCGATCAGGTGGATGCCCACCGAGTCGAGCGCGTGGGCCACCCGCACCTTCTCTGAGGCCGAGAGTGACATGCCCTCGCCCTGCATCCCGTCGCGGAGCGTCGTGTCGTATAGGAGGACCTGGTCGGCCATTTGAGAAACGCCTTTCTCCTGCGGTGCTTCGGTACGGACGTACTAGCGCCTGCCGTTAGACGGCGGGCGCGTCCGTAATTCGGCGCTGGGGTGGCGTCATCAGGCCTTCGATGGTACAGCGCTCGACCGATCCGGCATCCCTGCCGGATCGCTCCCGGCCACCACGTCCAGCCAGTGCGCGTAGCGCTCTACGCGCCCGTGCAGGGCGTCGTGGTAGATGCCCTGCAGCTCGCGCGTGATCTCGCCGGGCGGCCCGATCTCGATGTCGTCCACCTCCCGCACGGGCACCAGTTCGGCTGCCGTGCCGACCAGGAACACCTCGTCGGCCAGGGTCAGCTCGGCCCGGGCGACGTCACGCTCGACCACCTCGAGCCCGAGGTCGCCGGCGATCTCGATGATCGACTTGCGCGAGATGCCGTCGAGGATGCTGGCCGTCTGGGGCGGCGTGGCGACCTTGCCGTCCCTGACCACGAACACGTTCTCACCCGAGCCCTCGCACACGTGGCCGTGGTCGTCGAGCAGGATCGCCTCCTCGTAGCCGCCGCGCTTGGACTCGATCTTGGCCAGCACGGAGTTGAGGTACTGACCGCTGGCCTTGGAGTGCGGCACCAGCGACTGGGGGCTGATCCGCCGCCAGGAGGAGACCTTGGCGCGCACGCCGTTGTGCGCCGCGTCGTCACCCAGGTAGGCGCCCCACTCCCAGGCGGCCACGCTCACCTCGACTGGGTTGTCCTCGGGGTCCAGGCCCATCGGCCCGTGCCCGCGGTAGACCAGCGGCCGGATGTAGCAGGAGCGCAGGCCGTTGCGGACGATCAGCTCGTGCGTCGCCTCGCGGATCTGCTCCGTGGTGACGGGCAGATCCATGTAGTAGAGCTTGGCCGAGTCCTCGAGCCGCCGCAGGTGGTCGTGGTGGCGGAAGATCGCCGGGCCCTGGTCGGTGTCGTAGGCGCGGATGCCCTCGAAGACGCCGGTCCCGTAGTGCAGGCCGTGGGTGAGCACGTGTACCTTCGCGTCCTCCCAGGCGACGAACTCGCCGTTGTGCCAGATGAAGTCAGCGGTGCTCACGTGCGTGCCCTCCCTTCTAGAGGTGCGAGAGGACGGCCGCGGTGGCGTCCTCGGTGGTGTCGGAGCCACCCAGGTCGGCAGTGCGGATGCCATCCCGGAGGGCGAGGTCGACGGCCGATTCTACGGAAGAAGCGGCGTCTTCGGAATCGAGACCGTGGCGCAGCATCAGCGCGACCGAGCCGAACATGGCCAGCGGGTTGGCCTTTCCCGTACCGGCGATGTCGGGGGCCGAGCCGTGGACGGGCTCGAACAGGCCCGGGCCGTCGCCCCCCACCGAGGCGCTGGGCAGCATTCCCAGCGAGCCCGTGAGCATCGCCGCCTCGTCGGAGAGGATGTCGCCGAACAGGTTCTCGGTGACGATCACGTCGAAGGAGGACGGCCGCGAGACGAGCTGCATGGCGGCGTTGTCCACCAGCAGGTGCTCGAGCGGGACATCGGGGAACTCGCTCTCGTGCACGAGGCTGACCACCTCGCGCCACAGCCGCGAGGTCTCGAGCACGTTGGCCTTGTCCACGCTGGTCACCTTCGTGCGGGCCGACTCGAATCCGATCCGGGCGATCCGCTCGATCTCGCCGACGCTGTAGGCGCAGTCGTCGTGGGCGGTGTCGCCGTCGCGGCCCGAGTCGCCGAAGTAGATGCCGCCGGTCAGCTCGCGCACCACGAGCAGGTCGGTGCCCTCGATCCGGTCGCGCTTGAGCGGGCTGGCGTCCAGCAGCGAAGGGCTGGGGCGCACGGGGCGCAGGTTGGCGAACAGCCCGAGCTCCTTGCGCAGTCCCAGCAGTCCCTGCTCCGGGCGCGGCTGGGACGGGTCCTTGGCCACGGCCTGGTCCCATTTGGGCCCCCCGACCGCGGCCAGGAGCACGGCGTCGGCGGCCCGGCAGGCGGCCAGCGCGTCGTCGGTCAGCGCGGTGCCGTGGGCGTCGATCGACGCGCCGCCCACGGGCTGCTCGTCGTACTCGAAGTCGCCGACGGCGTCGAGCACCCGAACGGCCGCGGCCATGATCTCGGGGCCGATGCCGTCTCCGGGCAGGGTGACGATGCGCGAGGCCACGGCGGCAACCTACCTACCGTGGCCCGGCGGGACGTCTGTGGCTAGCCGGCGCCCAGGATGGCGCCGACCACGTCGGGCGTGAAGGGCCGCGTGCCGTTCACCAGCGCCGTGCCGGAGAAGCCGTGGGCGTTGGCGTAGTTGAGCTCGCGGCCCAGATCGCCGACGCCGTTGGAGGCCGGCAGGGGCGCGATCGCCACCGTGCTGAGCACGCCGATGGCCCCGCCGTCGGCGTCCAGGAAGCCGCTGCCCGAGTCACCCGGGATGCCGGGCGTGACGGTGTACACGGTGCGACTCCAGCCGTTGCCGTCGGTCGAGACGACCTTGCCCTGCTTGGGGCTCAGCTGCGTGATGCCGGCGCGCAGCGAGGAGTTGCCGTAGGAGAAGACGTCGTCACCGGTGGCGCTGGGGCCGCCGACGCCCGTCGGGCCACCGTAGCCGGGCACGGAGGGGTTGACCTTGCCCACGTCGGCCGGGTCGATCTTGACCAGCGCCAGGTCGTTGTAGGCGCAGGTGTCGGGATCGCCCTCGCCGTTGCCCTGCATGGTCAGCCACGAGGAGTAGGCCAGCGTGCCGGTGGCCCCCGAGCCGACCAGCGACACCTTGGTGCCCAGGGGCAGCGACTGGGCGTCGCAGCCGTTGGTGTCCGTGGCCGCGCCGGTGCCGGCGCAGTGGGCGGCCTGGCCGATATAGGTGTCGGTCCCGCGCGTGAAGACGAAGTTGGCGGTGCATTGACCGGAGCCCTCTGTCTCGGTCTGGATGCCCGGATGGATCGTCGCCTGGGCGGCCGGCGCGTAGGCCGATGCGATCGACGGCGCGATGGCCACCACCGCGAGCACGAGGGCGGACGCAATGATGATGAGTGTGTGCCTGCGCATGCGCGGCTTATTCCCGCTGGGAGCGCGATCTACACGTCGGCGGGGCGGCGGGCCAGGATGTTCAGCCGTACGTACCCCAGCTCCACCGGGTCGCCACATGCCTGCATGACGTCGCGCAGGTAGGGCTCGCGCAGCGCTTCGGGAAGTGCTGCGAGGTGGTTGCCCAGGCAGACCACGCGCAGATAGGTCTCGGGCTCAGGCGGCGCGACCGGCCAGGGCTCCAGCCAGGTCTCGACCTCGATGAAGCCGGCCCGCTCCAGCCGCTCGGCGGTCGCCTGGGCCGAGGCGAAGTTCCAGGGTCCCTCCCAGCCCCCCAGGCTGGCGCGATACGGGTCGCGCGTGCCCACCTCGGCGGCGACGCGGTGGAACTCCTCGATGTTGCCCTCTCCCCCGCACTGGGCCACCAGCGGCGCCCCGGGCTTGAGCGCCTCGTACAGGCGGGCGAACAGGGCGTCGTGGTCGGGAACCCAGTGGAACACGGCGTTGGAGAACGCGGCGTCGACCGGCGCGGGGACCTCGAAGTCCACCAGATCCGAGGTGATCACGGTCGCCCGTTGATCCAGCGTGGCGCGAGCCTCCGCGGTCATCGACGGGGCCGCGTCGACCGCGACCACGTGCCCCTCCGGGAGCCGGTCCAGCAGCAGCCGGGTGACCCGACCGCTTCCACAGCCGGCGTCGAGCACGGTCTCGTCGCCCTTCAGGGGCAGGCGAGCGAGCACCACCCGCGCCATGTCCTCCTGTGGCTTGGACACGCGGTCGTACGCCACGCCGTCCCAATCGCGCGGCACGGTCAGGCGAACAGCTTGGTGTCCGGGCCGGTGCGCTCGCGCTCGGCCTCGTAGGCGGAGATCTCGTCGTCCCGCTGGAGGGTCAGCGCGATGTCGTCGAGCCCGTTGAGCAGGCGGTGCTTGATCTCGGGGTCGAACTCGAAGGAGAACGTCTTGTCGCCCGCGCGCACCTCCTGGGCCTCGAGGTCCACCACGGCCTCTGACTGGCGGGCCACGAAGTCGACCTCGTCTTCGGCCAGGACCACCGGCAGCAGACCGATCTTGGGTGCGTTGCCGCGGAAGATGTCGGCGAACGACTTGGCGACCACCACCCGGAAGCCGTAGTCCTCCAGCGCCCAGGGGGCGTGCTCGCGGCTGGACCCGCAGCCGAAGTTGATGCCCGCCACCAGCACCGGATTGGGCGGCACGTCGAAGCCCGGGGTGTCCTTGATGTCGGCGAACAGGTACTCGCCGAAGCCGGTGCGCTCGACCCGTTTCATGTAGCGGGCGGGGATGATCTGGTCGGTGTCGACGTCGTCGCGCATCAGCACGGAGACACCGCCCTCGATGGTCTTGATCGGCTCCATGGGTTTCAGCTCCAATCGCGGATGTCGACGAACCGGCCCTCGACGGCCGCGGCGGCGGCCATGCGGGGACTCATCAGGTGGGAACGCGCGCCCTTGCCCTGGCGTCCCTCGAAGTTGCGGTTCGAGGTTGAGGCCACGCGCTCGCCCGGCGCCGCGACGTCGGGGTTCATGCCCAGGCACATCGAGCACCCCGCGCCGCGCCAGTCGAAGCCGGCCGCGCGGAACACCTCGTCCAGGCCCTCGGCCTCGGCCTGCTCCTTCACCTGGGCGCTGCCGGGCACCACCATCGCGATCACGCCGTCTGCCACCCGGCGGCCGTCGACCACGCCCGCGGCCTCGCGCAGGTCGCCTATGCGCGAGTTGGTGCACGAGCCGATGAACACGCGGTCGGGCCGGATCTGGTCCATCGGCGTGCCGGGCTCGAGCGCCATGTACTCCAGCGCGCGGCGCTCCTGATCGGTCTTGGGCTCGGGCACCGCTCCGGTCACGCCCACGACCTGGCCGGGGGTGGTGCCCCAGGTGATCATCGGCGAGACCTGGGACACGTCGACGGTGATCTCCTTGTCGAAGGAGGCCCCGTCGTCGGTGACCAGCGTCTTCCAGTAGTCCAGCGCCTCGTCCCACGCCTCGCCCTGTGGGGCGCCGGGGCGGTCCGCCAGGTAGTCGAAGGTGATCTCGTCGGGGGCGATCATGCCCGCGCGGCCGCCGCCCTCGATGGTCATGTTGCAGATGGTCATGCGGCCCTCCATGGAGAGCGACTCGATCACCGGGCCGGCGAACTCGATCACGTGGCCGGTGCCGCCGGCCACCCCCATCTGGCCGATGGTGGCCAGGATCAGATCCTTGGCGGTGACACCCGGGCCCATCTCGCCCTCGAAGTTGATCCGCATGGACTTGGGCTTGTTCTGCACGAGCGTCTGGGTGGCCAGCACGTGCTCGACCTCGGAGGTTCCGATGCCGAAGGCCAGCGCGCCGAAGGCGCCGTGGGTTGCCGTGTGCGAGTCGCCACAGACGATGGTCATGCCCGGCTGGGTGACGCCCAGCTCCGGGCCGATCACGTGGACGATGCCCTGCAGGCGCGATCCGATCGAGTGCACGGGCACCCCGAACTCGCGGCAGTTGCTCTCCAGCGTCTCCACCTGCTTGCGCGACAGCACGTCCCTGATCTGCGCAGCCGTGGTGGCGCCGTCGGTGGGCACGTTGTGGTCGGCCGTGGCCAGGGTGCGGTCGGGCCGGCGGACCGGACGCCCCTGTAGGCGCAGCGACTCGAAGGCCTGCGGGCTCGTCACCTCATGGACCATGTGCAGGTCGATGTAGAGCAGGTCGCCGGCGATCGCGTGGGCGTCCCAGATCTTGTCGAAGAGAGTTCGCGAGCTCGCAGGCACCGCCTGCTCGCTGTACTGCGGAGTCGTTGGCACTAGGACCTCCTGAGTCCGGCGGCGACGACCGCCAGGAAGCGGGCGTCCTCGTCATGGGGGTTCTCGAAGTGGTGGGGCAGATCGGCGTCGAAGGTGACCGAGTCGCCGGCGGAGAGGTCGTGGGCCTCGCCGTCGCAGAGCAGGCGCAGGGCGCCCTCGAGCACCACGGTCGTCTCGCGGGCGCCGGGCTCGTGCATGGGCGGGTCGCCGGGGCCGCCGGTGGCGGCACCCGGGGCGAGGGTGTGGAAGGCCACCTCGGCGCGCTGGCCGGGCAGCGGTGGGGTGACGACCTCGTAGGCGTGCCCGCGGCGACCGCTACCGCCCTGGAGCCGCTCGGCGGCGCGGACGACACTCACCGCCCCGCTCTCGTCCAGGCGCAACAGCTGGGACAGGGTCAGCTCCAGGCCGGAGGCGATGCGGGTGGCCACGGCCAGCGTGGGGCTGGTCTCGCCGCGCTCGACCTGGGACAGCATCGGCGCGGAGACGCCGGTGCGCTCGGCCAGGTCGCGCAGTGAGAGGTCCATCGCCTCGCGCAGGGCCTTGACGCGGGCGCCCACGGGGGGCGGCGCAACGGCGGGGGCGACGGCGGGGGCGGCCACGCTCCGTACGTTATCACGTACAGATGTCTGCCAGCCCGGCTCGCCCAAGAACTGAATGACGATTCGTTCGTCGCAGCGACGAAGAACTCGTCACTCGGCCCCCGGCGGGCTAGGGCCCGGGCGCGGGGAGGCGCAGCGCCAGGGCCAGCGCGAAGCGGCCGTCGGGGTCGTCCAGGGCGTCCCCGAAGAGCTCGCGCAGTCGCGACATCCGATAGCGGACGGTCTGGGGGTGCACATGGAGGGCGGCCGCCACCGCGTCGGTTCGTCCCTGTCCGTCGAGCCAGGCAGCCAGGGTCTCGAGCAGCCGCGTACGCGAGGCCGGGGTCTCGGCGCCTAGCGGGGCGAGGGCGCCCTCGACCACTTCGGCCGCCAGCGTCGCGTCGGAGCGCAGGAGCAGGTCCAGGCGGTGGTCGGCCGCTGTCGCGAGCCCGGGGCCGAGCGCCAGACCGTGCGTCCTCCTCGCCCGCGCTGCGCTGACCGAGGCCCCGCCCCACGCAGTCGTGGGCCCGAGCGCCGCCGGCCGGTCGGCCAGGGCCGAATCCAGCTGAGCACGGCGGCCCGGCGCGTCGGGGTCCGGCACCAGCGCGCACAGGCCGGGCGGGTAGGCCACGGCGATCACGTCGGGACCGAGCGCGGATGCGAGCCGATCGGGCTCGTCGCCGTCGCAGACGATCGCGGCCAGGGTCTCGGGCAGCGGCCACGCCGCCGCCGCCGCCGCGGCCTCGATCGCCGCGGCGTCGGCCGGCGGCTCCTGGATCAGCAGGCGGGCCAGAAGCCGCCGGCGGCGCTGGCGCTCGCCCGCGGCGGCGGCCTGCTCGGCGGCATAGCCCTCCACGGACTCCGCGGAGATCTCGTCGATGTAGGCGAAGATCGACTCGGCCAGCCCGTACAGCGTCTGGGGCTCCAGCTCGGCCCGTTCGCCGGCGTCGGCCAGCCGCCGCCAGGCCACGCGCGCTCCCAGCCGGTAGGCGGCCAGCAGCGCCTCGAGTGGACGACCGGCCCGCAACTCGCCGCGGCCGAGCTCCACGTAGATCTCCCGGCGCGGGTCGGGCTCGTCGCTCTCGGTGCCGAACAGGTCGAGGAAGCGGCGCAGTGCCTCCTCCACCCCACGCCGCAGGCCGCGGCCGAAGGAGCCCTCGAGCGGCAGCGCGTATTCGGGCACACCGGCGCTGATAGCGGCGATGATCTCGTCGGCCACCGCCGGAAGCTCGGGGGCGAGGACGTCCGCGGCGCGACCGGGGAGCTCGCGCCACGGGCGGGGACTGACGGAGGCGTGCATTTGTGGCAAAACTACAAGAAATTACGGGCGCCCTGTAAGAACGGAGCGAGACGCTCAGCCAAACGGTGGGCAACCTTCAATGCATGACCCGCCTCCAGCGCAACGCCAACATCGGGGCCGTGCTCGTGCCCTTCATCGCCTTTCTCGCTGCCGTCCCCCTGCTGTGGAACCGCCTCGTGGGGCCCACCGAGCTGGGGATCATGGCCGGCATCTACGTGGCCAGCGCCTTCGGCGTGACCATCGGCTACCACCGCCTGCTGACCCACCGGGCCTTCGAGACCTACCGCCCGCTCAAGTACCTGTTCGCCTTCCTGGGGTCGCTGGCCGTCCAGGGCCCCGTGATCGGCTGGGTGGCCGACCACCGCAAGCACCACGCCCACACCGACGAGGAGGGCGACCCCCATTCGCCCCACGTCGGCCACGGCAGCGGGCTGCGCGGGCTATGGCACGCCCACGTGGGCTGGCTGTGGGAGGAGAACGGCATCGCCGACGGCAAGAAGTACGCGCCCGACCTGCTCGAGGACCGGGGCATGCGCTTCATCAGCCGCAACTTCCTCGTCTGGGTCGCACTTGGGCTGTTGATCCCCTTTGGCCTCGGCTTCGCCATCTCGGGCACGCTGACCGGTGCCCTGCTTGCCCTCTTCTGGGGTGGCCTGGTGCGGATCTTCCTGCTCCACCACGTGACCTGGTCGATCAACTCGGTCTGCCACTTCTTCGGCCAGCGCCGCTTTGCCACCGAGGACAAGTCGACCAACGTCTTCTGGCTCGCGCTGCCCTCGCTGGGCGAGGCCTGGCACCACAACCACCACGCCTTCCCGCGCGCCGCGGTGCAGGGTCTGAAGTGGTGGGAGATCGACATCTCGGGCCTGATGATCCGGGCGCTCCAGGCGGTCGGCCTGGCCTGGAACGTGGTCCGGATCACCCCCGAGCGCCAGGCCCAGCGGCTGGCGAGCGCCGCCTAGGCCCGACGCGGGCACTCAGGAGCGTTCCAGGACCACGACCGGGATCGGGCGGTCGGTCTTCTCCTGATACTCGTCGTAGGCCGGCCAGGCGGCGGTCATCTTGGCCCACATGTCGGGCTTCTCGTCGGGAGAGGCATCGCGGCTGCGGGCCTCGAACACGTCCTCCTTGACCTGGACGGTGGCCGTCGGGTCGGCCTGCAGGTTGAGGTACCAGGCGGGCGGCTCGTCCGCGCCGCCCTTGGAGGCGACGACCAGGTAGTTCCCGTCGTGCTCCTGGTAGATCAGCGGCGTGGTGCGCTGCTCGCCCGACTTGCGCCCCTTGGTGGTGAGCAGCAGGGTCACCGTGCCCTGCCACTCGTGGCCCTCGGCTCCACCCGTCGCCTGGTAGCGCTCGACGTGCTCCTGTCCGAACAGCATGCTCTCTCCTCGCCTTCGGGGACTCTGCCCCCGAGCCTAGAGACCCGCCGCGGCGGCCAGCAGACCCGCCACGTCGTCGCGCGAGACGCCGCCCGGCGTGGCTCCGGCGCCCGGGTGCTCGGCGGCGGCCGCGATCACCTCGTCGCTCAGGGCGGAGTCGAATCCCAGCTCGGCGAGCGAGCGCGCACCGGCCAGGGCCGACAGGCGCGCCACGGCGGCCGGCGCGCCTCCAGGCGCCCCCAGCGCCTCGCCCAGCGCGACGATCGCCTCCGGCGCGCGGTCGGCCATGAACGCGACTGAGTGCGGCAGCAGCACCGCGTTGGTCTGCGCGTGTGGGGTGCCCGCCACCCGCACGATCGTCTGGCACAGCGCGTGGTGGATGCACAGGCCGGCGACCCCGACCGCATACCCGGCCAGCGTGGCGCCGAGAGCGAGGGGCACGCGGCCGGGTGGGTCCTCGCCCAGCCCGTCGGCGATCGCGCCGGATGCACGTAGGGCGGCCCCCTCGGCCACCGGGTTGGACCCGGGCGCATACAGCGACTCCACCGCATGGGCCAGGGCGTTCATGGCGGTCGCGGCCAGGCCCGGCATGGGCGCCGAGGCCATCGCATCGGGGTCGCACAGGGCGAGCGCTGGCCGGGTGGAGCCGTAGCCCTCGACTCCGGCCGGCATGCGGTGGAAGGGCGTGAAGCTCGAACCGGCGAGCGTGGTGGGTATCGCGGCCACCCGGCCGCCGTCGGCTGCGGCGACGGCCTTCGCGGCGTCTACCACGCGGCCTCCGCCGTAGGCGACGATGTCACGGCCGCCTATCTCCGCGCGGACCGCGGCGGCCACGTCGGGCACCGTGCCCGACGGCGCCAGCACGGGGGCAGCCCCCAGTCCAGCCGGAGCTTCGCCGAGGGCGCGCTCCGTGGTCAGCAGCGCGTAGCCCCCGAAGCCGCTCTCGGCCAGCACCTCGGCCGCCTCCCCGACGAGGCCGATGCCGAAGCGGATCTGGCGCTCGCCGTCGCGGAAGGTGAAGCGTTCGTCGCTCAAGCGCTGGGAGCGGGCTCCGTCGCCTCCGCCGGCGCCCGGTGGTCCTGCTTCTCACCCGCCGCCAGCAGCGACGCCGCGTTGCTCAGCGCGCGCAGGTAGGCCCGCCCCGACGCCTCCATGGTGTCGGGCGAGACGCCCTGACCCGTGGCCTGCACCCCCTCGAGCTCGAGCACCACGGTCACCTCGGCCAGCGCGTCGCGACCTTCGGTGACCGCGCTCACGTGGTACTCCTTCAAGCGCCCCTCGCGCTCGCAGGCCACGTTGAGCGCGGAGAAGAAGGCCTCGACCGGTCCGTCGCCGGTGAAGGATCCCTCCCCCGTGCCGCCGCCGGGCAGGTCGACCTCGACTCGCGCGAACGGCGTGCGCTGGGAGCCGGCCTCGATGTCGAAGGAGCGCAGCGCGAAGGCCTCCCCGACCTGGCGCATCTCGTCCGAGACCAGTGCCTCCAGGTCCAGGGCGGTGACGTTCTTCTTGCGGTCGGCCACCTCCTTGAAGCGCTTGAAGGCCGTGTTCAGGGCGGCGCCGTCGACCTCGAAGCCCAGCTCCTCCAGGGCGTTGCGCAGCGCGTGGCGGCCGGAGTGCTTGCCCAGCACCAGGGAGTTGCTCTCCAGGCCGATGGTGGCGGCGTCCATGATCTCGAAGGTGGTGCGCTCCTTGAGCACGCCGTCCTGGTGAATGCCCGACTCGTGGGCGAACGCGTTGCGGCCGACGATCGCCTTGTTCGGCTGCACCTGGTAGCCCGTCATGCGGGTGATCAGGCGGCTGGTCTTGGCGATCTCGGTGGTCTCCACGCCGGTCCACAGCCCATGGGTGGCCTCGCGGACCGACAGCAGCATCACGATCTCCTCCAGCGACGCGTTGCCCGCGCGCTCGCCGATGCCGTTGATGGCGCACTCGACCTGGCGGCAGCCGGCCTGCACGCCGGCGAGGGAGTTGGCCACGGCCACGCCCAGGTCGTCGTGGCAGTGGGTCGAGGTGACCACGTCGGCCAGGCCCGGCACCAGGCGGTAGAGCTCGGTCCAGATGGCCGCGTACTCCTGGGGCAGCGAATAGCCGACGGTGTCGGGCACGTTGATGGTGGTGGCGCCCTCGTCCAGCGCGATCTGCAGCACCTCGGCCGTGAACTCCAGGTCCGATCTTGAGGCGTCCATGGGCGAGAACTCCACGTCCTCGCACAGGCCCTTGGCGTGGGCCACCGCGGCGCGAGCCTGACCCTTCACGTCCTCGCGCGTGCTCTGCATCTGGTGCTCGATGTGGATGTCGCTCGTGGAGATGAAGGTGTGGATGCGCGGGCGCTCGGAGTCGCGGATGGCGTTCCAGGCGGCGTCGATGTCGCCGGCGCCGGCCCGGGCCAGCCCGCAGATCACCGGTCCGTGCACCTCACGGGCGATCGCCTCGACGGCCTCGAAGTCGCCCGGCGAGGCGATCGGGAAGCCGGCCTCGATCACGTCGACGCCCAGGCGGGAGAGCTGGTGGGCGATCTCCAGCTTCTCGGTCTTGTTCAGCGAGATGCCCGGCGACTGCTCGCCGTCGCGCAGGGTCGTGTCGAAGATCAGTACGCGGTTCTCGTCGCCGCGCGTGGTCCGTGGTGCTGCCATGTCGCTGGTCCCTTCTAGCTCGGTGCTGCGTTCTCCTGGTGGTATGCGGCTAGGCGGCCGCCACGCGCTATTCCCCCCGCGGGGGGAGGAGGAGAAGTCGCAGGTCCAGCGGGAACGACATCGGCTTCAGCCTAGCGCACCTCCGGCCGATGGCTGGAGGGTGCGCGTCGTGCTACTGCTCGTTGTCCTCGGGACCTGTTCGGCGCTGAGCGCCCCTGCCGCCGAGGCGGCCGTTTACGGCCCACCGCCCGGGAAGGTCATCCACTCCGGCCTGGGCGGCTACGGCCCCGGCGCGGTGTCCGACTTCACTCGCCAGTCCGGACGCCACCCGGCCGTGTTCCAGTACTTCGTCTCGTGGCGGGCCGCTCCACGCGACCTGAACTTCATCCGCGGGATGTTGGCCAACACCTCGCGGGCCGGCTCGCGCACCGCGCTCGCGGTGAGCACGAACGGTACGGGGCTCACTCCGCGCGAC
>JBBREO010000044.1:0-21416 GCA_038202855.1 Solirubrobacterales bacterium
GCCGCCGCCATCCTCGCCGCCCTCGTCGTCGACAAGTACGCCGGGTCGGCGGTGGCCGTCGCCGCCGGCGTGGCGGGCATCTACTCGTCGTTCTACCTGGGCGGAGCGGCCGGGGCCTCGGTGGCTCTGGCGCTGTGCGCAGCGGCCGCCCTGGGCGGCTTGGGCGGGCGGCTCAGGCAGGCCGTGCGACCCGGCCCCAGGGCCGCCTGAGCGCCAGCAGCGCCGCCCCGGCGGCGATCATCGCCACGCTGATCAGCTGGGGCTGGGTGAGCCCGGCCACGACCGCCTCGTTGCGGCGGATGATCTCGATCAGCAGCCGCTCGATCCCGGCCAGCACCAGATAGATCCCGAACAACACCCCGGGGCGATAGCGGTCGCGCAGGTTCCACAGGACCAGCGCCACCAGCCCCATGGCCACGCTCTCGAACACCGGGGTCGGCTGCACGTCCTGGGTGGTCGGCCGCGTGCCGTGTGGGTAGGCCATGCCCCAGGGCTGGTCGGTGGGCTGGCCGTAGTCGCCGTCGCCGGAGACCTGACAGCCCACGCGCCCGATCGCGTAGCCGAAGGCCAGCCCCGGCGCGCAGGCGTCGAGCATCGACGCGTTCAAGAAGCCGCGCCAGCGCGCCCACAGGACCACCCCGAGGGCACCGCCCACCAGCCCCCCGAACCACACGAGCCCCGAGCCCGAGAAGATGTTGCCCAGCAGGTCCCCTGAGACGTCGCTCCAGTTCTGCGCCAGGTAGTCGACCCGCGAGCCGACGAGCCCCCCGATCGCGGCCGCGAAGATCATCTCGTAGGCCCAGTCGACCGGCTTGCCCAGCTCGCCCAGCCGGCGGGCCAGGATCGCGCCCGAGCCCAGGAAGGCGAGGGCGAAGCAGATCCCGAAGGTCTGCAGGGTCAGCGGGCCGAGGTGAAGCTCCGGCTGCATCCGGCCGGAGGCTAGCTACAGCGCCTAGAGATAGCCCAGGGGCTGCACGGGCGAGCCGTTCACGCGCACCTCGAAGTGGAGGTGGTTGCCAAACGAATGGCCGGTGTTGCCGACGAACCCGATCACCTGACCCTGCCTGACCGACGCGCCCTGCGATGTCCCGAAGCGCGACTGGTGGGCGTAGCACGTGGACAGGCTGCCCGTGTGCTGGACGCAGGTGTAGTTGCCGTAGCCGCCGGTCGGGGCCATCAGCACGACCTTGCCCGAGTCCGCGGCGCGGATCGGGGTGCCGTTGGGCGCCGCGATGTCGATCCCGGCGTGGATGTGGCCCGGGCGCTGCTCCCCGAAGGCTCCGGTGATGGGCCCGTTGACCGGCCAGATCATCCGGCCCGAGCCCTTGCGGATCGGGCCGGCGCCCGGGCCGCCGGCGGTGATCAGGCGGTTCTTGATCTTCTGCTCCTCGCGCTCCATGCCCGCCAGGTCCTCCTCGGCCGAGTGACGGGTCTGGCGCACCCGGGCCAGCGTGGCCCGGCGTCCGTTGCGGGCACCGCGCAGGTCGCCCTGCGCGGTGGTCAGCCGGTCCTTGGTGGCGGCGATGTCGTCGCGCCGGCGAAGGATCGTCTCGGCCGCCTGCCTGCGCTGGAGCTCGAGGCTCGCGAGGAGCCTCTCCGTCTTCTGCGCACGCGCCTTGAGCACGCGCACCCGCGTGAGCACGTTGCCGTCACGGTCGGAGATCCGCTCCAGGAAGTCGGTGCGCTCGAGCAGGTCGTTGAAGCCGTCGGCCTCGAGCACCACGGTGAGCGCATCGGGCTGATCGGACTTGTACAGCTCCACGAGCCGATCGCGCAGCGCCCGCCGCGACTGCCTGAGCTGTCCGCGCAGGCGCACGAGCCGGTCGCGCGCCACCTCCAGCCGGTTGCGCACCCGCAGCAGCTCGGCGCGCTTGTCGTTCAGGTCCCCCTGGACGGTGACCAGGCGCTGCTGGGTCCCGCTGATCTGACCCTGCAGACCGCGGATGCGGTTGTTGATGCCGGTGATGTCGGTGGTCAGGACACCCTCGTGGCGCTTGGCCTTCTGGACCTGCACGCGCTTGCCTTCGATGCGCTTGGACAGCGACGGCTTGGACTGCCCCGGGAGGGGCATCAGGACGTAGGCGGCGAGCGCCGTCAGGATGGGTATCCAGAAGTACTTTCTCATGGGCCGAACGGGAGGTGGGCGACGCCCGCGGCGTGGCCGCGTTTACCGGCCTTATGCAGGACTTTCCGGGCCGGTCGGGGAGGCACCGTAGCACGGGATGTGCCTCATTCAGGGGTGTTTGCATCGCCGTGCAAGGGTTCGTGCACCCCTCCCCTACAATTGGTCTGAATGGCTGATTCGAAGGCAGTCTTCAAGCGCGATCCGGGTCTCCAGGCCCGCATGCTGCTGACGATGTTCCTGCTGGGACTGCTCTACGTCGGCTTTGCCGGTGTGCTGTTCGCCGCCGGGGCCGGAGCGGCCGTGATGGCCGTGGTCATCGCCGTGTTCGCCCTGGCCCAGCTGTTCCTGTCTGACAAGCTGGCGCTGAGGTCCATGGGCGCCAAGGAGGTCTCCCCCGAGGAGGCCCCGGGCCTGCACGCGATGATCGAGCGGCTGTGCATCCAGGCCGATCTGCCCAAGCCCAAGATCGCCGTCGCGGACACGGACGTTCCCAACGCCTTCGCCATCGGCCGCTCCCAGAAGGCGGCCACGGTGTGCGCCACCACCGGCATCATGAACACGCTGTCCCCGGCCGAGCTGGAGGGCGTGATGGCCCACGAGCTCTCCCACGTCAAGAACCGCGACGTGCTGATCATGACCGTGGCCTCGTTCTTCGCCTCCGTCGCCTCGATGATCATGCAGTTCGCCTTCTTCTTCGGAGGCGGCGACGACGAGGACGGAGGCCTGCCCTTCATCGTGGTGCTGCTGGCCTCGGCGATGGTCTACGTGATCTCGTTCTTCTTGATGATGGCCCTGTCGCGCTACCGGGAATTCACCGCCGACCGCGGCGCGGCACTCACCACCGGCCGGCCCAGCGCGCTGGCCTCCGCGCTCGTGACCATCTCGGGCGCCATGCAGCTGGTGCCCGAGACCGACCTGCGCGAGGCCGAGCGGATGAACGCCTTCTTCATCGTGCCGGCCACCGTGAAGGGCTCGATCAAGACGCTGTTCTCCACCCACCCGCCGATGGAGCAGCGCATCGCCCGCCTCGAGCAGCTCGAGGCCCAGCTCCAGACCGCCTGAGCGTGGGCTTCCTCGACGCCCTCCTCGGCGGGCAGAAGAAGTTGAAGACGGCCGCCCCCGACCGGCTGTTCGCCATGACCACGGCCTACGTGACCATGGCCACCGAGCTGGAGATGATCTCCACGGGCTCTGCCGGGATCGTCTTCCAGCCCCTCGCCACCGCCGACTTCGAGCAGATCCTGCGCGACACCGAGGAGCTTCTGGCCGGCACCGCCCAGGAGACCGGCACGGCGCTCGAGTCCTCCGACGACGAGCACGGCTACCGCTGGATCATCCTGCGCGACCCCGACTTCGAGGACCTGGTGGTGGCCATGAACACGGTCTCGACCGAGCTCGCGGCCGGCGGCTACGGCGACCGCCTGCTGGCCGCCGTCTTCCCCTTCGACAAGGGGGCTGCGAACGATTCGGCATCCATGCCAAATCCTTCCCGGGGCCGGCGGGTCTACTTCATCTACAACTACAAGCGCGGGGCCTTCTACCCGTTCGTGCCCGCAGGGGGCCAGCAGAAGCGCGACTCGGAGGCCGAGATGCGCGTCAAGGCGCAGCTCAGCAAGGAGGGCATCCCGTTCGAGCCCGAGCTCAGCCGCTGGTTCCCGCTGTGGGAGATCCCACTCTGAGCGCCTCCACCAGCTCGTCCGCGTCCTCGGCCCACACGAGCCGATCGCGGTGGGCGGCCCGCACGAAGCCCTGGTCGACCGCGTGGTCGACCAGCGCGCGAAGTGGTCGCCAGTAGCCCTCCACGTCGAGTAGACCGATCGGCTTGGCGTGGATGCCCAGCTGGCTCCAGGTGACCGCCTCGACAAGCTCGTCCATCGTTCCGAAGCCGCCGGGCAGCGCCACGAAGGCGTCGGCCAGCTCGACCATCATCGCCTTGCGCTCGTGCATGGATCCCACCACGTGCAGCTCCGTGAGTCCCGTGTGGGCGACCTCGCGGCGCTCGAGCGCCGAGGGGATCACCCCCACCACCTCGCCGCCCTCGGCCAGCGCGGAATCGGCCAGCGCGCCCATCAGGCCCACGCGCCCGCCCCCGTAGACCAGGCCGATGCCCGCGGCCACGATCGAGCGGGCCAGCCCGCCCGCGGCGTCGGCGTAGGCGGGCTTGGCGCCGTCGCTCGAGCCCGCGAAGACGCATATCCGCGGCCGGGCCACGGCGGCGTCAGTCAGGTATCAGGCCCTCGCCGGTGAACTCGCCCTCGGCCTCGGCGAAGGAGACGTCGCGGGGAGGCAGGATCACGTCGGACTCGACGAGGTCCTCCTCGCCGACCGGGCTGCCGTCGGTCTCCACCAGCTCGAGCATCTGGTTCCAGAGCTTGCGGAAGCCGTCCTCGTCGCCGTTCTCGACGGCAGCCACGGCCTCGTTGTCCAGCGCGTTCAGGCGGTCGGCGTCCTCGTCGGGCAGGTTGAACTGGCCTTCGCCAGAGAGCCGGACGATCACGCGCCCTCCTTCCCCTGCTCGAGCTGGGGCGACTCGCTGCCGCCCGGGCCGAGCTCGGCCTTCAGCTTGGACAGCTCGTCGTCCACCTGGCTCCCTGCGCCAAGTGATGCCAGCTCGCGGTCGATGTCGTCCTGGCCGCCCCCCAGCTGGCCCAGGTCTTCGAAGGTGCCGGCCGCCTCGAGCTCCTCGACAGCGCCGGCGCGGGCCTTCATCTGCTCGGTCTTGTCCTCGGCGCGCTGGATGGCAAGGCCGAGGTCGGCCATCTCCTCGCCGACGCCGTTGGCGGCCTCACCGATCTTGACCTGGGCCTCCGCGGCGGAGTACTGCGCCTTGATGACTTCCTTCTTGGTGCGGAAGGTCTCGATCTTGGTGCGCAGCTTGCGCTCGTTGACGGTCAGCTGCTCCTGCTGGGCCTCGAGCTCGTTGATCTGGGTGTCCAGCGACTGGAGCTCGGTCTGGGCCACGGTCTTGCGCTCCAGCGCAGCGCGCGCGAGATCCTCGCGGCCCTGCGACATGGCCTGACGCGCCTGGGTGTCGAGCTTGACCACCGTCTGCTCCAGCTTGGAGGACTGCATCTGCAGCCGCTTCTTGGAGGTCACCACGTCGGCGATCCCCTTCTTCACGTTCTGCAGCAGCTCGACCTGCTTCTGGTAGCCGTAGTCGAGCGTCTCGCCCGGATCCTCGGACTTGTCGAGCAGCCTCGAGATCTTCGCCTTGATGACCGTGGACATCCGTCCACCCAGTCCTGCCATGTCGTGCTGCCTCCTCGGATCCTCGTGGACGTGCGACGACTTAGACTAGTGGCTTGGAGCCGCGGCCCCCCTCCGATTCAAGCTCCGAGCTGGCTCTCTGGATCGGGCTCCCAGAGTCCAACTCGGCCGGCAACGCGCATGGCGGGGTGATCATGAAGCTGTGCGACGAGGTGGCCGGCATCGCCGCCATCCGCCACTGCGGCGGGCGCGTGGTCACGGCGGGGATGGACCGGATGACCTTCCAGCACCCGGTGCTGGTCGGTGACCTGGTCACCGTGCGGGCCACCGTCAACGCTGCCTGGCGCACCTCGATGGAGGTCGGGGTGAGGGTGGAGAAGGAGAACCTGCGCACGCGCCAGCTGGAGCACACGTCCACGGCCTACCTGACGATGGTGGCCCTGGACGACCACGGCCGCCCGATGGCCGTGCCGCCGGTGGCGCCCACCGGCGAGGAGGAGGAGCGCCGGGCGCGCGAGGCCCAGGTACGCCGTGACAACCGGCTGGCCGAGCGGGCGCAGCTGCACGAGGGACGCTGATCGGGCGCTTTCTCCGCGCCGAGCCCTACTCCAGCGCGCGCCCCAGGTACGCCCGGTCGGCCGCGCTGAGGCGGTCCGACGCCGAGGTCGCCTGGTGCCACAGCGGGTAGGGGACCGGCGGGGCGCTGACCTCGTCGATGCGCCGGCGCTCTTGCTCGGACAGCTCCAGCGATGCCGCCGCCAGGTTGTCCGAGAGCTGCTCCTCGGTGCGCGCGCCCACTATCAGCGACGTGACCCCGGGACGCTCGAGCAGCCAGGCCAGGGTGACCTGGGCGGCCGACACGCCGTGGGCGTCGCCGACGTCGACCAGGACGTCGACCAGGTCGTAGAGGGCATCCTCGTCGTACACGGGCGGCTCGTCCCAGTCACCCACGTGGCGCGTGCCCTCCGGCTGGTCGCGGTCGCGCCGGTACTTGCCCGACAGCAGGCCGCCCGCGATCGGGCTCCAGATCAGCGCGCCCAGCCCCTGGTCGAGGGCCGCGGGCAGCAGCTCGAACTCGGCCTCGCGCGCCTGCGGCGTGTAATGGATCTGCTGCGACACGAAGGGCTCGTAGCCGTGGCGCTCGGACGCGCCGAGGGCCTTCATCAGCTGCCAGGCGGTGTAGTTCGAACAGCCCGCGTAGCGCACCTTGCCCGCCTTGATGAGCGTGTCCAGCGCCTCCAGGGTCTCCTCCAGCGGCGTCTGGCCGTCCCACTCGTGCACCTGGAGCAGGTCGATGTGGTCGGCCCGCAGACGCCGCAGGGAGTCCTCGACCGAGGCGACGATGTGGTGTCGCGACAGCCCCGCGTCGTTGGGGCCCTCACCCATCGCAAAGCGGACCTTGGTGGCCACCAGCAGTCGGTCGCGGCGCCCCTCGAGCGCCTCCCCGAGCGTCTCCTCCGACGCGCCGGCCGAGTACATGTTGGCCGTGTCGACCAGGTTCACCCCCGCGTCCAGGCAGAGGTCGAGCTGGCGCCGCGCGCCGTCCACGTCGACCTGGCCGATCGGCTCGAACATCCCCGCGCCGGCGAACCCCATAGTGCCCAGCGTGATCGTGGAGATCCGCAGGCCCGAGCATCCCAGCTGTCGGTACTCCATCTCGCTCCCTCCTAGGACTGCACGGACCCGGCGGGCTCCGGCTGGGGCTGGGCCAGCTGGCGCCACTCGATGAACTTGTGCCCGGCGAAGCGAAAGCGCACCCGCGCCGCGCTGTCGCAGGAGGACTTCGGCCCCTTCCCGGGGCGCAGCCGGAACGCGGCCACGACGACGCTGTGCCCCTCGGCCTTCACGTCGGTCACCTCGGCCCGGCAGGGCAGGCTCTTGTTGAAGGCCACGGCGGCGCTGCGGTCGGGCAGGCGGATGCGGTCGACCTGCTGCACGATCGCATTGGGGGCGAAGAAGGAGGCCGCCTGTTCGAAGTGGCCCGCGTTCAGCTCCCGGCTCCAGCCGCGGATCTGGGCCGCCTCGGGCGGCTCGCCCGGCCTGGGCCGCGCCGGCGCCGCCTCCGGGCCGGTCGGGGTGGCCATCGGCCGCCGCGACGCCGAGCCGCCGGACCCGCCGCCCATGCTGCAGCCCGCCGGCAGGAACGCCAGCGCGCAGACCACGGCCGCGAGCGCGCGCCTCACTGCACGACCGCGGCCCGCTGCGCGCGGTCGGCCAGCTCGTGGTCGGCGGAGGAGCGGTAGAAGAAGAAGCAGACCGCGAACAGCATGACGAGCAGATCCATGCCCATCATCATGCCGCCCGCCACCTGCTGGTCGGTGATCGCGGACCATCCCCGAGTCGGCGCCGTGGTGGCGTAGGGGTCGGGGTAGGCGACCGAGCGCATGAGGATGAAGGCCATCCCCAGCATCATCCCCGGCAGCCGGGCGCCGATCAGGTAGGGCACCTTCCACAGGTCGCCCCCGGCGCGCCGGCGCTTGGGCTCGATCACCGCCCACCAGACCAGGATGGAGCCGAGCACGAAGCTCTCGTGCTGGAGGGCGTGCACCCAGTCGTGGCGTACGGCCGACTCGAACAGGAAGCGGAAGTGCCAGCCGTAGAGCAGCAGGATCCACAGCGGCACGGCCACCAGCGGCCGGCGCAGCCAGCGAAAGGCGCGCCGCAGCCACCCGAGGCGGGCGAGACGCACGAGCGCGGGCTTGGGCAGCACGAAGGCGTACACCGGGGAGCGCACGCCGACCAGTAGCAGCGGAGCGCCCACGTCGGCGATGATCAGGTGCTGGCCCATGTGGGCCACCAGCAGATCGGCGCCCAGGGTGTCCAGGGGCGATAGCAGCGCCACCGCCATCAAGACGATGCCGCTGTGCCACGCCACCTGCTGGCCCTTCGGCACCCGGTAGCCGCGCGCCCCCAGAACGCGCACCGCGCGCACGTAGAGCCCTTCCGCCGCAACCAGCGCGGCGATCACGCCCGGGTCGAAGGAGAACCCCACGCCGGGGATTGTGGCGACTAGGCGATCAAGCGACTGCGGGGTCCGGCTGGGGCTCGACCGCGTCGCCGGACGAGCTGCCCGGCGCCTGGCTGTTCACCTCGGACTCGGCAGCGCTGCGCTGCTGGTAGTCGGCCCGCTGCATGCGCGCGATGACCAGCCGCTGCACCTGGGCCGTGCCCTCGAAGAGCTGGTAGATCTTGGCGTCGCGGAACCACTTCTCCAGCGGGCAGTCGGTGGTCTGGGCGTAGGGCCCGACCAGGTCCATCAGCTCCGTGGTGACCCACATCGTCACGTCGCCGGCCTTGAGCTTGGACATGGAACCCTGGCCGCCGGTCATCGGCTTGCCCGAGCGCCCCATCCAGGCCGCGCGGTACACCAGCATCCGAGCGGCCTCGATCTCGGTGGCCACGTCGGCCAATACCTGCTGCACGCGCTGCTGTTCGATCAGCGGGCCGTTCTCGTCGGACTTGTCCTCGAGGTACTCCAGCGTCCACTCGTACGCCGCGCGGGCGATGCCCAGCGCCGAGGCGCCCACCATCGGCCGGGTGATCTCGAAGGTGGCCAGCGCGTTGGAGGCGCCGCCCTTCTGGCCCGAACGGGCGCGCTCGAGCTTCTTGTCGAGCTTCTCCTTGCCGCCCAGCAGGTGGTCGAGCGGTATCCGCACGTTGTCCAGCACCACCTCGGCGGTGTGGGACGCGCGGATGCCGATCTTGTCCTCCTTCTTGCCCTGGGTGAAGCCCGGGGTGTCCTTGGGCACGACGAAGGAGGCCTGGCCGCGGTGGCCCAGTTCGGGGTCGACGGTGGCCACGACCACGGTCACGTCGGCGATGCCGCCGTTGGTGATGAAGACCTTGGTGCCGTTGAGGACCCACTCCTGGGTCTCCTCGCCTGTGCCCGCCTGGGTATCGAGCTTGGCGGTGGTGCGCAGCGACTTGACGTCGGAGCCGGCTCCGGCCTCGGTGACCGCGTAGGCGCCCAGCTTGATCTCGTCGCCCTCGCCGAAGCACTCGGGCACCCACCTGCCCACCTGCTCGGGCGTGCCCGAGGCGGCGATGCCGGCCGCGGCCAGGCCCGAGCCCGAGATGGCGAGGGCGATGCCCGCGCAGCCGTAGTGGAGCTCCTCGGCGTAGATCACGCCGAGCAGGCCCTCGGAGTCCGAGCCCATCCGCATGAGCAGCTCCGTGCCGTGCAGCTTCCACTCGCGGGCCGCCTTGATGGCCTCCCAGGGGATGGACTGCTCGCGGTCGTACTTGTCCGCGATCGGCCGGATGACCTCGGTGGCGAAGCGCCGACAGGTGTGCTGGAAGTCGAGCTGCTCGTCGTTGAGGGTGAAGTCCACGAATGCCTCCCGTAAGGCGATTGACTCGTCAGTCAACACTGTAGTTGATACATGGGTCAACTGGCCGACCCCGGCGCTCCCGCCCGCCATCGTGGCTACAGTCCCGCTCGTGCGCGCGAAGACGACTGCCGCCCTGGCCCTGGCGGCGCTCACCAGCCTGGCGGGTTGCAGCCTGGGCGACAACTCGAACGACCGGCCGCCCCAGCTGGGGACCAAGTCGAGCGACAAGAGCGCGGTGGTGAAGCTCGGCTTCCCCTCCTCGGCCACCAAGAACACGATCCGGGTGGGTGGCGCCGACGCCGCATCCGACGCCGCCGGCGTGGCCAGCGCGGTATTCCCCTCCACCGGCAGCCAGAACCGGCCCACCGCAGCGGTATTGGTGGACAAGGACGACTGGCAGGCCGGCGTGACGGCGTCGGTGCTGACGGCGCGTCCGATCGGCGCCCCGCTGCTCATCTCCGACGGCGGCAATCTGTCCGCGGTCAGCGAGGACACGCTGAAGAAGCTCAAGCCCAGCGGGTCTCCCCTGTCCAAGGATGCCCAGGTGATCCGCGTCGGCGACAAGCCGGCGCGCCCCGACGGGTTCAAGACCGGCGTGATCGAGGGCAAGGATCCCTACGTCCGCGCGGCCGCCATCGACCGCTTCTTCTCCGCCGCGCGCGGCAAGCCGAGCCCCCACGTGGTCGTCGCCTCGGGCGAGCAGGCCGCCTACGCGATGCCCGCCGCCGCCTGGGCCGCCCGCTCGGGCGACTCGGTCCTGTTGACCAAGAAGGACGCCGTCCCCGCCGCCACCCAGAAGGCGATCCGCGGCCACAGCAAGCCCGCCATCTACGTGCTCGGACCGCCGTCGGTGGTCTCGGACAAGGCGTTGGCCCAGCTGCGCAGGCTCGGCCCCGTCACGCGCATCCAGGGCAAGACGCCGGTGGCCAACGCGATCGCCTTCGCACGCTTCCAGCGGGGAGGCTTCGGCTGGGGGGTAGTGGTGCCGGGCTACAACTTCACGGTGGCCGGCACCTCGCGGCCGCTCGACGCCGCCGCCTCGGCCGCGCTGGCCACGCGTGGCGTCTTCGCCCCGCTGCTGCTCACCGACGAGGCCAAGACCGTGCCCAAGCCGCTGGAGCGCTACCTGCTCAGCGTCCAGCCGGGATACGAGGGCGACCCGGGCCAGGCCGTGTACAACCGGGTCTGGATCCTGGGCGACGACAAGCAGGTGTCCGTGGGCGCGCAGGCACGGATGGACCAGATCACCGAGCTGATCCCGGTCCAGGCCAACGCGCCCTAGGAATGCCCGCGACACATACCGGCATCCATGCCGGACTTGTCAACGGCACACCCCACCGTCCTCCGGCGTTTGGGTCCCAGTAGGGTTTTCGCCGTGAGCGAGTACGAGCAGCCGGGCCGCCTCGAGCGGGAGCCCACCGTCGAGGACGTGCGCCAGCTCATGGGCGCCTCCGCGCCCCACTTCGCGACCCATCTGCGCAACCGGATCGAGACCCTGATCGGGGGCCTGCCCGCCGACCACCCCGCCCGCCGGCTGGGCGAGCGCGAGATCGGGCGGCTCGACCAGGTCGCCCTGGGCTCGGAGCGCCGCGGTCAGGAGGGTCAGGGCGAACCGGCCCTGCCCAGCCTGCGCGACCGGCCGGCGGTGCCCGAGTCGGCCACCGACACCGGCGCGGCCTGAGCTTCGAGTGGCCGCCGCGGCGGTAGAGCTCCCCGCCGCGCTGGAGCGCACGGTCGGGCTCCTGCGCCCGGCCGAGCGTGACAAGGGCCGCCTTCACCCCGACGGCTACCTCGACCTGCTCGGCGGCGGGGCGCCCGAGTCCACCGGGACGGTGCAGGACTTCATGCTCACCGGCGCCGTGCCGCGCGTGTACGAGCGCTGGTGGCGCCCGGCGTTCGGGCGCGTGGCCAAGGGGCTGCGCGGGCCGAGCATGGAGGACGAGCACCGGATCGCCGGTCAGATGCTCGAGCTGCATCCCGGCGACGGGGTGCTCGACGTGGCCTGCGGCACCGGCAACTTCACGCGCCGGTTCGCCCGGGCCGTGGGCCCCCAGGGGCTGGCCGTGGGCATCGACCTGTCAGAGACCATGCTCGCGCGCGCGGTGGCCGACAGCACCGGCGCCGGCCTGGCGGAACAGACGGCCTACGTGCGCGGCGACGCCGAGGACCTGCCCTTCCGCGACCAGTCCTTCGACGCCGTCTGCTGCTTCGCCGCCCTGAACCTGATGGCCAACCCGCTGTCCTCGATCGCCAGCATGGCGCGGGTGCTGGCGCCGGGCGGCCGGATCGCGCTGTTCACCAGCGCACGGCTGCGCTCTTTCGGACTGCGCACGTGGCAGTCGGCCGCCCTGGCGCGATCGGGCATGAGGCTGTTCGAGCTCGACGAGCTGACCGGCGCGCTCGAGCAGCACGGCTTCGAGGACGTGCGCCAGCTGGCTACGGGCTCGACGCAGTTCGTGGGAGCCGCGCTCCCTTCGCCGTCACGGTCGTGACCGGCAGTCCCAGCCCTTCCGCCTTGCGGGGAAGGTCGAGGTGCAGCCAGCGCGAGACGTGACTGGGCAGCGTGGAGACGATCAACTCGTCGAAGCCGTGCACGTTCACCGCGTCCTGGATCGCGGCCAGTGGCTCGGGGGCTCCGACCATCGCCTCCACGGCAGCGCCCGCCGCCTCCTCGAGCAGCGGCACGGCCAGCTCGATCGCCGCCTCGGCCTCCGAGACGTCCTGTTCCTCGGGGTCGACGATTTGATGGAGCCCGTGGGCCGAGGAGGGCACGAGCAGCGTGAAGACGGCCGGACCGCGTTGAGCGCGCTCGCGGACCGCCTCGATCAGCGTGGGCGTGGCCGCCGTTCGGTTGGCGACGACGAGCACGCGGGCTTGGGGGTCGGATTCGGATCTGTCCACTGCCACTCCCTCGACGAAGGTTTCGACTGTGCCGATAGTGCCAAGCGGGTAGCCCGGCGTCCAGCCCGCTACCTGCGCAGCTCGTTCTCCAGGAGGGTGATCGAGCGCTGGAGCTGATCGGCGGTGGCATCCGCCACCGCGCGCACCCCCACCGAGCGGTTCACCCAGGCGTTCACCGACCGGTGCTCGGTGTCGCGCCGGCGGGCCAGCTTGGAGACCAGCGCGGCGCGCTCGTCGCGCAGCCGCGCGCGCTTCTGGAACGCGGCTTCGGGGGCCGGCTCGGCCACGACCGCCTGGGGCTCGGCCGGCGCGGCGGTCGCGGGCGCCTGCGTGGACATCTGCGGGTCCGACTCGTCGGCGAACAGCAGCAGTGCGTCGCCGGGGGCGGTGGTGGACGAGATCACGTCCTCCAGGTGGGCGTTGGAGGACAGCGCGGTGAAGCCATCGCCCGCCGCCGCGCGCTCGACGGGCGCGTCGCGCTCCTCCAGCGCGGCGTCGAGCTCCAGGGCGTGGCGGCGCTCCTCCTCCACCGTCGCGGCCAGCAGCTTCAGGTCGGGGTCCGCCGGCATCAGCAGGTAGCTCATCTGGCGCCGCGGGGCCGGCGTACGGCGCACGAAGCGGCCCACCACCTGACGGAAGAACAGCTCCGTGCGCGCGGAGGTGGCGTACACGCCTACGCGCAGGCGCGGGATGTCGACCCCCTCGCTGACCATCAGCACCGACACCAGCCAGCGCTCGCCCGAGCGGGCGAAGCGCTCGATCCCGTCCGAGGCCGCCGGGTCGTCGGAGGTGACCACCGGCGGCCGCGCGCCGGTGATCCACCCCAGGCGGTCGGCCAGGTGGCCGGCGTGCTCCTTGTCGGCGGCCACCACCAGGGCCCCGGCATCGGGGTGGCCGTCGGCGCGCACCTCGGTCAGGCGCTGGTCGGCGTCGGCGAGCACCTGGGCGATCCAGTCACCCCGGGCGTCGAGGGCGGTGCGCAGGCGCCGGGCCGACTCGGCCCGCGGGAGCACGGTCTCGAACTCGGCCGTGCGCCGCCGGCCGTCGGAGACCCATTCCATCTCGCCGCCGTAGGCCAGGAAGGTGATCGGGCGGCACACGCCGTCGACGAGGGCGTCGGTGTAGGTGTAGGCGTGGTCGGCGCAGGACACGCCGTCGTCGTCGTAGCGCACCCAGGGGATCGCCGTGTTGTCCGAGCGGAAGGGCGTCCCCGACAGCAGGAGCCGGAAGGACGAGCGAGAGAAGGCGTGCGCCGCGCTCTGGCCCCAGGCGGCCAGCTCGCCCATGTGGTGGGGCTCGTCGGCGATCACCAGGGTACGCCGGCCCGCGGCCGCGGCGGCGTGCACCTGGGGCCCGGCGGCGACGGTCTGGTAGGTCACCGCGATTCCGTGCCGGTCGGCGGGCTCGGGGCCGTCGGCGTTGGCGCGCCCGGGGTCGAGGTCGATGCCGTAGCGGGCGGCGTCGGCGGCCCACTGGCGGCAGATGTGGGTGGTGGGCGCCACCACCGCGATCCGGGTGACGATTCCCCGGCGCAGCAGCTCGTAGGCCGCCCGCAGGCCGAAGGTGGTCTTGCCCGCGGCGGGCGTGGCCGAGGCCAGGAAGTCGCCCGACGGCGCGGCCAGCAGCGCGTCCAGCGCGCTCTGCTGCCAGGCCCGGAGCGGTCGTCCGACGGGCCAGGGAGGCAGCGAGCGGGCCGGGGTCGTCGGGATGCGGGCTGCCTCCATGCGGGCGGGCACTGTAGTTCCCTCGCCGGACCGGACGTCCGTGTCCGATCCGGAAACTGCGGGCGTCCGGGGCCCTACTCGGAGAACTCGGTCTCCAGCGTGATCTCGTCGACTCCGGCGAGTGCCTGGGACACCGGGCATCCCTGCTTGGCCTCCTCGGCGTGCTGGGCGAAGTGCTCGGCGTCGATGCCTGCCACCTTGCCCACGGTCGACAGGGCGATCTTGGTGATCTTGGGCCCGTCGCTACCCACCTTCAGGGTCACGTCGGCGGTGGTCTTGACCGACTCGGCCTCGTGGCCGTGCTCGGCCAGGATGTTGCTCAGGGCCATGGAGAAGCAGGAGGCGTGGGCGGCGGCGATCAGCTCCTCGGGGTTGGCCCCGGCGTCGTTCTCGCCCTCGAAGCGCGACTTGAAGCTGTAGTCCCCCGAGAGCCTGCCGTCGCCGACTTCGAAGTGGCCCCGCCCGCCCTTCAGGTCGCCGTTCCACTCGGCGTTCGCAGTGTTCGCCATGGTGTTCCTCTCGTTGCCGTCGATGGACGGTCGAGGCTATTCGCGTCAGCCGGCCACGACGGAGGCCGTCGCGCCAAGCCCGCTCAGCGCCGCCACGCGCTCGCGGTGCTCGCGCGCGGAACCGAACAGAGAGCCGTCCACCTTGGCCCGCTTGAGGAAGAAGTGCAGGTCGTGCTCCCAGGTGAAGGCGATTCCGCCGTGCACCTGCAAAGCCGACGCGCTGACGTTCCAGCCGGCGTCGGACGCGAGCGACTTGGCCATCGAGGATGCCAGTGACAGCGTTTCTGGCTCGGCCTCGGCGGCCCACGCCGCCCACAGGGTGGTGGAGCGGGCGCTCTCGGTCTCTCGCAGCATATCCGCGCACCGGTGCGAGACCGCCTGGTAGGCGCCGATCGGGCGGTCGAACTGCTTGCGGTCGCGTGCGTACTCGACGGCCATCTCCATCACCCGCTGGGAGATGCCGACGAGCTCGGCGGCGGCGGCCACCGCCATCCGGTCGGCCGCGGCGGTCACGTCGCCGGGAAGCGGCTCGCCGTCCCCGCCCGGGGTCACCCGCCCGTAGCGGCGCGTGCCGTCGATCGTGTCCAGTACCTCGACCTCGCAGTCCCCGGCAGCGTGGAGCGTGGCGCCGTCGCGGTCCAGCAGCACGATCACCTCGGCCGTGTCGGCGTCGGGGACCAGCGCCGCAAACCCGCCTGTGCCGGTCTGGGTATCGCGCACGCGCCCCACGGCGCCCCGCGCTTGCCCCGAGGCGATGCCCTCGAGCCAGCGCGCCTTCTGCTCGTCGCTGCCCGCGTGCGTCAGCGCCAGCCCGGCGGCCGCGTTGGACAGGAACGGGACGGGCGCCAGCGAGTAGCCGAGCTCCTCCATCAGGATCACCAGCTCGACCGTCCCCAGCCCCTGGCCGCCGTGCTCCTCGGGCACGAAGATGCCGGGCCAGCCCAGCTCGGCGAGCTCGCTCCAGTGGGGGTCCTCGTAGCGACCGGCCTCGGCCAGCTCGCGCACGGTGTCGGGCTTGAAGCGCTGGGCCAGCAGGTCGTGCGCGGTGCGCTTGATCGCCTGCTGGTCGTCGGTGTAGTCGAAGTTCATGGGCTACCGCAACTTGGGCAGGTTGAGCACGCGCTCGGCGATGATGTTCTTGAGGATCTCGGTGGTGCCGCCCTCGATCGAGTTGGCGCGGGCGCGGAGGAAGCGGTGGGTCCAGTCGGAGTCGAGCACGGCGGCCTCCTCGCCGCGGATCTCCATGGCCAGCTCGGTCAGCCCCTGGTTGGCGGCCGACCACTGCAGCTTGGGCAGCGAGCCCTCGGGCCCGGGCGTGCCCGTCTTCATGATCTGGGTGAGCCCGCGCCAGGCGTTCAGGCGCAGCGCCTCGACCTCGATCAGGAGGGAGGCGATCTTCTGGCGCACGATCGGGTCGTCTTCCACCCCGCGCTCCTTCGCCAGCTCGATGAGCTGGCCGAGGGCGATCTTCATCGACGCCGCCGAGGCCGCGCCCAGACCGGCGCGCTCGTTCATCAGCGTGGTGATGGCCACGGCCCAGCCGTTGCCCACCCCGCCGAGCACGTTCTCCTCCGGGATCCGCGCCTCCTCGATGAACAGCTCGTTGAACTCCGCCTCGCCCGTGATCTGGTGCAGCGGGTTGATCTGGACCGCGTCCTGGTCCATGTCCATCAGGAAGTAGGTCAGGCCCTTGTGCTTGGGGGCGTCGGGATCGGTGCGGGCCACGAGCATGCACCACTTGGCCACGTGGGCAAGCGTGGTCCACACCTTCTGGCCGGTGACCACCCAGTCGTTCCCGTCCTTGACCGCGCGGGTCTTGAGCGAGGCCAGGTCCGAGCCGGCGTCGGGCTCGGAGAAGCCCTGGCACCAGATCTCCTCGGCGGACAGGATCGGCTCGAGGTAGCGCTGCTTCTGCTCGTCGGTGCCGTGGGCGATCACCACGGGGCCGCCCATCACCAGCCCGAGCACGTTGGCCGGCCCGGGCGCCTTGGCCCGCGCCAGCTCCTCGCCGAAGATGGCCTGCTCGATCAGCGTGGCGCCGCGGCCGCCGTACTCCTTCGGCCACGAGAGTCCGGCGTAGCCCTGGGCGTGCATCTCGCGCTGCCAGCCCTTGGAGAACTCGAAGCCCTCTTCCTCCCCCTTGGGCGGCTCGCCCGGGTGATTGTCGGCCAGCCAGGCCCGCACCTCGTCGCGGAAGGCCTGCTCGTTCGGGGAAAGCGTGAGGTCCACCGGGCGGGCACTCTAACCGTTCCTGGCCACCCGGCCAGTCCCCTCAGCGGATCGCCGAGTCGGGCCCCAGCCCGGCCAGCAGCCGCCGCGGCCGGCGCGGCGATGACGGTGAACGCGGCCACGGCTGCGAGCGTCGCCTCGAGCTGTCCCCGGGATACCCGCCCTGCCTGCACCTAGTCTTGGGGCCGTGAGCAGGCCCGACTACTCGCGTCCACTGGGCATCGACGGCAGTCGGCTTCCCGGGCCCTACCCAGTGGGCGCCTACGCCGCTCAGCTCAAGGGCCGGCTGCGCGAGTTCGCCAAGGTGCAGGTCTTCGGCGAGGTGTGGAACCTGGGCGGATCGCGGGCCAAGGTCTACTTCGAGCTGCGCGACGAGCGCGGTGCGCTGCCCTGCTCCATGTGGCGCGACGACTTCGACGAGCTCGGCCTGGCCCAGGGAGCGCTGGCCGACGGCGCCCAGGTGGTGCTGGCCGGCGGCACGGACTACTACGAGGGCAGCCGCACGTCCTCGCCGTCGTTCACCTTCCTGGCCAAGAGCCTGCGGGTCGCGGGCGAGGGCGACCTCCTGGCTCAGCTCGATCGGCTGCGAAAGCGCCTGGACGCGGAGGGGCTGTTCGCGCCCCAGAAGCTGCTCGAGCGTCCCGCCGTGCCGCGGAGCATCGGCGTGGTCTGCGGCGAGACCGGCAAGGCCCGCGACGACGTGCTCGCCGGCCTCCACCGGCGCGGCTGGCACGGCCGGCTGGTGTGGGCGTTCGCCCCCGTGCAGGACCGCCGCGCCGCCCCGATGATCGCCACGGCGCTGCGCGACCTCGCCGCCGTGGGCGACGTGGACGCGATCGTCGTGGCCCGCGGCGGCGGCTCGCTGGCCGACCTGTTCGCCTTCTGCGACGAGACCCTGTGCCGCACGGTGGCCCTGCTGCCCGTGCCGGTGATCGCCTCGGTCGGCCACCACACCGACCGGACGCTGATCGACGACGTGGCCGCGGTCGCGTGCTCCACCCCCACCCACGCGGCCGAGCAGGCGGTGCGCATCCACTGCACCGAGGCCCGCGCCGACCTGGCCGCGGCCGGCGCCCGCCTGCGCGACGGCGCCAACCGCGCCGTGATCGAGCGCGCGCGCCGGCTGGCGGGGCTCACCCGGGCTCCGGCCGAGCACGTGGCCCGCCAGCGCCGCGGGCTGCACCAGCAGGTGCGCGAGCTGCGCGCCGCGGGGTCGCGCCGGGTGACCGACAGCCGCGCCGCCGCGCTGCGTGACGCGCGCACGCTGGAACGCAAGAAGGAGGCGGCCACGACGCTGGACCGGCGTCGCGACCTCGACCGGCTGACCCTGGCGCTGGCCGCCCACGACCCCGAGCGCACGCTGGAGCGCGGCTACGCGCTCGTCCAGGACGTGGACGGGCAGCCGCTGACCACCGCCCGGGCCGCCCGCGAGGCGGGCCGGCTGTCCGTCCGCTTCCGCGACGACGCTGTGCGCGCCAACGTGGAGGACGAGCAACCATGACCGACCCGGATTCCGCCCCGCCCACGCCTCCGCGCAGCTACGAGGCCGCCGCCGCGCGCATCGACGAGATCATCAAACGGCTGGACTCCGGCCAGACGGGGCTGCGCGAGACCCTGGACCTGGTAGCCGAGGGCCGCGAGCTGGTGGACTACTGCGCCACCGAGCTCGAGGCGGTGGGCCGGGGGCTGGAGGAGCTGCGCCTGGACGAGCTCGTGGCCCGGCTCGAGGACCGCCCCGGTCGCGAGGGCGACGCGGGCGCCTAGGGCGGGGCTCAGCCCTTCTGGGCGGCCTCGCGGGCCTGCCTCAGCTCGTTGGCGACCGTCTTGGTCTGGTTCGGGATGGCCAGGCGGCGCTCGAGGATCGGCACCGCCTCGGCGGGCCGCCCGGCCAGGCGCAGGGAGCGGCCCAGGTTGTAGAGCGAGAAGGCGTAGTTGAGGTCCTTGGAGTCCTTGGGATAGGAGGCCACGGCCTTCTGCAGGACGGGGATGGCGGCGTCGTACTGGCCGCGACTCATCAGCGCGTAGCCCTGGCGGTTGAGCTGCGTGCCGCTGCCCGAGACCGGGGTCGCGGCGCCCCCGCCCGCGGGGGTCTTGGCCACCGGGGCAGCCGGGGTCGTGCTCGGCGAGGTGGCCGGCGGGGCCTGGGCCTGGGTGCTCGGCGTGGTGTCGGACTTGGGGGCCCGCGCCTTCGGGGTGGTCGACTGCTTGGTGCCGCCTCCGCCTCCGCCTCCGCCGCCGAGGAGGGCGAAGGCCGCCCCGGCCAGCAGAAGCAGGCCGATCAGCGCCGCGGCCGCGGGCAGCCACGGCTTCCGAGTCCGGTGCGTCACCCCCGAGGGGGCCCGTTGGGCCTCGGCGGGCACGGGCGTCGGGGTCGGGTCGGCCACCGGAACAGGCGTCGGATCGGGCACCGGAGCCGGGGTCGGCTCGGGGACCGGAATCGGCGCGGGCACCGGCGCCGCGACCGGCTCCGTCGCGGGCTCCGCCGCATGGGCGCGCTCCAGCGCCACGCGCAGCTCGGACGCCAGCTCCCCGGCGCGGTGCTGACGATCCTCGGGCCGCAGGGACATCCCCCGGGTGAGCACCGCGGCCACGCCCGGGGCGGCACCGGGCCAGGCGTCGCGTAGGTCCGGCGGGGGCTCGGAGACCACCTGGTGGGCCACGGCCATGGGCGTATCGCCCTCGTTGGCCTTGCGCCCCGACAGGGCTTCGAACGCCACCGCGGCCAGCGAGTACACGTCGGCCGCCTGGCCCACCTCGCCGCCCTCGAGCTGCTCGGGCGCCATGTAGGACGCGGTGCCCAGGACGGTGCCGCTGGCGGTGATCTGGCTGTGCTCGGCGGCCGTCGCTATGCCCAGGTCGGCCAGCTTGGTCTCGCCGTCGCGGCGCAGCAGGATGTTCGCGGGCTTGACGTCCCGGTGCACGACCCCGACGGCGTGGGCGTGGTCGAGAGCGCCGCCGACGTCGGCCACGATCTCGGCCACCCGCGACTCCTTCAGCGGACCGTCCTTGAGCTCCTCGGCCAGCGTCGGGCCCTCGACGTACTCCATGATGATCAACACCGACTCGCCGTCGGTGTCGACGTCGTAGATCGACACGAGGTTGGGGTGATTCAGCGACGCGCCGATGCGCGCCTCACGCTGGAAGCGCCGCGCCATCTCCTCCGCGCTGTCGGCGTGCAGGCGCTTGACCGCCACCCGGCGGCCCAGCCGCTCGTCCTCGCAGAGAAAGACGCGCGCCATCCCGCCGGTGCCGATCAGCCGCAGCGGCCGGTACCTCCCGGCCAGTAGCTCTTCACCAGACATAGCCCACACAGGCTAGGTGCGCGAGCCCTCCGGCGTCACCACGTCGGCGCGCGACGCCCAGACCGGGGCGTGTGGTTATGGTCTGCGCCCCCAAATGAGCCAACCCACCGACATACGCCTGGGCATCGCGGGCAGCGGCGCCATCGCCACCGGCCTGGCCAAGGCCGCCGGACCCCACGTGGACACCGTCCTGAGGGCGCGCAGCGAGGAGTCGGCCGAGCGCGTGCGCTCGCGCCTGGACGACTCCGTCCGGGTGGTCACCGACCTGTCCGAGCTGGGCGACCGCACGATCGTGGTCGAGGCGATCGCCGAGGACCACGACGCCAAGGTGTCCCTGTTCGAGGAGCTGAAGGGCCACGTGCCCGACGACGCGGTGCTCTCCACCACCACCTCGTCGCTGAGCGTCACGCGCCTGGCCGAGGACATCGGCCGCCCGACCCGCTTCGCCGGCCTGCACGTGTTCAACCCCGTGCACCGCATGGACCTGGTGGAGCTCGCCTTCCCCGAGGGCGCCGACGAGGACACGCGCACGGCCGCCGCGGCGCTGTGCGGGGCGATGGGCAAGACGGTGGTCGAGGTGCCCGACGTGCCCGGCTTCGTGGTCAACCGGCTGCTGTTCCCGTTCGCCTTCCAGGCCGTCGAGCTGGCGGAGGAGACCGGCCTGGAGCCGGCAGCGATCGACTCGTGCATGAAGCTCGGCGCCGGCCACCCGATGGGCCCGCTGGCGCTCCTGGACTTCGTGGGCCTGGACGTGTCGGCCGCGATCGGCGAGCAGATCGGCGCCGAGGTGCCGCAGCGGATGCGCACGCTGATCGACGAAGGCAAGCTGGGCCGCAAGAGCGGCGCCGGCTTCTACGACTACTCCTAGAGCGGGCGCTCAGGCGCCCTCGCTGGCCTCCCGCGGCTCGGGGTCCTCGCCCGCCGAGGCCAGCGCGTTGTCGCCGTGGTCGCGGATGCGCACGGCCTCGATCCGGTTCTCGCGCACGGACTCCACGCGCAGCGAGTAGCCGTTGGTGCGCACCATGTCGCCGCGCTTGGGCAGCCGCCCCAGCTCGCCGAACACGTACCCGCCGACGGAGTTGAAGGCC
>JBBREO010000045.1:0-21340 GCA_038202855.1 Solirubrobacterales bacterium
CAGCAGCCGGCACAGGCCCTCCCGTGACCGGGTGCGGTCGACAAGCGCCAGATGCGCGAGCAGGGCGGTGGCCTTGCGCGTGTCGAAGCTGACGGCCTCTCCGTTGCGTGTCACCCGCGGCGTGCCCAGCAGTGATACCTCGAGCCCCACTCCGTCACCGTAACCCCGATCGCGCTCGGACCGTAACGCTACGCTCGGCTCATGGCCGAGCTTTCCCACCTGGACGACTCCGGCCGGGCCCGGATGGTCGACGTGGGCGCCAAGGGCGTGACCGATCGCCGTGCCGTAGCCGACGCCGTGGTGGAGATGCAGCCGGCCACCGCGGCGCGGGTGGCCGCCGGGGACATGCCGAAGGGCGACGTGGTGTCCACCGCCCGCATCGCCGGCATCCAGGCCGCGAAGCGCACGGCCGAGCTGATCCCCCTCTGCCATCCTCTGCCGCTGTCCTACGTGGACGTGGCGATCGAGGTGGACGCCGACGCCGGCGCTGTCCGCCTCACCGCTGAAGCCCGCACGTCGGGCCAGACGGGCGTGGAGATGGAGGCCATGACCGCATGCTCGGTGGCGGCGTTGACCGTCTACGACATGGTCAAGGGCGTGGAGCGCGGCGTGCTCGTGGGCCCCGTCCAGCTGGTCGAGAAGACCGGCGGCAAGCACGACTACCAGCGGGAGTAGCCCACCCCGAGCCGAGCGACGAGAAATGCGTCCATGCGACGCAGAAGTCGTCGGTCGGCGTCAGGTTCCTCAGTCCACAGTCCGCTGCCGGTAGCGCCTGATCGCCAGCGGCGCCGAGATCCCCGCGATCACCAGGCACCACCCCAGCGCGGCGATCACCGGGTGCTCCAGCGGCCAGGGCGGACTGGCGGTGGGCGCCGACGGGTTGCCGAACAGCTCCCGAGTGGCCGCCACCACCGCGCTCACCGGGTTCCACTCCGCGAACTGGCGCAGGCCGTCGGGCAGGCCGGCCGCGGGCACGAACGCGTTGGACACGAAGGTGAGCGGGAAGACGACCAGGAACGCCACGCCCATCACGGCGTCTGGCGTGCGCACGGTGAGGCCCACCAGCATGCCCAGCCAGACCATCGAGAAGGCGAAGGAGAACAGCAGCGCGTAGGCCGCCAGAGCGTGCGGCAGGTCCGACTCGATCCGCCAGCCGACGATCAGCCCGCTCACCGAGAGCACGACCATGGCCAGCGTGATGGCGGCCATCTCGGCCATCAGGTGCCCGAGCACGAAGGCCGACCGCGACATAGGCAGGGAGCGGAAGCGGTCCACGATCCCTTCCTGCATGTCCGTCGCGATCGCCGTGCCCGGCCCCATCATCCCGAAGGCCAGGGTCTGCACCAGGATTCCGCCCAGCAGGTACTCGTGGTAGTTGCCGCCGGGCACGTCGATCACGCCGCCGAAGACGAATGCGAACAGCAGCACGAACATCAGCGGCTGGAACGTGACGTCCAGCAGCTTCTCCGGGATCTGGCGCACGTGCTCCAGGTTGCGACGGGCCAGGACGAGGGAGTCGGAGAGCTCCCACCTCACGCGGGCGGTCATGGCGATCATCAGGCTGCGATCTCCTCGGAGTCGGGTTCCCTGCCTTCGGTAGGACAGGCGGGAGCGCGGCGGGCGCTCCCGGTCAGGGTCAGGAACACGTCGTCGAGCGTGGGCTCGCGCCGCTGTACATCGGTGGCCTCGACCCCGGCGGAGTCGAGTGAGCGCACGATCTCCATCAGCCGGGTGCCGGTCCTGATCGGGATGACGAGGCGCCCGTCGTCGACGCTCACCGGGCCGTCGGCATAGCCGCCGAGGGCGGACGAGGCAGCCTCGAGGTCGGAGGCCTCCGGCGCGGTCACCTCGATGCGCTCGCCCCCCACCCGGCGCTTGAGCTCCGCGGGCGAGCCCGTGGCCGCGATCCGGCCCTCGTCGAGCACCATGATGTCGTCGGCCAGGCGGTCGGCCTCGTCCAGGTACTGGGTGGTGAGAACGAGCGTGCCCCCGTCGCGGACCATCTCGCGGAGCAGGTCCCAGAGGTCGCTGCGGCTCTGCGGGTCCAGGCCCGTCGTCGGCTCGTCCAGGAACAGGACGGGCGGCTCGGCCATCAGGCTCGCGGCCAGGTCGAGGCGCCGGCGCATGCCACCGGAGAAGGTCTTGACGAGATCGCCCGCCTTGTCCGCGAGACCGACGCGCCCCAGCAACTCGACCGCGCGACGACGAACGACGTCGCGGGGCAGGTGGTAGAGACGGCCGGCGAGCTCGAGGTTGGCTCGTGCGGTGAGCAGTCCGTCGACGCTTGCGTACTGCCCGGCCACGCCGATGCTGCGGCGGACCGCCAGGGGGTCGGCGACCACGTCGAAGCCGGCCACGGTGGCGGTGCCGGTGGTGGGACGCGCGAGCGTCGAGAGGATGCGCACGGCGGTGGTCTTGCCGGCGCCGTTGTGGCCGAGCAGGCCCAGCACGGTGCCGGTGGGAACGTCGAGGTCGACGTCGGCCAGGGCCCAGTTGTCGCCGTAGCGCTTGCCCAGTCCCTCCGCGTGGACCCCATGATGTGAGACAGTCATTTCGTACCTCGTACGGTCGATTCGTACATCGTACGTTCAACCTAGCAGTACGCTGTACGAGGTGTCAACGCGGGAGACCACCGGGCCCATCTGGGGGCGCCCCGAGCCGGGGGCGCGCAACGCCCGGTTCTCCCGCGACGAGATCGCCGGCGCCGCGCTGAAGATCGCGCGAACGGACGGGGTGCAGGCAGTCTCCATGCGCCGCGTGGCCTCGGAGCTCGGCGCCGGCACGATGACGCTCTATCACTACGTGGCGAACAAGCGCGAGCTGCTCGAGCTGATGCACGACGAGATGATGGGGCAGCTGATCGTGCCCGAGGAGAAGCTCGAGCACGGCTGGCGCGAGGCACTGACGGCGATCGCCGAGGCGTCGCTGGAGGCGTGGCGCTCCTACCGCTGGGACCGGGAGGAGATCAGCCAGACCCCGGTCTTCGGGCCCAACGGCATGCGCCACTTCGAGCAGTCGCTGAAGGCCGTCGCGGACACCGGACTTCCCCTCGACCGGCGGATGGACATCGTTTCCCAGGTGGACGAGTACGTGCTGGGCTACGCCGAGGCCGAAGGGGGCTTCACCGCCCCCGACTACGCCGAGTGGGAGGACAAGTGGGGCGATTACATCCACGCGGTCGGCGACTACCTCCAGAAGGAGCTCGACGGAGGCGACTTCCCCCACATCGTCGAGTTCATGGACGGTCAGGACTTTCCGACGGTGATGCACCGGATGATCGACGAGTACTCCGCCGGCGGGCGCTTCGAACGCGGGCTGGGCCGGCTGCTGGACGGCATCGAGCGCGAGATCGAGCGCGAGAGCGCCGGCCCGTGACCCTGGCCGCGGTGCTCACCGTCTCCACCAGCCGCGCATCGGCCGACGACAGCTCGGGCGACGCTCTGGAGCAGCGCTGCCGGGCGGCGGGCCTGGAGGTCGTCCGCGACCTCGTGGCCGACGACCGCGCGGCCATCGCGTCCGCCCTGCGCCGACTGTGTGACGAACAAGGTGCGCGGTTCGTATTCACCACCGGGGGCACCGGCATGACACCCGACGACCTGACCCCCGAAGCCACACGCGATGTGATCGAACGCGACGCCCCGGGCTACGCCGAGACGATCCGCGCGGAGTCGCGCCACCACACGCCGATGGGCATCCTCACCCGCGGGGTCTCGGGGATCCGGGGGCGCACCCTGATCATCAACTTCCCCGGCAACCCGAAGGCCATCGGCGAGTCTTGGCCGGTGGTGGAGCCGACGCTGGAGCACGCGGCCGCCACGCTCGAGCGCTGAAAGTGCCCGAGCCGGCGATCGAACTGCGCGCCCTGGAGCGCCGCTACGGCGAGCGCGTGGCGCTGAGCGGGGTGACGGTGTCCGTGCCCGCGGGCGAGACGCTGGCCGTGCTCGGACCCAACGGCGCCGGCAAGACCACGCTGCTGCGCATCCTGGCCGCGCTGCTACGACCCCACGGGGGCAGCGCGCGGGTGCTGGGCAACACGCTGCCCGGGGAGGCCTGGCGCTCGCGCGGACGCGTGGGCTATCTCGGGCACGCCCCGCTGCTCTACCGCGAGCTCAGCGGTCGCGAGAACCTGCGCTACCACGCCCGTCTGCACGGGGTGGGCGCCGACCGGGTGGAGGAGCAGCTCACCGCGGTGGGCATGCAGCGGCGCGCCGACAGCCCCGTGCGCGAGCTCTCGCGCGGCATGGTGCAGCGCCTGGCCGCGGCCCGGGCCACCCTCCACGCCCCCGACCTTCTGCTGCTCGACGAGCCCCGGGCGGGACTGGACCCGGCGGCTGCCGAGCTGCTGGAGCCACTGGTCGGCCGCCAGTCCGGGCGCACCCGCGTGTTGGTCACCCACGACGTGGAGGGCGGGCTGGCCGAGGCCGACGTGGCGCTGGGGCTCAAGGACGGCCGTCAGGTGTTCGCCGCAGCGGGGATCGATGCCGAAGAGGCGCGGGGGCTGTACGGGTGATCGGCACGGCCCGGGCCATCCTGCGCAAGGACCTGGCGATCGAATGGCGGACCAAGGAGTCCGTGCCGGCGATGGCGCTGTTCGTGGTGGTGGTCTACGTGCTCTTCCACTTCGGGCTCAACCGCGACTCGCTGGATGGCGAGCTGGCCTCGGGGGTGCTGTGGGTCACGTTGCTGCTGGCCGCGATCATCGGGGTGACGCGACTGTTCGCGGCCGAGCGCGAGCAGGGCGGCATCGACGGCCTGCTGCTGGCCCCGGTGGACCGCACCGCCCTGTTCGTGGCCAAGGCCACGGGAATGTTCCTCTACCTGGTGGCGCTGGAGGTGGTGGCCGTCCCGGTGTTCGGCGTGCTCCTGTTGGGCCCGGCGCTGTCCGGCGCCTTCCCCGAGCTGCTGCCGATCCTCCTGGCCGCCGACCTCGGCCTGGCCGCGGTCGGGGCCCTGGTCTCGGCCCTGGCCAGCGAGTCGAACGCGCGCGAGCTGGTGGTGCCGCTGCTGTTGCTGCCCCTGCTGGTGCCGCTGCTGATCGCGGCGGCGTCGGCCACCGAGCCGCTGCTGCGCCAGACCCCGGTGGCCGAGGACCTGGGCCGCTGGCTGGTCTTCCTGGCGGGCTATGACCTGCTGTTCTGCCTGATCGCGCTCGCGGTGTTCGATTTCCTGCTCGACGACTGAGAACCTGGATGCGGTGCTCAGGCGATCGACGATCGCCCTGCGCTCCTCCCTCGACGGAAATGAGCGATAGGTAGGCTCAAGGCGTGTACTCGAAGGGATTCAGGCCCCTCGCGCTGCTCACCGTGGTGGCCGTGCTCGCGGCGTTCGCGCTCGTGTTCTTCTACGCGCCCAACGAAGCCGACCAGGGCTTCATCCAGAAGATCTTCTACGTGCACGTGCCGATGGCGATCGTCGCGCTCGGCGGCTTCGTGGTCGGCGGGCTGATGGCGGTCAAGCACCTGCGCAGCGACGACCCCTCGTGGGACATGCGCTCCTACGTGGCCATCCACCTGTCGATCATCCTCGGCGTCGGCGTGCTCGTGACCGGGGCGATCTGGGCCAAGGCCTCGTGGGGCCACTGGTGGGTGTGGGACGAGCCGGTGCTCGTGTCGTTCCTGGTCGTGTTCCTCCTGTACTGCGTCTACTACCCGCTGCGCTTCTCGATCGAGGACCCGGAGCGCCAGGCGCGCTATTCGTCGGTGTTCGCGATCGCCGCCGGCGCCTTCGTGCCGATCAACTTCGTCGCCGTGCGGATGGCGCAGTCGTTCACCCACCCGCGCGTGCTCTCCCAGACCGGCGGCAACCTGCCCGGCGACATGCGGCTCACCTTCCTGGTCTGCATTGTGGCCATGACGCTGCTGTTCGTGACGCTGTTCAAGCTCGAGCTGACGGCCAAGCACGCCTCCATGCAGCTCAAGCGGCTGCGCACCCGGCTCGAGGCCACCGCCTGATGCCCGCCCTGCCGCTCGACGAGGCGGGCAAGTACGTGGCCGGCGCCTACGTGGTCTTCCTCACCCTGATCCTGATCTACGTGGCGATCATCGGCGCCAAGGTGGCGCGCATCGAGCGCGAGGTGAGCGAGCTGCTCGACATGACCGAGGGCGACCCCCTCCAGCGCGAGCCCGAGGAGGTCGGGCAAAGCCCGACCGTTCAAGAGAGCCGGGACGGCGAACAATCGACTCAAAGGGCGGGGCTGGAAGCCCCGCCGAGGTAATCCGAATGAGGCGCCTGATGGACGAGCGGCCGAAGGTCGACCAGCGATGAGCTACGAGCTCCTCGCCCTGGGCGTCTCCCACCACACCGCCTCCCTGGCCCTGCGCGAGAAGCTGGCGATGCCCGAGGGCCGCGCCACCGGCGTCCTCTCCGAGCTGCGCGCGGGCGACGGCGTGCACGAGGCCGTCGTCATCTCCACCTGCAACCGCACCGAGCTGTACCTGGTCACCCCCGACGCCGTAGAGGCCGAGAGCGCGGCGCTGGCCGTGCTGGCCCGCCAGGCTGGGATCCGACCCACCGAGCTGACGGACTCGCTGTACGCCATGCGCGACACCGACGCCGTGCGCCACCTGTTCTCGGTGGCCGCCGGGCTGGACTCGATGATCATCGGCGAGGCCGAGATCCAGGGCCAGGTCAAGCGCGCCTACGAGCTCGCGCTGGTGGAGGGCGCCACCGGGCCGATCACCAACCGGCTGTTCCGGGAGGCGCTCGGCGCGGGCAAGCGGGTGCGCACGGAGACCGGCGTCGGGCGCTCGCGGGTCTCGGTGTCTTCGGTGGCCGTGGAGCTGGCCGCGGCGATGCTGGGCGACCTGGCCCAACGGCGCGTGCTGGTGATCGGCGCCGGGGAGACCGGGGAGCTGACCGCGCGCGCCCTGCGCGCCAACGGCGTGGAGACGGTGTTCGTGGCCAACCGCCGCTACGACCGCGCGATCGGCCTGGCCCAGCGCTTCGGCGGCTCGGCCGTCCGCTTCGACGACCTGCCGGCCGAGCTGGCCCGGACCGACATCGTCGTGTCCTCCACCGCTTCCCCGCACCAGATCCTGGACCGCGACGACCTCGAGCTCACGATGTCCGAGCGCCCCGACCGCCCGCTGGTGCTGATCGACATCGCCGTGCCGCGTGACGTGGACCCCAGCGCGCGCGACCTGCCGGGCGTCGCCCTCTACGACATGGACGACCTCCAGCGCGCCGCCGCCCGCGGGCGCAGCGTCCGCGAGGCCGAGGCGTCCCGCGCACGGGCGCTCGTGGACGAGGAGGTCGATCGCTTCGACTCCTGGCTGGCCAGCCTGGACGTGGTGCCCACAATCGCCGCCCTGCGCGAGCGGGGCGAGTCGATCGTGCAGACGGTGCTGCGCGAGAACGAGAACCGCTGGGAGTCGATGTCCGAGTCCGACCGCCAGCGCCTCACCGTGATGGCCCGCGCCGTGGTCAGCCGGCTGCTGCACGAGCCCACGCTACGCCTGAAGCAAGCCGTCGCCAGCGCCGAGGATGATGACCCGGCGCGCGACTCCTACTTCCACATCCAGGCCCTGCGCGAGCTGTTCGGCCTGGATGCCATCGCGCCGAAGCTGGACGAGCAGCGCACGGCCGAGGTGACCGAGCTCGACTCGCGTCGCCAGCGCCGCCCCCAATCGTGAAGCTGGGCAGCCGCGGCAGCGCTCTGGCTCTGGTCCAGGCCGAGCTGGTGCGGGACCGCCTCCAGGAGTTGGGCGAGGAAGTGGAGATCGTGGTCATCCGTACGTCGGGCGACGAGCGCGGCGGGCGCCCCGCACCGAAGACCGAGGACAAGGAGCGCTTCGTGAAGGAGATCGAGGACGCGCTGCTGGAGGGGACGATCGACCTGGCCGTGCACTCGGCCAAGGACGTGCCCGCCGTCCTGCCCGGCGGCCTGGCCCTGGTGGGGGTGCCCGATCGCTCTGACCCGCGCGACGCCGTGTGCGGCGTCGCCGCGCTGGACGAGCTGGCCGAGGGCGCCGTGGTGGGCACGGCGAGCGTGCGCCGACGCTCGCAGCTCCTGGCGCTGAGGCCCGACCTGGACGTGCGCGAGGTGCGCGGCAACGTGGACACGCGCCTCGGCAAGCTGGCCGAAGGCGGCTACGACGCCCTGGTACTGGCCGCGGCCGGACTGCGGCGGCTGGGACGCAGCGAGGGCGAGCCGATCGGTACCGACGAGATGGTGCCCGCGCCGGGGCAGGGCTGCCTGGCGCTGGAGGCCCGTTCCGACCATGCTCGCGCGGGCGAGCTGGCCGCCACCCTGACCGATCGGTCGGCGCTCGTGGCGCTCACCGCCGAGCGCGCCCTGGTCGCCGGCCTGGACGCCACCTGCGACACACCCGTGGGCGCGTTCGCCCGCGAGCGGGACGGCGTACTGGTGCTCGACGGCTTCGCCGGCGCCCCCGGAGGGGACGCCTGGGTGCGCGACACCCTCGAGGGCGACCCGGTCGATCCCGCCGCGCTGGGCACCGAGGTGGCTCAGCGGATGCTCGCCGCGGGCGCGCGCGACGTGCTCGGCCAAGCCGGTTAGCGTCTCGACCGTGGCCGAGGGCGTCGTCTACCTCGTCGGAGCCGGGCCCGGCGACCCCGGGCTGATGACGCGCCGGTCGCTCGAGCTGATCGCCGCGGCCGAGGCCATCCTCTATGACCGGCTGATACCGGCCGGGGCCCTCGACGGGGCGAGCGAAGACTGCGAACTGATCTACGTCGGCAAGGCGCCGGGCGACGTGGCGATGGCCCAGGAGGACATCAACGCGCGACTGGTACAGCTCGGGTCGGCCGGCAGGCGGGTGGTGCGGCTCAAGGGCGGCGACCCGTTCGTGTTCGGGCGCGGCGGCGAGGAGGCCGAGGCGCTACGCGCCGCCGGCGTGGCGTTCGAGGTGGTGCCCGGGGTGACCTCGGGCGTGGCCGCCCCCGCCTACGCCGGCATACCCGTGACCCACCGCGACGCCGCCTCGGCCGTCGCCTTCGTGACCGGCCACGAGGATCCGGAGAAAGAGGAAAGCGCACTGGACTGGGAGGCCCTGGCCCGCTTTCCCGGCACCCTCGTCCTGTACATGGGCGTGAAGAACCTGCCCCGGATCGCCGAGCGACTGACCGCGGCCGGGCGTGACCCCGCTGACCCCGCCGCGGTCGTGGCCCAGGGCACCCTCCCGGGCCAGCGGACGGCCACGGGCACGCTGGCCGACATCGCCGAGCGGGTGGCGGCCGAGGGCATCCGCGCGCCGGCGATCACGGTCATCGGGCCCGCCGCGGGCCTGCGGGAGACGCTCGCGTGGGTGGAGCGTCGCCCGCTGCACGGGCGCGTGGTCGCGGTCACGCGCGCTCGGGCCCAGGCGAGCGGGCTGGCCGGGCGGCTTCGCCTGCTCGGCGCCGACGTGGTGGAGACGCCCGCCATCCGGATCGAGCCGCGGCCGGTGCCGGACGAGCTGGCGCGGATCGCCGACTACGGGCTGGTCTGTCTGACGAGCCCCAACGGCGCGTCGCTGCTGTTCGACGGCCTGGCGGCCCACGGGCTCGACGCCCGCGCCATCGCCGGCGCCACGGTCGCGGCGATCGGCCCGGGCACCGCAAGTGCGCTCGAAGAACACGGGATCCGCCCCGACGTGGTGCCGCCCCGCTCGGTGGCCGAAGCACTGGTGGAGGCACTTGAGTCGGTGCCCGTGGAGGGCCGGCGGGTGATGGTGGCGCGCGCGGCCGAGGCTCGCGACGTGCTCCCCGAGGCCCTCGCCGCTCGCGGTGGGCTCGTGGACGTGGTGGCGCTGTACGACACGGTGGCCGAGCCGCTGTCCCAGGACGCGCGCGCCGGCCTGGCCGCGGCGGACTACGTGACGTTCACCTCCTCCTCCACCGTGCGCTTCCTGGCCGAGGCGGCGGGGGGCCTGCCTGAGAAGGCGCGCATCGTCTCCATCGGGCCGGTGACCAGCGCGACCGTCCGCGAGCACGGCTCGGAGGTGCACGTGGAGGCCGAGCGCCACGACATCGACGGCCTGGTGGACGCCCTGCTGGCCGACGCCGACCGGCGGTCGCGGTGATCGTCACCCTGCTCACCGACTACGGCCACGACGACGACTTCGCCGGCATCTGCCACGGGGTGATCGCGACGATCGCACCCGAGGCGCGGGTGATCGACCTGACCCACGGCATCCCGCGTTTCGACGTGCGCCGGGGCGCCATCGCCCTGCGCGACGCGCTCCCGTTCGTGCCCGTCGGCGTCCACGTGGCCGTGGTGGATCCCCAGGTGGGAAGCGAGCGCCGGGCGGTGGCGCTGGGCACTCCCGAGGGCCGGATGTTCGTCGGTCCCGACAACGGCCTGCTGTCCCTGGCCGCCGAGCGCGCCGGCGGCGTGGAGGTGGCCGTGGACATCACCCGCTCGCCCCACCGGCTCGAGCCGGTGTCGGCCACCTTCCACGGTCGCGACCTGTTCGCCCCCGTTGCCGCCCACCTGGCCGCCGGCGCCGAGCTGGCCGACGCCGGCACGCCGTTGGATCCGGACGAGCTCGAGGCGATCGAGCTCCCCCGCCCGCGCATCGAGGGCGACGACCTGGTCGCCCACGTGCTCTACCTGGATGGCTTCGGCAACGCGACGCTCGACGCGGGCCACGACGACCTCGCCGGAACCGGTCTGACCCTCGGACGCGCGGTGGAGGTCGAGGTCGGCCCCCGGCGACTCGGAGCGGCGTACGCCTCCACCTTCGCCGACGTGGCGCCGGGGGCGGCAGTGGTCTACGAGGACGCCCAACGGGCGCTGGCCCTGGCGGTCAACCGCGGCGACGCGGGGGCGACGCTGGGACTGGCGCCCGACACCGAGGTGCGGCTGCGCCCGGGATGATCGGCCGCCCTCGCGCCCACAATTCCGTCGCGGACTCCACAAACCGGATCGCGCGGGAGCTGGCCTCGGCCGGCGCGCCCCACGGGACCGTGGTCACCGCGGGCGAGCAGACGGCCGGGCGCGGGCGCTCCGATCGCGTCTGGGTCGCCCCTCCCGACTCATCGGTGCTCATGTCGCTGGTGCTGCGCGAGCTGGGCCGCGGTGGCCCGCTCCTGCCCCTCACCGCCGCGGTGGCCGTGACCGACGTCCTGGAGGCCTGGGTCGACGACGTGGCCATCAAGTGGCCCAACGACGTCTGGATAGGGGGTCGGAAGGTCGCCGGCATCCTCGTAGAGGGGCGCCCGCAGGAGGACTGGGCCATCCTGGGGATCGGGCTGAACGTGAGCACGGCGACGGAGGACCTTCCGCCGGAGCTGCGCGAGACCGCCACCTCGATCGCGGCGGCCGGGGGGGGCAGGCATGCCGTCGAGGAGGTGCTCTCGCTCCTCTTGGAGGCCCTGGAGCGGCGACTGGTCGAGCCGGCCGAGGCGGTGCTCGCCGTGTGGCGCGAACGCGATGCCCTGCGGGGGTCCCCCGTCTCCTGGGCGGGGGGCGGGGGGGTCGCCGCCGGCGTGGACGACTTCGGCGCGCTTCTGGTGGAGACGGCGACCGGGCGCGTGACCCTGGACGCCGGCGAGGTGCATCTCGGTCCCCCGGAGGCAAGGACCTAGGCCGCGTCGCGCTCCTCGGCCCCGCCGTCGCCGCCGTCCTTGCGCTGGTCGGACTGGGAGTCGGCGTCCACGCCGCCGCCGTCCTCGCCGCCGCCCTTGCCGCGGCCGCGGCGACGCCGGCCGCCGCGCCGGCGCCGGCCCTTGGGGAAGTTCTTGAGCAGCTCGCGGGCCAGGGCGCTGGGCTTGCGGGCCAGGCGCATGCGCGCGCCGTCGAGCACCTGCTGGGCCTCGGGCGTATGGGCCAGCGCGGCGGCCAGCAGCGCGGCGCTCAGCCGCCTGTCCTGCTTCTTGGAGGCCTGCACCAGGCGGCGGGCGTTGCGGGCGTGCGCGCCGCCGGAGGAGTTGACCAGCAGGCCGAGCAGGCGCTTGGTCTCGGGCCAGCGCGACACCGCGTACTCCTCGTGCACCTCGCGCGAGTACTCGGCCAGGTGCCAGATCCAGCGCGAGGCCTGGTCGCGGCGGCCGATCGGCTTCTCGGCCAGCGACTGGAGCAGCACCTTCACTCCCTCGCGGCGCTCGTCGCGCGACCAGCCGCCCACGAGCTCCACGGCTTCGTCGAAGGCCTCGGGGTCCTTGAGCTGACCGGCCTCGGTGAGCGCCCGCAGGCGAAGCTGGGTGTTGCGATTTCGCTGCAGGCAGGTGATGAGGTAGCGCCGGCGCAGCTCGCCGGTGGCGTCGAAGTGCAGCATCGCCTTCGCTCGCCGCCAGTTGTTGGACGCAACACGGGCGCCGGCCAGCATCGCCCAGGCCTGCTGCTCGCCCCAGGAGAGGTGCTCCACCGCGATGCGCCAGAGCTCGCGCTCGAAGACCTGCGCGCGGCGCTCGGGATCGTCGGTCACCGGCACTACGCGGCGCTCGACCCGCAGGCGCCGGCCGCGGCCGCGCCGCACCGGGCCCACCACGATCGCGCCACCGCGGTAGACGTCGCGGTCGAGCAGGGAGTGGAGGGTGACGACGGGGTCGTCGTTGGGCGTGGAGGGGTGCACGAAGTCCACGACGATCCCGGCCTCCTTGCCGGGGTGGCGCCTCGTGACGCGCCCGACCCGCTGCTGGTACACGCGGCGCGAGGCGGTCGGGGCGAGGTGCATGCAGACGGTGGCGCGCGGCGAGTTCCAGCCCTCCGCCAGCAGCTGGGCGTTCACGAGCACGTCGATGTCGCCGCGCTCGTAGCTCGCGAGGATGCGCGTGAGCTCGCGCTTGGGCGTCTCGCCGGACACCGCCTTCGCCTTGATGCCGGCCTCGACGAACGCGTCGGCCACGTTGTGCGAGTGCCTCACGCCGGCGGCGTAGACGACGCCGGGGAGGTCGCGAAAGCGCGTCTTGTAGAGGTCGGCGACCGCGGTGTTGAACGGCGCCTGGTCGAGCAGTGCAGCCAGCTCCTCCTGGTCGAAGTCCTGGTCGACCTCGCCGCGGCGCAGCGGCACGTTCGCGATCGAGCGCACTCCCACGCCGGGCGGGATGCGCACGCACCGCAGCGGCGAGATCACGCCGCGCCGTGCGGCCTGTGCCAGGTCGAAGCGCGAGGTCTGGGTCGGGAAGAGGTCGGTGACGTGGCGGGCGATCAGCGCGCCCGTGGCGGTCATGCCCACGAACACGGGGCCGAGCCACTGGCGGATGGCAGCGCTCGTCTTTTCGCCGAGCGCGGTGTGGGCCTCGTCGCAGATGACGACTGTGTAGGCGTCCGAGACCTTGCCGGCGTTGCGGACGAACCACTGGTAGGTCTCGACGGTCACCGGGCCGCCGGCGGGAGGCTCGTCGCCGTTCTTCTTCAGCAAGGGGCCGCTGATGCGGTTGCGGTAGCCGCGGTCGCGCAGCTCGCCGAGGAACTGGTCGACGAGGTTGCGGCGGTGGGTGAGGATGAGCACCCCGCCCGTTCGCGACGCCTCCGCGAAGCCCAGCGCGGCGACGGTCTTGCCGGCTCCGGTGGCGTGCTCGAACCAGAAGCGGCGGGCCGCGCCGGCGTCCTCGAGCTGCGCGTCGGAGGCTGCCTCCTCCTCGGCCTCCTCGGCCTCGTCCCAGTCGAGCGGCTCCTCCTCGTCGATCTCCTCGTCGCCCTCGATCTCGACCTCGCCGGAAGGCAGCAGCTCGGCCACCTCCTCCTTGGGCGGGGCACCGTTGCGGGAGCTTCCGTTCTGATGCGAGGCGAGCACCTCGGCGGTCAGCGCGATGAGCGTGCCGGAGAGGGCGTCCACCTGGTGAGCCGAGAGCACGGTTCCGTCGGCGAGGTGCGGCTCGTCCTCGGAGAGCAGCCGCTCGAGCCCGAGGATCAGCGAGTAGTCCTGGCGCCATTCGACCGAGGGCTCCTCGCGCCCCGCGTCGAGCTCGCGCCGGGCAGCCTCGAACGCGATGCGGCGCACCGTGCCGTCCGCAAGCGCCGTACCGGGGTCCTCCCCTTCGAGCACGAAAGGCTCGCGGGCAAAGCTCTCTACGCGTTCTAAGTCAGCGCCGGAGACGGGCGCTGATGCGACCAAGGAAGTGCTGTCGGCCACCTATGGGCTTTCGTTCTTAGGAAGAAAGGGGTCGGCGCAAATCCCTGCTCCGCCCCTGCGTCCGCGCCGCTCCAAGTTGGCGAGCGGCGAGCCGCCAGGTCCGTGTGGAACAGCTGGCGTCGCCCGATTATCGCACATGCCACCCTAGAAGGCATGACCCGTACCGCCCCGATCGTCCTCTGCATGCTCGCGCTCGCGGGCTGCGGCTCCTCTGGCGCCGAGCCGGCGGCCAAGACTCCCGCCCCGAAGCTCGACCTGGCCGGCGCGCCCGCCCCGTTGAAGCAGCTCTACTCGAGGCCGAACCGCCTGCTGGGCGGCGGGCTGCCCGCCTACCGCGCCCAGCTCAAGCGCCTGCGCGGCACGCCGGTGGTCGTGAACAAGTGGGCCTCATGGTGCCCGCCCTGCCGCGCCGAGTTCCCCTACTTCCGCGACCAGGCCGCCAAGCGCGCGAAGACGATCGCCTTCCTCGGCGTGGACTCCAACGACAACGACGGCGACGCGCGCAAGTTCCTCGCGAGCCTGCCGGTGGGCTACCCGAGCTTCAGCGACGGCGACAACAAGATCGCGGCCGACTTCGAAGGCGCCCAGGCATTCCCCACGACGGTCTTCTACGACCGCAAGGGCGGCGTCAGCTTCCTCCACCAGGGCGCGTACCAGAGCGAGCGCAAGCTCGCCGAGGACATCGACCGTTACGCTCGCTGACCTTCTGGAAGTCCGGCTCGCAAGCACCGAGAGAGAGGTCGACGCGGCGCTCGAGCTGCGCCACCGCGTGTTCTGCGGCGAGCAGGGCGTGTCGCCGTCCGCTGACCGAGACGGGCGCGACCCGGAGGCCACCCACGTGGTGGCGCTGGACGACGGCCGCGTGGTGGGCACCTGCCGGCTGCTGTTCCGCGGGCCGGTAGCGCGGCTGGGCAGGCTCGCGGTGGAGCCAGACCTGCGCCGCAACGGCCTGGGCGCGCAAATCCTCGACGAGGCCGCGCGCGTCTCGCGCGAGCAAGGCGCCGACCGCATCGAGCTGCACGCCCAGACCTACGCCCGCGAGCTCTACGACCGCGGGGGCTACGAGGACTTCGGCGACGAGTTCGTGGAGGAGGGCATCGCGCACGTGGCGATGCGAAAGCAACTTGCCTGAGCTGCGCATCGACCCCCTGTCGGGCAGGCGCGTGATCGTGGCCGGCGAGCGCGGCGGGCGCCCCGGCGCGTTTCTCGACGTGCAGCCGGCCGCTCCCGTGGAGCCCGACAAGGACCCGTTCCTCGAGGGCCACGAGGACCAGACGCCGCCCGAGGTCTATGCGCTGCGGCCCGGCGGTGGGCCGCCCGATTCGCCGGGCTGGCTCGTGCGCGTGGTGCCGAACCTCTACCCGGCGCTGTCGAGCTCAGCGGAGGACGGCGGCGGCGCCGAGGATCCGCTCGCGGCGGCCGGGCGGGGGGAGCCCGACCTGTTCACTTCGCGGCCGGCGCTCGGCCACCACGAGGTGGTGGTGAACGCTCCCGACCCCGTGCCCTCGCTGGTGCAGCTCGAGCCGGCGCAGGTGGAGGACGCGATGTCGGTCTGGCGCGAGCGCATGCGCTTCCACGCCGGGTCGTCCTACGTGCACCTGATCGTGAACGAGGGCAAGGGCGCCGGCGCCTCCCTGCCGCACACCCACGCGCAGCTCTACGCGCTGCCCTTCGTGCCCGCCGCGGTGGCGCGCGAGCGCGAGCGCTTCACCGCGTACTCCGACCGCACCCAGGGCCGCAACCTGCTCGAGGACCTGCTTCAGGAGGAGGTGCGCCGGCGCGAGCGGCTGGTGGCCGTGGACGACGAGGCGGTGGCGATCTGCCCGTTCGCGGCCGAAGGCCCCTTCCACTTCCAGATCCTGCCGCGCAGGCCCGCCGCGCGGTTCGAGGACGAGGGGCCGCTGGGCGCGCGAATGCTGCACCAGGCGCTGTCGCGGCTGCAGGCGACGCTCGGTGCGCTGCCTCCCCTCAACATGTGGCTGCGCACCGCCCCGCGCGGCGCCGAGCGCTTCTGCTGGCGGCTCGACGTGGTGCCGCGGCTGGCGAACCTCGCCGGTCTCGAGATGGGAACCGGCGTGCACCTGAACGTGCTGCCTCCCGAGCAGGCGGCGCAGCGAATGCGCTCCGCCGATGTGTAGCTTGCGCGGCTGTGCCTCCCTCTGAGCGACCGATCCCGATGTTCGCGGCCGAGCCGCCGCAGGAGCCGCTGCCCTACGGCCGCTGGGCCGAGGCGCTGGCCGAGCACTTCCTGGCGGTCGCGCAGCCCGAGGCCGAGTCCGAGATCGGCGACATCACCTGGTTCCCCGAGCGCACCCACGGCGGCCGCACCTACGTCCCGGCGGTGGCGCCTATGGCCGAGGGCGGCGAGGTGTGCGGCTACGTGTCCTACGCGCGCGAGCACGAGGGCGCGCAGGCCACCGACTTCAGCGCCGATGCCTACGCGACCGAGGACACGGCGTCCGAGAACCCCGACTGGCAGCTCGACCTGAACGACGAGGAGATCGGCCACTTCCGCGGCTCGCAGGGCCGCACCGGGAAGGTCACGCTCGTGTGGGGGGAGGCGCTCGTGCCGAACGGCGCCGTGGCCACGGCCGAGCTGGGCCCGACCACCACCGACCAGTGCGAGCTGGTGGACAACCGCTTCACCCTCGTCACGCTCGACGACTACACGGGCGACTACGTGGAGGTGCGCCTCTGGGGCCCCCGCGGCGCCGAGCTGGCCCGCGAGCCGCTTTACGAGGAGGACTAGATCGACTCCCTCCTAAGGATGCGTCCACCCCGGTCTCCTGCGTAGAACCGGCCATACAGAGCCAGATTCCGGCCGGTTTCAGCGGAGAGGTGTGCCATGGATGTGCCATCAGATTGAGCATCCCACGAGGCTCGCGGGGCACCCCTGAGCGTCCAGCGGATACGAGACCGCGGACGGCACCCGTTTCGCGCGTCCGCTGGCGCGAGGCGAGCGGCCGAATGCGCTCGACCACGGCTTGTGTTTCCCGGTCGCGACGAGGAGCCGTGGTCCCGGACGCAGGCCAACAAACTGGCGTGCTCGCGTGTGGCGCTACTGGGGCGCTCCCTTGCGTTCCTGAGCGCGGAGGCGAGCGAGGATGTGCTTGCGAGGCGGGATGTGCTCGCCGTCGTGGTCGCGCGTGTGGTGCGCCCGCACCTCGGTGACGAGATCGTCCTCGCCGTCCGCGGTGATCACCGCACCGCAGCGCATGCACGTCATGGTGATAGCCATCACGTCTCCTTGTCTCTTGGTGTCACCACTGATGCTCGCGTTCTCACAAACTGGACGCGATCTCGGCACTGGCTACGCATCGCGTCGGTTGATCAGCACAAACCCGACCCCCAGTGCCACCGCCGCGTACAGGCAGAAGAGGCCGAATCCCGTCCAGGGACCGAGGGCGCCCGCCTCCGGATGCAGCGCGTAGATCTGGCCGCCGGCCACCATCGGGATGTATGGGCCGATGGCGTCCTTCCACGCGTGCGGCAGAAGTTGCAGAAGGACGGGAGGCACGAAGAGCAGCCCGAAGACGGTTGCGATCGCACCCGCGCTCGCGCGCATGATCGCGCCGAGGCCCAGGCCGAGAAGCCCAAGCGCAGTCACGAAGAGGCCGCCTCCGATCACCGCCCGGAGCACGCCCGGGTCGGTGATCGAGGTCTTCAATGCGGAATCCGTGAGGAACGCCTGAAAGACGAAGTAGGCCCCGACGCTGGATAGGACGCCGACGATGAGAGCCGAGACGGCGAACACGACGACTTTCGCGGCCAGCATGAGGCGACGCTGCGGCACTGCGCTCAGGGTGGCGCGGATCATCCCAGTGGTGTATTCGCTCGTGATGACGAGCACGCCCAGAACGCCGAAAGCGATCTGGGAGAGGTGGATACCGCCCAGACTCAGCCGGACTGGATCGACCGTCGCCTTCTCGTGGGCGCTGAGCTGACCGGGGAGGAAGATGGCGGCGAGTGCCGCCAGGACCACGTTGAAAGCAACCGCCGCGAACAGCGTCCAGTACGTCGAGCGGACCGAGCGAAACTTGCAGAACTCCGAGCGGAGAAGATCGGCGAAACCGGACAGCCGGCTATACGAGGTCTGCGGCGTTGTGCTCGCTTCCATGACAGTCCTCACTCCGATGCCGGGGCGATCGCGCCGTCGGCTGCGTGGTAGTCGACGGAGCCTCTGGTTAGCTCCATAAATCTCTCCTCCAACGACGGCTGATGCGCCGAGAGTTCCTGCAGAGCTATTCCGTTCGCTCTGGCGATTTGGCCCACTGCTTCGCTCGTGGTCCCCGCGATGGTGAGCGCGCCATCCGCCCGACGGACGACGGCGATGCCCTGCGTTGTGAGCAGCGCCGCGAGCGCGTCGGCCTGCGCGGAGCGCACGCGCACAGAGTTCCCCGAGCCGCATGCGAGGAAGTCCTCGACCGTCGTCTCCGCGATCATGCGTCCGCGGCCGATAATGATCAGGCGGTCCGCGGTGATCGACATCTCGCCCATCAGGTGGCTGGAGACGAGGACCGTCCGTCCCTCGGCCGCGAGCGACTTCAGGAGGTTGCGAACCCACAGCACCCCCTCGGGGTCAAGACCGTTGACGGGTTCGTCGAACAGCAGGACCCGCGGGTCCCCGAGCAGCGCGGCGGCGATCCCCAGGCGCTGGCCCATTCCAAGCGAGAACCCACCCGTGCGCTTCCGGCCGGCGCCCCGAAGGCCGACCTGGTCGAGGACCTGCTCGACCCGTGCCCGGCCGATGCCGTTGCTGAGCCCCAGGCTGAGGAGGTGGTTGTAGGCGCTGCGCCCGCCGTGCATCGCCTTGGCCTCCAGAAGCGCCCCCACCTCGAAAAGCGGTCGACGGTATTCCGCATATGGCCGACCATTGACGGTTACCGACCCCGAGGTCGGAGCGTCCAGCCCAAGGATCATGCGCATCGTTGTCGACTTCCCGGATCCGTTTGGACCGAGGAACCCCGTCACCCGACCTGGCGGCACGGTAAACGACAGGTCGTCCACGGCCAACGTCGCGCCGTAGCGCTTACTGAGCCCGATTGCCTCGATCATCCCGGCTAATGACTGCCCGGGCCGATTACGCCCGTGAGATGCAGGACAACGAACGCGACGATCAGCGCGCCGCCGATCACCCACAGGACATACACCTGGCGGGATCTGGCCGGAGCCGACCCGCGGTCGGCCCCCAGCTCGTCGTCAGTCTCCGGGTAGGGCGGGGGGTCAGCCATCTGCGTCTCCTTTGTCGGGCGCGGGATTTATCAAGACAACTCGTCTCTATCAAATCATAGTGTCGCACCTTCGGCGTTGCGTATGCTTAGCTCGTGCCCAAGCTGTGGAACGACACCATCGAGGAGCATCGCCAGGCGGTCCGCGACGCGACCTTGGATGCCACCGCAGCGCTGGTCGCCGAGAACGGGCTTGCGTCGGTGACGATGTCTCAGATCGCCAAGGAGACCGGCATCGGACGGGCCACCCTCTACAAGTACTTTCCCGACGTCGAAGCGATCCTTGTCGCGTGGCATGAACGTCAGATTTCCGGCCACCTGGACCATCTCGCCCAGGTCCGGGGCCACGCTGGCGACCCTGGTGAGCGACTCGATGCTGTCCTCACCGCCTACGCGCTCATGTCAACCCAGCACCACGACTCTGACTTCGCGGCACTTCTCCATCGAGGCGACCACGTCGTCCGAGCGCAGAACCACCTCAGCGACTTCGTCCGAGACCTCCTCGCCGAGGCGGCAGAGACGGGCGCCGTCCGAGACGACGTCGCACCCGACGAGCTGGCGAGCTACTGCCTCAGCTCGCTCGCCGCCGCCCGCAACCTTCCGTCCAAGGCTGCCGTCCGTCGCCTCGTCATGGTGACGCTGGCTGGCGTTCGCCCCCCAGGCCCAGGGCGGTAGCTGCCCAACGGTCCCGGGTTATCCGGGACCGCGTGGTGCCCTCCGCGACGTATCCGGCACCGGCCAGGATCGGCCGAATCCGCAGGTCGGGCACGAGCTCGGCGAGCAAGCTCCATGGCTGGTCGAAGCCGTCGAAGGTCGTCACATAACGCCGCCCCTTGAGCCAGACGTCACGTTGGTCCAGTCCTAGGCGGAGGACGCGGAGATCCGGATCAGCGTGACGCGGTCGTCTTCGCCCTCACCCACGACGGCTACCGATTCGCACACCCCTTCGAACTCAAGAACACGAAGGGCAACACGATCTACCACATGATCTTCGCGGCGGACAGCGACGCGTGGCACGCGCATCATGGGAGCCATCTACGCCAATGCCGCCAAGAGCCTCCCCGCGATGCGCCGGGAGGCCCTCGATCGCGCGACGGGCCAGCAGGCACTAGATCTTGGCCCCCCGTCGGGCGCGCCCGAAGTCGGCTACCAGTACGAACCCCCGTGGGAGCCGCGATCCTGACCGGCGCAGTCGCGCCTTTCCCCGCCGGTACGATCTCCCACGGCTCGGCGACGGCTATCGGGCACCGTGCCATAGACGTGCCATTCAGCGATGAGCCCGTCAGGCCTGGAGTCCCGAAAACCCTGCTGCAGAGCCACAAGCCCCGATAGCTCAGCTGGATAGAGCGACTCCCTCCTAAGGAGTAGGCCGCAGGTTCGAATCCTGCTCGGGGCACCTTTGTAGAGCCAAATCTGGGCGCCTGGCCGGCGGACGTGTCCCGAATCTGTCCCCGGCCTGGCGTCCAGGGCGCTCCCTACGATGCCGCTGGCATGGATGGCGCAGGAAAAGCTGCGGGGCCCGTGGGCGAAGCGCCGAAGTCGACTTACAGCGAGCAGCAGCGCACCGAGGCGCTCGAGCTCTACCGCGAACACGGGGCCGGTGAAGCGGCCAAGCGCACCGGCATCCCTCGGTCGACGATCAGCGCATGGGCCAGGCGCCGCAGCGTCCACCGCAAGGGCCACGAGCCCCAACCACGCCGGCGCAAGCGGAAGCAGCCCCGGCCATGGAGGGAGCGCCGCGGCGAGCTCGAGGGCGAGCTGCAGGATCTGCTCGACGACTTCCTGGACCGGGCGCGCGGGGCTCGCCAGGCCTCGGAGGGCAAGGGCTGGGCGATCACCGCGGGGATCGTCTTCGACAAGCTGGAGATCCTCGACGGCGCACGAGGGCAGAGCCCAGAGGCTCAGTCCACCCACGCCGAGCTCGATGCCGAGTTGGACGACCTGGTGGCCCAGATCGAGAAGCGCGTCGAGAAGCGCGTCCGAGAGGAGCTGGCTAACAGGCAGGACCAGCCGTCAGACACTCAGGACCCCCCGCTCGGCCCCGAGGCCGAGGCCGAAGTGGCCCACCTGCGCACCGAGTTGGAGGACGTCGAG
>JBBREO010000046.1:0-20931 GCA_038202855.1 Solirubrobacterales bacterium
GCCTGTGTCCACCAGCTTCTGCTTGCCGGTGTAGAAGGGGTGGCAGTTGGAGCAGATCTCCACGTTGAGCTTCGACTCGGTCGAGCGGGTGGTGAACTCGTTGCCACAGGTGCAACGCACGTGGGCCTCGACGTACTCGGGATGTGTCTCGGTCTTCATCGCCCTGGCCATTCTAGTCGTCGCCGGCGGGGAGCCCAGGTGGGTCGCGTCGGCCGCTTGTTAGCAGTCCCGTGAACCACTCCTTGACCCTCCCCCACCACGTCCGCGGGGGGCCGAAGCGGGCCGGCGCGGGCTGCTTGGCGCGCACCAGGCGGACCCAGTCGTCCAGCGGGAGGCCCCCGTCGATCAGCCACGCCAGGGCTGAGACCACCGGCGCCTCGAGCCCCGCCCGCTGAACCGCCACGGCCAGCAACGGCACCGTCTCGAGCGCCTCCACGGCCTGGCCCAGACGGCCGGGTATCTCCGTGGCGGGCACACCGCGCGCCAGCAGCTCGCCCGCGCTGCGGTTGCGCGACGAGGGCGCCAGCGCGGTGGCCACCAGGTCGCCGGTGCCGCTGCGGCCCACGAAGGTGCGCGCCTTGCCCCCGGAGCGCTCGGCCAGGGCCAGCACCTCCAGGAAGATGTCAGCCGCCGCCATCCCCGCGGCGTTCAGGCCCTGGGCCTGGGTGGCGCCCACGGCCACCGCGGCGGCGTTCTTGGCCACCCCGGCGAGCTCCGCCCCCACCGGGTCGTCGGAGACCTCGCACACCACGCCGGCGCGCTGGAACAGCTCGGCCACGCGGTGAGCCAGCGCCTCGGAGTGCGACGCGCACACCAGCCCCGCGCCGAACTCCACCATCTCGCGCGCGTGCGCCGGGCCGGCCACGCAGGCGGTGCGCTCGGGGCCGAAGACGCGTTCCAGCGCCAACGACGGCGGCGTGCCGCCGGGGGGCACGAGGCCCTTGGCCAGGGAGATGAGGCCGGCGGCGTCGCTCACCCCGAGGCGCTCGATCTGCGCCAGCGCCTCACCCATGCCCTTGGACGGGACGGCGAGGAAGATCAGGTCGGCGCGGTGGAACTGCTCGTCGCCCTGGCCGAACACGCCCAGCTTCAGCCCCGAGCCCAACGGCACCTCGGGGAGGTAGTGGCGGTTCTCTCCGTCGGCCTCCAGCCGCTCGGCCTGCTCGGCCGTACGACACAGCAGCGTGGTACGCACCCCGGCGCGGTCGAGCAGCAGCGCGACGGCCGTGCCGAACGACCCGGCGCCGATCACCACCGCACGGCGTGGAGCGTGTCCCGGATAGCGCAGCTTGGGGGGCATGGTCAGACGCCGCAGACGCGGCCAGCGGACTCTAGGTGTTCTGGTAGAGGGGGCCGTCGCCGCCCTCGGGGGTGGTCAGCCGGCCGCCCTTGGCCGTGATCGCGCCGCACTGCACGCAGTTGGTGTAGTTGACGATCACGTCGACGTTGCCCTCCTCGGGCGCGTCCTCGGGGATCTCGTACACCCCGGCGGGACACATCCACTTCCACGTCTCGGCGATCTCGCGCGGGACGTCGGTCTGCACCCTGATGTGGTTGGGCGCGTCGTCGCGCGTGGCGTTGCCCGAGATGTAGACGCTCGAGAGCTTGTCGAAGATGTACTTGCCGTCGGGCTTGGGGTACTTCTTCGACGTCTTGCCCATGAACATCTCGCGCTCGTCCTGGCGGTGCCAGGGCAGGCGGACGGGGATCTTGCCCTTGGTGGCGATGAACAGGTTCACCAGCGGCCCCCCCAAGAAGAAGCCCTTGGAGAAGGGCTGGCGCGTGTTGCGGACCTCCCACAGCTCCTTGCCGGTCACCGACTGCTCGATCGCGTCCTCGTAGGAGGAGAAGTCGTTCGAGTCCTTCTTCAGGCTCGCATAGATGGCCTCGGCGGCCAGGATCCCGGAGTTGATCGAGTGGTGCACGCCCTTGAGCGACACGGTGTCGACCATGCCGCCGGCGTCGCCCACCAGCAGCGCGCCGGGCATGGAGAGCTTGGGCATGGACCAGTAGCCGCCGCCCGGCAGCGCCTTGGCGCCCCAGGACACGCGCTCGCCGCCCTCGAGGATCTTGCGAACCAGCGGGTGGGTCTTGAAGGTCTGCAGCAGGTCGTGGGCCGAGGTGGTGGCGTCGGCGTACTCGAGGTCGATCACGAAGCCGATCGAGACCAGGTTGTCGCCCGTGTTCTCGTCCTTCATCGGGTAGATCCAGGTGCCGCCCACCTGGCCGTACTTGGCCGAGGTGGCGACGGGCCAGGGGCCGATGGTGTGGATCAGGCGGTCCAGCGGCTTGGCCACCTTCCAGACCTCCTTCACGCCGAGCTCCCAGGTCTGGGGCTCGCGGTCCTCGCCCAGGTCGAACTCGCGGATGGCGGGGCCGGTCAGGTGGCCCCAGCAGCCCTCGGCCAGCACGGTGGCCTTGGCCTTGATGTCGGTGCCGGGCTCGAAGTTGCCCAGCGGGGCGCCGTCCTTGCCGCGGCCCTTGTCGCCCGAGCGCACGCCCTTGACCTGGCCGTCCTCGACGATCAGCTGGGTAGCGGCCGTCTCGGTGAGGATGTAGGCGCCGCCCTCCTCGGCCTTGGCCTGCTGGAAGCGGGCCAGCTGGGCCACCGAGATGACCTCGTTGCCGTGGTTCTTGAACGGCGGCGGCGGCGGGATCTTGATCGCGCGCTTCTTGGTGGGGGTGAGGTAGACGGCCTCCTTGTCCACCTCGCCGTAGGCGAAGCCCTCCTTGCGCCAGTCCTCCCGGCTCATCTCCGGGAACAGCTGCTCCAGCGGCTTGGGCCGCATCACGGCGCCGGACAGGTTGTGCCCGCCGCAGGTCTTGGCCTTCTCGATCACGGCCACGGGCACCTCGCCGAGCTCTTCCATCAGCTCGGAGTCGTCGCCGAGCAGCTGGAGCAGCCGGTTGGCGCAGGCCAGGCCGGCGGTGCCCCCGCCGACGATGGCCACGCCCACCTCGATCAGCTCTTCCTCGTCGTCGAGCTCGCGCTTGATGAACTCCTTCTGGGAGTCCACCGGCGGCGGGAAGGCCGCCGGTGAGTGCGGGGAGTGTCCATTGCCGCCGGCCATGGGGTACCTAGCCCTTCTTCGCCTTCACTGCCTCGGTGAGCTTGGGCAGGATCTTGTTCAGGTCGCCCACGATGCCCAGGTCGGAGAACTCGAAGATCGGGGCGTTGGGGTCCTTGTTGATGGCCACGATGTTCTCCGAGCTCTGCATGCCGACCTTGTGCTGGATGGCCCCGGAGATCCCGGCCGCCAGGTACAGCTTGGGTGCGACGGTCTTGCCCGTCTGCCCGATCTGGGCGGCGTAGGGATACCAGCCGGCGTCGACCACCGCGCGGGTGGCGGCCACGGCGCCGCCGAGCGACTCCGCGAGCGCCTCGCACAGCTCGAAGCCCTCGGCCTTGCCCAGCCCGCGACCGCCGGCCACAAGCAGCTCGGCGTCCTCGATGTTCACGTCGGCGCCGCGCTGCTCGCCGCGCTGGACCATCGTCGCCTTGGTCGAGTGCTCCTCGAGCTGCACGTCCACGTCCACGACCTCGGCCGAGCCATCGCCCGACTCGGCGATGTCGAAGGCGTTGAGCCGGCCGATGATGATGCCCGGCTCGGAGACGTAGTCCACGTCGACGATCGCCGAGTCCTGCAGGATCGGGCGCTCGGCCACCAGCTTGCCGTCCTGGGCCTTCACCGCGGTGACCTCCATGGTCACGCCGGCGTTGAGGCGGGCGGTCAGGCCCGCGCCGATCTCGAAGCCCAGCAGGCCGCCGCCGAACAGGGCATAGGAGTAGCCCTCGTCCTGGATGATCTTGGCCATCGCGTCGACCACCGGGGCGCCCAGGCCCTCGGGCGCCTTCGCGCGGTAGACCTTGGTGGCGCCGTACTTGCCCAGCGTGGAGCACAGCTCGTCGGTCAGGTCGTCGCCGCCGACGACCACCACGGCGGCGTCGCCGCCGATCTCGGAGGCCAGCTTGCCCGCCTCGGACACGGCGCCGAGCGAGTTCTTGTTGAAGGCGCCCTCGTAGTGGAGCGCGTAGGTCAGGATCCCGCTCATGCGAGGAGCTTCCTTTCGTCCAGCCAGTTGACGATCTTCTCGACGGTCTCGTCGGTGTCCTCGTCCTCGATGATCTCGCCGGCCTGCTTGTCGGGCGGCGGGTTGATGGCGAGCACCGCGGTGCGCGAACCCTCCTCGCCGACCTGACCGGCTTCGATGCCGACGTCGCCGATCGCCTTGGTGTCGAGCTGCTTCTTCTTGGCCCCCATGATCGCCTTGAGCGACGGGTAGCGGGGCTCGTTGATGGCGTCGCCGACCGAGATCACGGCGGGGAGCTGGATCTCGACGGTGTCGTAGCCGTACTCGGCCTGGCGCTCGGCGCGCAGCTTGTCGCCCTCCACGTCGAGCTTGATCACCTGTGTCAGAGAGGGCATCTTCAGGTGGTCGGCCACCACGGCGCCGATCGTGTAGCACTCGCCGTCATCGGACTGCTGGCCCAGCAGGACCAGGTCGGGGCTCTCGGATTCGAGCACCTTGGCCAGCGCGTAGCCCGTGGCGTTCACGTCGGAGCCCGCGAGGGCGTCGTCGGTGAGGTGCACCGAGCGGTCGGCGCCCAGGGAGACGGCCTTGTGCAGGGCACGGAAGGCGCTCTCGGGGCCCATCGTCACGGCCACGACCTCCTCGACCTCCACCGCGCCGCCCTCCTTGAGCTGCATGGCGGCCTCGATGGCGTGGGTGTCGAACGGGTTCAGGTTCTTCTCGCCTGAGCGGTCGATGCGCTTCGAGGACGGGTCGATGCGCTTCTCGACTGCCGCGTCAGGTACCTCTTTGACGAGGACGCAGATCTTCAAGGGTTCTCCTTAGGTCTTTGCTACGGGGGCCAGGCCGGGGGCGGGACCCGTGACGACCCTGCCGGTCGCCGGTCGGGGATTGTATCCCTTCGTTGACTGACGAGTCAGTCGCCTGGGGTACGGGCCTCGAACGGACCCGGGTCAGCTACGGAATCCGGATGATCCGGTCGTCGCCGGCCTGGGGCTGACCGCGGCCGTCGCGGTTGGAGGTGGAGACCCACAGCGAGCCGTCGGGGGCCTTGACGACCGTGCGCAGGCGCCCGTAGCGCCCGTTGAGCATGCGCACGGGCCGGCCGGCGCTGGCGCCGCGCAGGCGGATGCGGTACAGGCTCTCGCCGCGCAGCGCGGCCACGTAGAGGTAGTGGCCGCGGATGGCGTCGCCGCTAGGGGAGGCCTGGGAGGTATGGAAAGTGACCTTGGGGTTCACGAAGCGCCCGCCGCGGGTGTCGCCGCGGCCCTCCACCACCGGCCAGCCGTAGTTGTGGCCCTTGCGGATCAGGTTCACCTCGTCGAAGCGGTCCTGGCCGAACTCGGCGGACCACAGCCTCCCCCTGGAGTCCCAGGCGATCCCCTGCGGGTCGCGGTGGCCGTAGCTCCACACGAGCGAGCCCGGGAAGGGGTTGCCGGCGGGCACGGAGCCGTCGGCGTTCATGCGCAGGATCTTGCCGTTCAGCGAGCCGCGGTCCTGGGCGAGTCCGGCCTCGCCGGCCTCACCGGTGGTCGCGTAGAGCTTGCCGTCGGGGCCGAAGGCGATCCGGCCTGCGTCGTGGATGGTCCCGCGCTTGATCCCCTTGAGGACCACCCTCGGCCTTCCGCCGAGCGTGAAGCGCACGATCCGGTTGTCCGAGGCACCGGTGTAGAAGGCATAGACCAGCTTGTCCTGGGCGTAATGGGGCGAGACGGCCAGGCCCAACAGCCCGCCCTCGCCGGCCTGGGTGTCCACGCCGGGCACCTGCATGACCACCTTCTTGCGCCCTCCGGGGCGGGCGACGCGGATGATCTTGCCGGTGGTGCGCTCGGCCACGAGCGCGTCGCCGTTGCGCCCGGGCAGGAAGGCAATTCCCCACGGCACGTGCAGGCCGGTGGCGATCGTCCGCACCGATCGTTTGACGGCCGCCTGGGAGCTGGTGTCGGAGGCAGCGGCCCCCGGTCCGGATCCCGAGCTCGAGTTGCCGCCACACGCGGCCACGACGCCGGCCAGCGCGAGCACGAGCGGGACGGTCACACGGCGCGGGCTCATCGGCGCCCGACGATAGCTGGGGGCTAGGAGATGGAGCCACGGTGCCGGAACCAGGCCGGCGGCGCCATCGACGCGAGCACGGCGCGCCGGCGGACGTCGGCGAGCCCGTCGCCGAGCCGGCGCATCCGCCGCACCCGCGGAGTGGTCGACGCAAGCGCCTCGTGGACGCGGACCCGGACCTCGTGGTATCCGCCGCTCCCCTCCGGGTAGGGCGGAGCGGGTTCTTTCGCCTGGACGCCTGCGCGCCCGACCGTCCGGACGCGGAGGCGGTGCTCACCCTCGGGCGCCAGCCATTCGTGGCGCCACTGGCGCCACGCGGTGGGCGCCAGCTCGCCGCCCACCTCCACAGCCTGCCAGGGCGCGTCGTCCACCGACACCTCCACGCCCCGGACGCCCTCCGGTGGGGCCCAGGCCACGCCGGCGATCGTGACCGGGCCTGCCTGGAGGTGGGCCCGGTGGACGGGCACGTCGATGCGCGACCCGGGCTTCACGGGTGTCGGGCGCCGCGGCCAGCCGCGGGAGTCCCAGTAGTCGCTCACCGCGGCCCAGGTGGTCAGCTCGAGGGACCCGAGCCACTTGGTGTTGGCGTCGGCGCCCCACAGGCCCGGCACGAGCAGCCGGGCGGGGAAGCCGTTGGCTGCGGGAAGCGGCTCGCCGCCCAGTCCAACAGCCACCAAGGCGTCCCTACCGTCGAGGATGGCGTCGACGGGGACGCCGGCGCTGAAGCCGTCCACCGAGCGCGCGACCAGCTGCTCGGCGCCGGGGCGGACGCCGGCGCGCTCCAGCAGGTCGACGAGCCGGACCCCGACCCACCGCCCGGTGCCGATCCGCGGGCCGCCGACCGGGTTGTGCACGCAGGCCAGCGTGGCGTCGAGCTCGGTGAGCTCCATGGCCAGCAGGTCCGGGAGCGTGAGAGTCAGCTCGCGCTCCACCAGACCGTGCACCCGCAGGCGCCAGTCCGCCGGGTCCACTCGCGGCGCCGGGAAGGACACGTCGGTGACGTAGAACTCGCTCGGCGGCGTGAACAGCGGCGTCAGGCCCGGAACGTCGAGCTGCGCCGAGGGCGGCGGCGGGCCCGCGGGACGCTGCGCAGCCGGCAGCGAGACGGCGCGGCGGCGGGCCTCGAGCCCCCGAGTCCGGCGATCCCGGACCAAGCGGGCCAGACCGCCCGCGGCGCCCACCACGGCGGTCGTGGCCAGCAGCCGCGACGCTTCGGCCTCACGTCCGAAGCGGCGCAACACCTGCACCCCGGCGGAGGCCCCGAGCAGGCCGGCGGCGAGCGAGGACAGCGGCGAGGCTTCCGGCCGGCTCGCCGCTGCCGCGCCGGCGACCGCGCCGTGCGCCGCCAGCACCAGCCCCCCGCCCCGCCGCACGCGCGCGGCGAATACGCCCGCAGCCAGCCACTGCGCCACCAGCGTGGCCGCCAGGAGCGGCTTGTCCAGCTCCTCGGCGGTGGCCACGGTCATGTCGACGGCGGGGCCGGGGGTGAGGTCGATGAGGGTCCGCCCCAGCCCGGTCAGCGGGGAACGGGCGCTTGGGAGGACGACCGCCGCGAGCTCGCCCACCGCGAGCGACGCGCCGCCGGCCACCGCGCCGGTGGTGAAGGTGTGGAGTGGGCCCGCCTTGATCATGTCTGTTGCGTAGATGTTACGTGATCTGTGCAATAGTGCAACACATAAGTCATTCGAAGGAGGGAATTGCCGTGGCACAGAGCGCGACGCTGGGCGAAGTGAGGGAGGTCGTGATCCCCGAGGGGAAGATCCGCTACCGCGAGACGGGATCGGGGCCGCCGGTCGTCTTCCTCCACGGCATCGTGGCGAACGGGGACGTCTGGCGAAACGTGGTCCCCGAGCTGGCCGCCCGGCATCGCTGCATCACGCCGGACTGGCCGTTGGGCGCGCACGAGCTCGAGATGGGCGCCGGAACGGACTTCTCGCTGCCCGGCCTCGCCCGCATCGTCGATCACTTCCTGGCCGCTCTCGATCTCGATGAGGTCACCCTGGTGGCCAACGACACGGGCGGGGCGGTGGCCCAGTTCGTCGCCGCCCGCCACCCGGAGCGCCTCGGGAGCCTCGTGCTTACGCCCTGCGACGCCTTCGGGAACTTCCTGCCGCCCGTGCTTCGCCACCTCCAGGTAGGCGGCCGCACGCCGGCCGGCCTGTGGGTACTCGGCCAGACGCTGCGCCTGCGGGTCGTCCAGCGGCTGCCGATCGCGTTCGGCCGCCTGACCGTCCGGCCGATCGATCGGCAGGCCATGCGCTCCTACACGCGCCCGCTGGCCACCGACGCGGGAGTGCGCCGCGACTTCGCCGCGCTCGTACGCGCCGTCTCTTCCCGTTACACCCAGCAGGTGGCCGGCAAATTGGAGCGCTTCGACAAGCCGGCGCTGGTGGTGTGGGGACTCGAGGACCGCATCTTCCCCCTCGCCCACGGCTACCGGCTGGCCCGGCTTCTCCCCCAGGCCTCCCTCGAGGTGATCGAGGACGCCGGCGCGTTCGTGACCGAGGACCAGCCGCGGCGGGTCGCCGAGTTGATCGGCCCGTTCGTCGCCTCGACCGCGCGGCCGGTGGCCGCCGCATGAGCCCGGAGCGCTCGAGCGACGCCGCCCTGCTCTTGGCGGGCCGCGAAGCCGTGGCCCAGTACGGAGTCGGCGGAGCCACGCTGGAGCGGATCGCCGAGGCGGCCGGGGTCGCGCGCACGACGCTTCACCGCCGCGGCGTGACCCGCGAGTCGATCCTCCAGGCCCTCGGCGAGGAGGCCGCCGAGGCCTACCGGCGGGCGTTGTGGCCGGCGTTGACCGGTTCCGGCACGGGCCGCGAGCGACTGGAGCAGGCGCTCGGTGCGCTCTGCGACGTGGCCGAGGAGAACATCGAGCTGCTGCTGGCCCTGGGCAGCCAGACCGACGCCGTCTTTCACGAGGACGGAGATGACGAGCGCATGACCCGTTCGCCGTTCACCGAGCCGCTGGAACGGCTCCTACGCGACGGCGCGGCCGACGGCACGCTGCGGGGCGTGGACCCGACCGAGTACGCCACCGTGGTGTTCAACCTGGTCGGCTGGACCTACCTGCACCTGCGGGCGCGCCACGGTTGGCGAGCCGAACGGGCGTGCCACGCCACGTTGGACGTGGCGCTGCACGGCCTCGCCGCCGCTCAGGCGACGGACTTCTCGATGTAGTCGACGATCTCCTGGACCGAGCTACCGGGCGTGAAGATCTCGGCCACGCCGAGCTCCTTGAGCTCGGGGATGTCGTCCTGGGGGATCGTGCCCCCCACCACCAGGACCACGTCCTCGGCACCCTGCTCGGCCAGCAGCCGGGCGATCTTGGGCACCAGCGTCATGTGCGCGCCGGACAGGATCGACAGGCCCACGGCGTGCGCGTCCTCCTGCAGGACGGTCTCCACGATCTGCTCCGGCGTCTGGTGCAGACCGGTGTAGATGACCTCCATACCGGCGTCCCGCAGCGCCCGAGCGATTATCTTGGCTCCTCGGTCGTGGCCGTCCAGCCCGGGCTTGGCCACCACCACGCGGATCTTCCGCTCGGTGGGGCGCGACTCGGTAGCCGTCTCTGAGTCCGCGGGCGACATGGCACGGCAGTCTATGGCGCGCGAATCCACAAGGACACCCTGACGTGAACGCGTTCGCCTGCACCCTGGCGATCTCGGCCGGCATCGCCTTCTCCGGCCCCCCACCGACCCACGAACGCGTCGAGACGATCATGCAGGACGACGCCGCCCTGCTCTATCGCCCGAGGACCCAGGTACGGCGCTCGCTGAGGCGGATGGCCCGACTGGGTGTGGACTGGGTGCGGGTCACCGCGAGCTGGCGCCAGCTGGCACCGGCCCGGGATTCCCGCAAGCGGCCGCGGTTCGACGCCACCGACTCCTCCGCCTACGACCACGACGCCCTGCGCCGTCTCGACGACGTGGTGCGCGGCGCGCGGCGTGAGGGCATGCAGGTGATGCTCGACCTGGGCTTCTTCGCCCCCCGCTGGGCCGTGCAGCGCGGGGCTCCGGGGGGTCGCAACGTATGGCGCCCGTCGGTCCCCGAGTACGCGCGCTACTCACGCGCCTTTGCCAGGCGCTACGGAGGCGACTTCGACGACCCGGCGCGGCCGGCGCGCAAGCTGCCCGCCGTGAAGCTGTGGACCACGTGGAACGAGCCGAACAACTGGGTCTTCCTCCAGCCCCAGTCCGAACACGGGCACGGCGTCAGCCCGGGCCTCTATCGACGCCTTCACAACGCGGCTTACGACCAGCTCAAGGCGGTCTCGAAGCACAACCGCGTGTTGATCGGTGGCCTGGCGTCCTACGGTGCCCGGACGCCCGGACCCAGGCACCTGACCCCGCCGCTGCGGTTCACGCGCGAGCTCGCGTGCGTGGATGCCCAGCTGCGACCGGTTCGCGACGGCGACTGCCGCGGCTTCGAGCCTTTGCGAGCCGACGGCTTCTCGATGCACCCCTACTCGAACGACACGCCGCCCACGGCGAGCGACCCGGGCGCCGACCGCGTGCAAGTCGGCGAGCTGGGCAAGCTCAGCTCGCTGCTGGCCGAGCTGCACAAGCGGGGCAGACTCGCCCGGCCGCTGCCGCTGTACATCACCGAGTACGGCTACGACACCGACCCACCCGACCCCGGAGGGATCCCCCCGGCCCTCCAGGCGCGCTACGCCGGCAGCTCCCTGTTGCTGGCCTGGCGCAACGCGCAGGTCCGCAGCTTCGCCCACTTCCTGCTCGACGACATGGGTCCGCTCACCTCCGAGCCGGCCGGATCGGCGGCCCGCTGGCTAGGCCACCAATCGGGGCTCTACTCGAGCGGCGGACGCGCCAAGCCGGTCGCGATCCGCAGCTTCACCCTGCCGTTCATGGCTGAGGCCCTCCGCGGGAGCGATGGCCGCGCCGCGGTCGTGACCTTCGGCCAGGTGCGGCCCGGACGCGGATCGCAGGCCGTGCGCCTCCAGCAGGGCGGACCCCACCGGCGGTGGCGCACGGTCGCCTGCCTGGGCACCGACGGCCAGGGCATCTACCGGCGCGTCCTTCCGTTCGGCGGCCCTGGTTCCTACCGGGCGGTGTGGCTGGGCCCCACCGGGCCACGCGCCAGCGCGGGGATCGACGTCGGGGCACCGGCGCAGTTCGACGGGCCGGCAGCCCGGGCGCTCGCGCGCGTGCGCTGAGGCTCAGAAGACCGGCGACTCGGTGTAGGAGCCGAAGACCTCCTGCAGCGCGCCCACGATCTCGCCCTCGCTCACATGCGCGCGGGCGCACTCGATCAGCGGCGGCATCAGGTTGGTCTCGGCGGTCGCCGCGGCCTTGAGGTCCGCCAGCGTTCGCTCCACCTCGCCCGAGTCGCGGCGCGAGCGCACACCCTCGAGGCGGTCCATCTGCTTGCGCTCCAGCGCGGCGTCGATTCGCAGCGTCTCGATCGTGCCATCGTCGCCCTCGGTGTAGCCGTTGACGCCCACCACGATCCGCTGGCCGGCGTCGACCTCCTGCTGGTAGCGAAACGACGCGTCGGCGATCTCGCGCTGGGGGTAGTTGCGCTTCACCGCCTCGACCATCCCCCCCAGCTCGTCGATCTTGGCGAAGTAGTCATAGGCCGCCTGCTCCATGCGGTCGGTCAGGTGCTCGACGAAGTAGGAGCCGGCCAGCGGGTCGATCGTGTTGGTCACGCCGGTCTCCTCCGCGATCACCTGCTGGGTGCGAAGCGCCGTGCGCACGGCGTCCTCCGTGGGCAGCGCCAGCGCCTCGTCGTGGGAGTTGGTGTGCAGCGACTGCGTCCCGCCCAGGACCGCGGCCAGCGCTTCGACGGCCGTGCGGGTGACGTTGTTCAGCGGCTGCTGGGCGGTGAGCGATACGCCGGCGGTCTGGGCGTGAGTGCGCATGAGCAGCGACTTCTCGCTCTTGGCCCCGTAGGTGTCGCGCAGCTCGCGCGCCCAGATCCGGCGCGCGGCGCGGAACTTGGCGATCTCCTCGAAGAAGTCGATGTGGGAGTTGAAGAAAAAGGACAGCCGGGGGGCGAAGTCGTCCACGTCGAGGCCGCGGGCGATGGCGTGCTCGACGTAGGTGAAGCCGTCCTTGAGCGTGAAGGCCAGCTCCTGCTGGGCCGTCGAGCCGGCCTCGCGGATGTGGTAGCCCGAGATCGAGACCGGATGCCAGCGCGGCATCTCCTTGGCGCAGTACTCGACCATGTCGGTGACCATGCGCATGGCCGGGTCGACGGGGAAGCACCACTCCTTCTGGGCGATGTACTCCTTGAGGATGTCGGTCTGGATGGTGCCCGCCAGCTGCGCCGGGGGCACGCCCTGCTTCTCGCCGGCCACCACGTAGTAGGCGAGCATGAGCGCGGCGGGCGCGTTGATCGTCATCGAGGTGGAGACCGCGCCCATGTCGATGCCACCGAACAGGGTCTCCATGTCGTCGACGGTGTCCACCGCCACCCCCTCGCGCCCGACCTCGCCCTCCGAGCGGACGCTGTCGGAGTCGTGGCCCATCAGCGACGGCATGTCGAACGCCGTGGACAGCCCGTGCTGGCCGTGGTCGAGCAGGTAGCGGAAGCGCTCGTTGGTCTCCTCGGCGGTGCCGAAGCCGGCGAACTGGCGCACCGTCCACAGCCGCCCCCGGTACATCGACGGGTACACGCCGCGCGTGTAGGGGAACTCGCCCGGTAGCCCGATCGCCTCCTGGGGGTCCTCGGGCAGATCCTCCTCGGTGTACAGCGGCTCGATCGGCTCGCCGGAGATGGTGGAGAAGAGGGCGTCGCGCTCGTCCGAGGCGGCGTAGCGCTCCGAGCGCCAACGCTCCTTGGCGGTCAACTCCCTGGGCGGCGTGGCCATCGAAGCAGCCTAGGCCATCTGGCCAGGCGGCCAATCCGTCCCCGTCACCCCCGAACCTCGGCCGTCCGGCCGCGTTTCAGTCATGGATCGATCACCACGCAGAGGAGAACCATGAACCGCACGAGAATCGCACTGGCCCTGGGCACCGCAGCCCTCGCCGTGACGCCGATGGCCGCGCAGGCCGCCAAGCCGCCCAAGCCGCCAAAGAGCCCGGCCCCGGGCAAGCTGACGCTCACCGCTACCCCCAACCCGGTCAAGTACGGCAGCGCCGTGACACTCGCCGGGAAGCTCAACGGAGCCAACAACGGCGGCCAGACGGTCACGCTGCGGTCCGATCCGTTCCCGTTCGCCACCTTCAAGAACGTGGCCACGGCCACCACCAACGCCACCGGCGACTACTCGCTGACCCAGAAGCCGCTGGTGAACACCCACTACCAGACCACCCAGGGCGGTAACACCTCCGGGATCGTGGCCGTGCTGGTGCGTCCGCGGGTGAGCCTCCGGCTCAGCGACTACACGCCCAAGCGTGGGCAGCTCGTGACCTTCTCAGGCCGCGTGTGCCCGCAGCACGACGGTTCGACGCTGCTGATCCAGCGCCACTACAGCACCGGCTACCGGACCGTGCGCAAGACGACGTTGCGCGACATCCCCGGCTCGACCTGCTCGCGCTACAAGCGCGCGCTGCGGATCTACCGCGACGGGCGCTACCACACCGCGATCGCCCGCCACGGCGATCACTTCACGGGCGTCAGCGCCCCGCGGTTCGCGAACGCTCACCGCTGATCGAGGGAGACGGCGCGGCCCTGCGGGGTCGCGCCGCTACTCCTCCTTCTCCCCGTCGTCGGAGTCCCGGTCGTCGGAGTCCTCGTCCGCGGAGCTCCACTGGTCGCCGGTGCCGAACGGCCCGGGGGCATCCGAGTGGTCCTGGCTGTCCCAGACGCTGGAGGACTCCTCCTGAGCCTGCTTTGGCTCCTGGTCCTGGCCGCTGTGCTGCTGGGCGGCGTCGGCCTGGTTGCCCTGCTCTTCTCCGGCCTCTTGGGTCTCGTCGTCGATCATGGCCGGAAGCTACCCGGCCCGCGCGGGGGCTAGTCCCAGGTCTTACCGGTGCCAAAGGGCCCCGGCGCGTCCGAATGCTCGGTGGTGTCCCACAGGCTGGACGAGTCCTTCTGCGACTGCTTGGGCTCCTGGTCCTGGCCGCTGTGTGAGTGAGCAGCCTTCTGCTTCGGGGTCAGGTATTCGGTTTTGCGCGTCTTGTCGGCCATGTGGGGGGTACGCGCCTCGGGGCCGTATGGCTCGCTGGGACGCTCAGCGGCGCAACGCGCGGACCAGCCGGCGGCCGCGGCCGTCGCGCAGGCGCCCCGCCGCATAGCCCCCACCGCCGCCCATCAACGCGAGGGCTCCCACAGCACCGGCGAGCTTGATCCGGCGGGCCAGCTTGTCGAACTTCATGATCCGCCAGCCCTCGGCGCGCGCGACCTGCTCGAGCTCGCGGTCGGGGTTCACCGCCACCGGATGGCCCACGGCCCGGAGCATGGGCAGGTCCGAGCTGCTGTCGGAGTAGGCGAAACAGTCGCCCAGCTCGAAGCCCTCCTTCTGGGCCAGCTCGGTGATCGCCTCGACCTTGCCCTCGCGGTAGGTGAAGGGGCCGTCGGGCGCTCCGGTGTAGACGCCGTCGCGGGTCTCCGAGCGCACGCCGATGCCGCCGTCCAACGCGAGCACGGCGGCCAGCGACTGGGCCAGCTCGTGCGACGCGGCGGTCACGATGTAGACGGGTCGCCCGGCGTCGATGTGGCTCCAGGCCTCCTCCAGCACCTCCGTGTAGATCAGAGGCAGGATGCCGGCCAGGACCGTGGGGCCGAGCCGCTGGAGGTCGGTCACGCGCTGGCCGGCCAGGGCGCCGAGCACGGCGTGGCGCAGGGCGTCGGTCTCCTCGTCGGTGGAGCCGCGGAAGCGGAACTTCAGGTTGGCGTACAGGTCGCCGGCGATCTCGCGCCGGCTGCGCATGCCGGCCTTGTAGGCCGCCCGCGCGAAGTGAACCGCGGACGACCCCTCGATCAGCGTCTTGTCGAGGTCGAAGAAGGCTGCTGCGCGGCCGGTGTCAGCCGCCATTGACCTCCAGGATGACCGCGTCGCCCTGGCCCCCGCCCGAGCAGATGGCGGCCACGCCCAGCCCGCCGCCGCGGCGGCGCAGCTCGTGCACGAGCGAGCCCAGGATGCGGGCGCCCGAGGCGCCGATCGGGTGGCCGAGCGCGATCGCGCCGCCGTTCACGTTCACCTTCTCGTCGTCGATCTCGAGCATCCGCATCGTGTTGATGGCCACCGAGGCGAACGCCTCGTTGAACTCGAACAGGTCGATGTCGTCGATGGTCAAGCCGGCCTTCTCCAAAGCCAGCTTGGTGGCGTTGGCGGGGGTGCGGGCCAGGTAGGGGAAGTCGTCGGCCACGGCGGCCTGGGCCACGATCGTGGCCAGCACGGACTTGCCGTTGGCCTTGGCCCACTCGTCGCTTGAGAGCACCAGCGCGCCCGCGCCGTCGTTCACGCCAGGGGCGTTGCCCGCGGTGTGCGAGCCCTCGGGGCCGGTCAGCCCCGGCAGCTTGGCCAGCGACTCCAGGGAGGAGCCGCGGCGCGGCGCCTCGTCGACCTCGACGACCGTGTCGCCCTTCTTGGACGAGATGGTCACTGGCGCGATCTCCGCCGGCAGGCGACCGTCGTCGGTGGCCTCGATCGCGCGCTCGTGGGAGCGCAGCGCGTACTTGTCCATGTCCGGGCGGGTGATCTCGAGCTCGTCACCGACCTCGGTGGCCTCGGCGAACATCTGCTTCTTGGTGAACGGGTTGGTCAGCCCGTCGTGCACCATCGCGTCGAGCATCTTTGCGTCGCCCATCCGGTAGCCGAAGCGGGCCTTGGGCAGCAGGTAGGGGGCGCCGGACATCGACTCCATCCCCCCGGCCACGGCGACGTCGAGGTCGCCGGCGCGCACGGACTGGTCGACCATGCCGGCGGAGCGCAGGCCCGACGCGCAGACCTTGTTGACGGTCTCGGAGGAGACCTCCTTGGGGATGCCGCCCTTGATCTGGGCCTGGCGCGAGGGCACCTGGCCCTGGCCGGCCTGCAGGACCTGGCCGAAGACCACGTGCTGGACCTGATCCGGCGCCACGTCGGCGCGGTCGAGGGCGTTCTCGATCGCGTGGCCGCCGAGGTCGGTGGCGTCCAGGGAGGCGAGCGCGCCGCCCATCTTGCCGAATGGGGTGCGCGCGGTGCCGAGGATCACGGTCTTGGGCATGGGCTGGGTCGGGCTCCTTCGCGGGGGTTGGGAGGGGCACAGGACGTTACCGGGGCACAGATCGGGCGGCACTGAGGCCCTCGTGCGGTGCTCACCCGATCGCCGATCGGGCTGCGCTCCTACGCCTAGACTGCCCGGCCATGCCCATCATCGACGTCAGCGCCCGCCGCGGCGCGCCCGCAGAGACCGAGGCGGACACCCGGGTGGTGCCCCTGTTCGAGGGCGACGAGCCTTCCGACGAGCAGACCCGGGCCGTGGTCCGCTCGGGCGAGGCCAAGACCGGCCTGGGCAAGGTGGCCGTGGTCCACGAGGACGGTCCCAACGGCGACCGGCGGCGGGTGATCCTCGCCGGGATGGGCAAGCGCGAGGAGCTGGACGGCGAGAAGGTGCGCGTGGCGGCGGCCGCCGTGGCCGCCCGGGCCAAGGAGATCGGCACCAAGGCGCTGTCGTGGGAGGCCCCCGGCGACCTGGCGGGGCCCGTGGTGGAGGGCACCCTGCTCAAGCTGTACGAGTTCGACTCCTTCAAGTCCAAGACGGACTCCGAGGACGAGGAAGACGAGGAGGACGGGCTGCGCTCGCTAGAGCTGTCGGGTGAGAACGTGGCTGCCGAGGCGGTGTCCGAGGCAGCCGTGGGGGCGCGCGCGGTCAACCGCGCTCGCGACCTGCAGAACCTGCCCTCCAACGTGGCCGACCCGGAGTACCTGGCCGGTCGCGCGCAGGAGATCGCCGACGAGTTCGCTTCGCTGGAGGTCGAGATCTTCGACCGCGCCGGCATCGCCGAGCTGGGCATGGGCGCCTTCACCGCCGTGGCCAAGGGCACCGACAGCGAGCCGCAGCTGATCGTGTTCCGCTACCGCGGCGGCGAGTCGGGCCCCCACCTGGGCTACGTGGGCAAGGCCGTGACCTTCGACACCGGCGGCATCTCGCTCAAGCCCGGGGCCAAGATGAGCGAGATGAAGTTCGACATGTCCGGCGGCGCCGCCGTGATCGAGGCGATGGCCGCGATCGCCGAGCTGGAGCTGCCGATCACGTTGACCGCGGTCGTGCCCTCCACCGAGAACATGCCCTCGGGGCACGCCACCAAGCCCGGCGACATCGTCACCGCGCGCAACGGCAAGACGATCGAGATCAACAACACCGACGCCGAGGGCCGGTTGATCCTGGCGGACGCGCTCTCCTACGTGGTAGACGAGGGCGCCGAGCGGATCGTGAACCTGGCCACGCTCACCGGCGCGATCATCGTCGCCCTGGGCTCCACCCACTGCGGCCTGTTCTCCAACGACGACGACTGGTGCGCCCAGGTCGGCGGCGCCTGCAGCGCCACCGGCGAGCTGGGCTGGCGGCTGCCGCTGCACGAGGAGACGGCCAAGCTGATCAAGGGCAAGTACGGCGACCTGGACAACGCCCCCGAGGTGCGCAAGGCCTCCTCGATCACGGCGGCCGAGTTCCTGAAGAACTTCGTGGCCGACGTTCCGTGGGTGCACATGGACATCGCCGGCACGGCCTGGGGGCTCAACCGGCCCTACGTGGGCGGCGGGGCCTCGGGCTTCGGCGTCCGGGCGCTGATCGAGCTCGCGCGCACCAGCGCCGCCACGGGCTGAGCCCCGGCGTGCGCTGGCTGGCGGCGGCCGTGGCCGTCCTCTGTCTGGGTGCCCTGGCGCTGGCCGGGTGCGGCGGCGCCGGCAAGGCCGACAAGCTCTCCTCCGACGACGCCCGCGAGCTGGCCAACTCGCGCTCGGACCTCGACGACGCGCTGGACACCGCCGAGACGCTGCGCACCTCGCGCGCGGAGGCGCGTCGCCTGCGCGCGCGGGCGCGCAAGATCATCAGCGAGGGATCGCTGGAGGGTTCGGGCAAGCCCGACGAGTTCGGCCTGGCCGCGCTGGGCCGGCTGCGCGACGTGGCCCCCAGCCTCGTGGAGGAGCTCGACGGTTCCGTGCGCTCCCTGAACCGGAAGGAGACGATGGCCTTCCTCGCCTACGCCGAGAGCGATCCGGCCCGAGCGCTGTTCCCGGCCGCCGAGGAGGAGGTGGCCAACATCGAGCGGGTGACCGGCGCCAAGGACGTGGGGACCGACACGAAGATCCCGCGCGTCCCCCCGGCCGCATCGGGCCGCCAGACCGTCTCGCAGTACCTGCGTGAGGCCGAGCGCGACACCCGCCGGCTGTGGCCTCAGTTGTCGCGGCGCCTGGCCAAGGCGCGCGACGGGCTATAAGAGTCAGACATGCGCGATCCCGGACACGTGGCCCTGGGCACCTGGAGCGGCGGGCGCTTCATGCACTTTGGCGAGGAGATCGAGGCCGACCGGCTGTCCGCGCTGCTGCGTCCCGATTCGGGCGTCGACACCGTCCTGACCGCCGACACCTACGGCCAGGGCGAGGCCGACCGCCTGCTGGGCGGCGCGCTCCGAGGCCTCGCGCGGGAGGACTACTGCCTGGTCGGCGCGGTGGGCCACGACTTCTACGCGGGCGAGCGCGACGGCCCGCGCGGCTTCCCCCGCTTCACCGATCCCCGCCTGCGCGGACCCGGCGAGTACGCGTCCTACCTGCGGATGGCCACCGAGCGGTCGCTGGAGCGATGCGGCGTGGACTCATTCGACCTGCTGCTGCTGCACAACCCCGACCGCACGGGCTACACGTCCGAGGTGGTCTGGGAGGCGATGGCGGCGCTGCGCGCCGAGGGCCTGGCCGGCGCCATCGGCGTGGCCCCCGGTCCCGCCAACGGCTTCACGCTCGACCTGATCGACTGCCTCGAGCGTTTCGGCGAGCAGCTCGACTGGGCCATGGTCATCCTCAACCCGCTCGAGCCCTGGCCCGGCGAGCTGGTGCTGCCCGCCGCCGAGCGCGCCGGGGTGCGGCTGATCACCCGGGTGGTCGACTACGGCGGCCTCCTGTGGGACGACCTGGCTGCCGGCCACGACTTCCCCCGCTCAGACCACCGCGGCTTTCGCCCCGAGGGCTGGGTGGAGGCCGGGTTGGAGCGGCTGGAGCGGATCCGCCCGATCGCCTCGGGCCATGGCCTCACGCCCCTCCAGCTGGCCTGCCAGTGGAACCTGGCCCACCCCGCGGTGGCCTGCTGTGCGCCGACGCTGATCCAGGAGTCGGGGCCCGGCGCGCGCCCGATCGAGGACAAGCGCGCGGAGCTGGCGGCCACGCCGGCGGAGGTCCGGTTGACCGACGCGGAGGTGGATGCGATCCGTCAGATCGGCGACAACCGCGGGTCGATGGTGCTCAAGGGAGCGGCCCCGGACTTCGAGGGCGAGGAGAAGCCCGACCGCTGGGCCCTCTCCTCGGAGTTGGCCGAGGTTGGGGCGCGCTGGGGCATCGAGCCCGAGCGGGATCTGGTCAGAACCTAGGCGCTCAGCGCCGCAGCTTCAGCGGCCGCGAGGCGCGGCGCGTGGTGCCCCAGGGCGACGGGGAGGCCGTGACCCCCACGACCGCCAGCCGCTTGCGGTGGCGGATCACGCGGCGGGTGCGGCGGCTCAGCTTGACCTTCACCACGCGTGACTTGCCCGGCCCGATCGACGGCACCGAGGCCAGGCCCAGGCGGCGCTTGCCGCGCATGAGCGACAGCGTGCCGGTGCAGTCGCGGATCAGCTCGGGGCAGGCCACGCGCACGCGCACGCTCCTGTGCCTCACCTTCTGACCCTTTCGCGCGCGGCCAGCGCGGGCGATCCCGCCCTTCTCGCGGTGCGTGCGCCGGTAGGCGGCGCAGTGGGCGTCGCGGGCCGCCGAGCTCGGGCTGGTGGTGTTGCTCTTGATCAGTTGCGCCTGGGCGTTCGCGTAGCTCTCGATCGAGTCCGACACCTGCTGGCGCTCGTCCGGCGTGGTCGCCCGGCTGAGCCGCTCGGCGTTGCGCCAGACGCCCTCGCGCCAGCCCTGCAGTGTCTGGAGCAGGACCGAGTCGTCGGCCGTTGAGCCTGGGACATCGAAGTCGTCGACGGTCTCGTCGAACCGCGCCGTCAGCTCCCTGATCACGTCGTCGTACAGGGTGTTGAGAATGGCGTTGCCGCGGTCGTGGTCGGGCTTGCGGGTCGACCCGTCGGGCTTGACCAGCCCCGTCGAGTCCAGCATGTAGGGCATGTCGCGGTTGATGTGGGCGTTCATCGACAGCAGCAGGTTGCCCAGCCCGGTGACCGAGCGGTCGCGGCCGGTATCGAAGGCCACGAGCCAGGCGGCGGGCACCTTGTCGCGCTCCCCGTTCTTCCAGCGGTCGTACGAGGCGAAGTACATGCGCGCGAACAGGCGGTCTTGGTGGCCCAACCACGCGGGCTCCTCGTAGACCCCGCGCTGGACGGCCAGCCGGATCGCCTCGGTCACCCGGATATAGGTGATGCCGAAGGCCGCGTTGTGGTCACAGGTGGCGTAGTTGGAGTCGAAGCGCCGGTACATCTCGGTCAGCGTCTCCTCCACGCACTTCGGGTCGCCACCCACGCAGTCGGCGTCCTTGCTCGGCTGGTAGTGCAGCGGCTCGCCCGGCAGCGGCGAGTTCCAGTCCAAGAACGGCGGATCCTCGGCGCGGGCCACAGCCGGCAGCGCCATCAGAGCCGCGCACGACAGGACGCAGACCACGACCCGCCGAAAGCCTCCCCACACCACGAGTGCGAGTGTGCCAGCTAACCAGGCAACCGGCAAACCAGCCAGCTACCGCCTACTTCGGCTCCTCCTCGATCTCCTTGAGCTCGCGCTTGAGGATCTTGCCCGTGGCGTTGCGGGGCAGCTCGTCGATGAAC
>JBBREO010000047.1:0-19882 GCA_038202855.1 Solirubrobacterales bacterium
CATCCGCGACATGGTGGTCGACGAGCACGGCCTGGACGAGGAGTCGCTCATCTTCGACGTGCTCACCTTCACGCTCACCACCGGTGACGAGGAGTGGCGCCCGTCGGCCATCGAGACGATCGAGGGCATCCGCGAGCTCAAGAAGGCGCTGCCCAAGGTCAAGACCTCGCTCGGCGTGTCCAATGTGTCCTTCGGCGTGTCGCCCCCCGCGCGGCGCGTGCTGAACTCGGTCTTCCTTCACCACTGCGTGGAGGCCGGCCTCGACCTGGCGATGGTGCACCCGGCCGACGTGACCCCGTACTCGGAGATCCCGGACGAGGAGCGCGAGCTCACCGACGCGCTGGTCTTCGACAAGTCAGAGGACGCGCTCGAGAAGTTCATCGGGCACTTCGAGTCCAAGGGCGAGGAGGCCGTCGACGAGGGCGTCGATCCGACCGCCGGGATGGAGCCCGAGGAGGCCCTGCACTGGCACATCCTGCGGCGCAAGAAGGACGGCGTCGAGGACTGGATCGACAAATCGAACGAGAAGATCGGCGCGGTCCCCACCCTGAACCAGGTGTTGCTGCCCGCCATGAAGGAGGTTGGCGACAAGTTCGGCTCAGGCGAGCTGATCCTCCCCTTCGTGCTCCAGAGCGCGGAAGTCATGAAGCGCGCCGTGGCCCGGCTCGAGAACTACCTCGAGAAGATGGAGGGCCACACCAAGGGCACCGTGGTGATCGCCACCGTGTTCGGTGACGTTCACGACATCGGCAAGTCGCTGGTCAACACGATCATGACCAACAACGGCTACACAGTCATCGACCTGGGCAAGCAGGTCCCGGTCGACACGATCATCAACGCCGCGGTGGAGCACAAGGCCGACGCCATCGGCCTGTCGGCCCTGCTGGTAAGCACCTCCAAGCAGATGCCGATCTGCATCGGCGAGCTGCACGATCGCGAGCTGGACTTCCCCGTGCTGGTGGGCGGCGCGGCGATCAACCGCGACTTCGGCCGGCGCATGCTCTACCCCAAGGGCAAGGACTCCGACGAGACCTACGACCCCGGTGTCTTCTACTGCAAGGACGCCTTCCAGGGCCTCGACACGATGGACGCGCTGGTCGAGGGCGAGGCGCGCGAGCAGCTCGTCGAGAAGATCCGCACCGAGGCCAAGACCCTGCGCGAGAAGCCGGTCGTGAAGGACGACTCGCCGCCGGTCACCGACGACTCCGTCCGCTCCGCGGTGAGGGGCGACAACGAGGTCCCCGAGCCTCCGTTCTGGGGCCCCCGCGAGGTCGACGTGAACCTCGACGACGTCTTTCCCTACCTCGACCGCCACGTGCTGTTCAAGCTCCACTGGGGAGGGCGCGGCAAGAAGGGCGAGGAGTGGCGCAAGATCGTCGAGGGCGACGGCGACGACGAGGGTTTCCAGCCCAAGCTCGAGCGCATGTGGTCCGAGCAGGACTACCTGCACCCGCGGGCCAAGATCGGCTACTTCCCGTGCAACTCGGAAGGGAACGACCTGGTGATCTTCGACCCCGAGGACCCCGACACCGAGGTCGAGCGGCTGACCTTCCCGCGCCAGCCCAAGCACGACCGCATCTGCCTGGCCGACTTCTACCGGCCGATCGACTCGGGCGAGCGCGACGTCGTGGCCCTCCAGGGCGTGACAGTCGGCCCGGAGTCCACGGACCGGCTGGCCGAGCTGGAGAAGGAGGGCGAGTTCTCCGAGCAGCTCTTCACCCACGGCCTGGCCGTGCAGTCCGCCGAGGGCCTGGCTGAGTGGCTGCACCACGACGCGCGCCAGAACCTGGGCATCGACGCGGACCAGGGCCGCCGCTACTCCTGGGGCTACCCGGCCTGCCCGGACCAGTCCGAGCACGAGAAGGTGTGGCGCCTGCTGGGCCTCGACGAGATCGGCATGTACCTCTCAGACGGCTTCGCCGTGATGCCCGAGCAGTCGACGGTGGCGATCATCTCCCACCATCCGCAATCGGTGTACTTCGGCATGAAGTCGGGCTTTGTGCCCGAGGACAAGACGCCCGACGAGCTGATCGCCGGCACCGACCGCGGCGGCGAGCTGCCGCCGGACGAGGAGGCGCCGGACGGCTCGGTCGAGGAAGAGGCCGTGGCCGAGCGTGCCTCGGCCAACGCCTGACGTTTCCGCTTCCCAGAGCGGAATCGGGCCGCTGAGCGGGGCGCTTCTCGACATACGGGAGAACTCGGCCCCCTCAAATCTTCGACACGGGGATAAAGATCGGGCCTTGATCCGGACCTAGGTTGCTGGAGTCCCCCGACTCTGCGATCCGGCGGCCCATGTGCGGCCGGGGTTTCTAGGAGGAACTCGCAACCATGAGATCCCTTAAGCGGGCAGGTCCGCTCGCCCTGGTGGCGCTGCTGGCGCTGCTCATATTGCCGGCGTCCGCGCTGGCCACCAACGCCGATCTGACGCAGTACAACAAGGGCGGCCTCGGGCCGACCGTCCCCGTCGACACCGTCTGGGTGGTGGTCGCGGCAGTGTTCGTCCTGTTCATGCAGGCCGGCTTCATGTTCCTGGAGATCGGCTTCGTGCGGGCCAAGAACGCCGGCACGATCGTGGCCAAGATCCTGACCAACCTCTCGATCGCGGCCATTTGCTACTGGGCGGTGGGCTTTGCCTTCGCCTTCGGCTCGGGCGACGTCTTCGGACACGGCTCGGCGCTGATCGGCAGCAACGGCTTCTTCCTGCAGGCCAGCGGCAATCCGGCCGAAGCCTTTCCGGTCATGGGCCTCTCCGACGCCGTGATCGAGGCGAAGTTCCTGTTCCAGTTCTCGTTCTGCGCGGTGTCCCTGGCCATCGTCTGGGGCTCGACGCTGGAGCGGATCAAGTACTCGGCCTACGTGATCTACGCGATCGTGTTCGCGGCCATCATCTACCCGATCGGCTCGCACTGGGTGTTCGGCGGCGGCTGGCTGCAGCAGGGCAAGACGCCGCTGATGGCGACCGGCATGCAGGACTTCGCCGGATCCACCGCGGTCCACCTGATCGGCGCCACCGGCGCCTTGGCCGCGCTACTGCTGCTCGGCCCGCGGAAGGGCAAGTTCGGGCCGGACGGCAAGCCCAGGATCATTCCGGGGCACTCGATGCCCATCGTCGGCCTGGGCGTGGTCATCCTGTTCTTCGGCTGGTTCGGATTCAACCCGGGCTCGACACTGAACGCGGCCGACGGTCGCTTCGCCGAAGTCGCTGTGGTCACCCTCATGGGAGCAGCGGGCGGTGTGATCGGGGCCTTCGTGATGTCACAGATCAAGCTGAAGACGATCGACATCGGCATGATCGGCAACGGCATGATCGCCGGCTTGGTGGCCATCACGGCACCGTCCGGCTATGTCGAAGTGTGGGCGGGGCCGATCATCGGCTTCGTGGCCGGCGTGATCGTGGTGCTCGGCGTGATCGCCATCGACAAGTACGTCGACGACCCGATCGGCGCCACCTCCGCGCACGGCCTGGCCGGCATCTGGGGGACGCTGTCGTGTGGGTTCTTCACCGCACCGAGGCTGGCCAAGTACAACGCCTTCGGCGACCCCGACGGCGGCCTGTTCTACTCCGGCCACCTCACCCAGCTCGCTGCCCAGGCGGTAGGCGTGGTGGTGGCGTTCCTGTTCGTGTTCGCCATGAGCTACGGCACTTTCTTCCTCATCAAGAAGACCATCGGTCTGCGGGTGAGCGAGGAAGAGGAGGACGCCGGACTGGACATCGTCGAGCACGGCATGTACGGCTATCCCGAACAGTTCATCCCGATGCCCGAGATCGGAGCGGCCTCGACGGGGCCCGCGTCGGCCACGGGCGTCGCATCCGACGCCGCTCCCGCCTCTGCGCAGGGTCGCGGCCAGGCAGTGCCCGGGGAGGTGACAGCATGAAGAAGGTAGAGGCGTTCATCCGGCACGAGTCCTTCGAGGCGATCCGGCTGGAGCTCATGGACAAGGGCTTCCCGAGCCTCTCGATCGCGGAGTACAAGGGCTCGGGCAGGCAGAAGGGCATCACCGAGCGCTACCGCGGCTCGCAGATGACCATTCACCTGCGGCCCAAGCTCAAGCTCGAGATCGTCGTCGACGACCAGGACGTGGCCGTGATCACGGAGACGATCCTCAAGCACGGGCGGACCGGGGAGGTGGGCGACGGCAAGATCTTCGTCCTTCCGGTGGAGGCGGCCATCCGCATCCGCACCGGTGAGGACGGGGGCACCGTGCTCCAGGCCCACGAGACGGAGGAGATCCCGGCGGGGGCCTGAGGCCTCCTCGCGGACGGCGGAAGGGGGGCCGGCACGGCGCCGGCCCCCTCTCCGCGACCGCTCTGAACCGACCGGTGCAAGCTTGGCCATGACCGCACCCGAGTCGCTTCCCTCCCCGCGCGGCGCCCACCTGGAGATGGTGGGCGCGGTGCTCGCCGGCGACGGCCTGCAACGGGTCGCCGAGATCGCCGCCCACCACGCCGGCGGGCAGGTGGCGGTGATCGTGCCCCGGCTGGGGGCGCCGTCGGAGGCTTGGGCCGCCTACGAGCGCTACGTGGCCAAGCGGCTGGCGGGGGGCAAGCCCGAGCGCCCGCCCGAGGTCACGGCCGAGGTGCCGATCGTCTCCGGCGGGCAGGAGCTGGGCGCGGTCCTGCTGCTCGGCCCCGGCGCCCCCGACGCCGGCGAGTATCTGCACGTGGCCGCGGTGGCCGCGCTCACCGAGGTGGCCGTGGCCGAGGCCCGGGACGAGACCGAGCAGAGCCTGCGCGGGTCCTTCCTGGAGGAGCTGCTCACCCGCGACGACCTGGATCCCGCCGACATCGTCCGCCGGGCCGGGCGGCTGGGGTGCGACCTGGCTGGCGGGGCTGTGGGCCTGTGCGCCGACCCCGGTGAGCGCGCGCCCGGCCGGCTGCTGGCCGCCATCTCGGCCGAGGCACCCGGCGCGCTGGCCCAGACGGTGGGCGGGCGCGTGTGCGCGCTGCTGCCCGGTGGCGCGGACCGAGCCCGCCAGGTGGCCAACCGGCTCGGGCGACAGGCCATGGTGGGCCTGTCCTCGCACTACTCGGACCCGGGCGACATGCGCCGGGCGCTGGAGGAGGCCGAGCTGGTGCTGGGCGTCACGGCCGCGGGCGGCGGACCGCCCGGCGACGAGATCGGCGGCGGCACCTACCGGCTGCTGTTCCGGGTGCTGGCCAGCCACCCCGAGGAGGTGCGCAGCTTCTACGAGGACACGGTGGCGCCGCTGGCCCGCTACGACGAGCAGTACTCCACCGACCTGGTGGGCACGCTCGAGACCTACCTGGGCCAGAACTGCAACATGAACGCCACCGCCGCGGCCATCCACGCCCACCGCCACACCGTCTCCTACCGGCTCGAACGGGTGAAGGAGCTCAGCGGGCTGGACCCGTTCACCAGCGAGGACCGTGAGCGGCTGGGGCTAGGGCTGAAGGCCTACCGCATCATCGAGCCGAACCTGCCGCGCTAGCGCCTAGATCAGCGACGCCTGCCAGCCCCCCGCCTCGAGGCTGAGCAGCGCCTGCTTCTGGTCCAGGCCGCCCCCGTACCCGGTGAGGCTGCCGTCGCTTCCCACCACGCGGTGGCAGGGGATCACGATCGGCAGCGGGTTGCGCCCGTTGGAGGCGCCCACCGCCCGCGAGGAGTCGGGGTGGCCGATGTCGCGCGCCACCTGACCGTAGGAGGCGGTCGATCCGTAGGGGATGGTCGCCACGCGGTCCCAGACCGCCACGTCGAAGGCCCCCCCGGCCGGGGCGAGCTCGAGGTCGAAGCTGGTACGCCCGCCGTCGAAGTACTCCTCGAGCTGGTCGATCGCCTCGGCCAGCGGCTCGACAGCCTCGACACCGCCGGGCGGCGGAGCGTGGCGCCCGGGGAGGTGGATCGCAGTGAGCGCCCGCTCGTCGCCGACCAAGAGGAGGTCGCCCAGCGGGGTGGTGAGGGTGGTGTGGAACATGAAGGTGAAACGCCGCTGCCCGTCGTGGCGTGAGGTTAGGGCGCCTCGGGCGTCGGGTTCCCGGCCGAGCGCGCGCGGAGGTCGAAGAAGAGCAGGGTGCCCCCCAGTGCGGTGAAGGACAGGATCACCGCGTCGGCGGCCATGTGGCCGAGCACGAGCACCGCACCGCTGTCAGTGGCCGCGGCCAGGACGCCGATAGGCACCCCGACCAGGGCGCCGCCGGCGCCGGCCACGAGCGAGAAGGCGATCGAGATCCCGAACACGCGCCACCACGATCCGCGCACGAGCTCGCCGCTGCGACGCAGGCCGTCCACCGGCCGGCGGCCCTCGGCCACGACCGACTGCGAGGCCACGAACCAGCGCACGGCCAGGTAGATGCCCGGCAGGACCACCACCACGATGCCCGCCAGCACGCCGAGGGTGGACAACAGGACGGTGCCCAGCACCACGGGCAACACCCCACCCGCCTGGGACAGCGACTCCCCCGGGGAGGGCTCCTCGCCCCGGCCGATCCTCATCACGGCGAACACGTGGCCCGCCGACACGAGAGGGACGGTGATCAGGGTCTGCACGATCGAGTAGGCGGGGCCGCCTCCGACGGCCTTGTCCAGGTCGAACCCGCTGGTCAGGTAGCCGTCGATCAGTCCGAGTGAGACCAGGTCCATCGGGACGACCACCGCGAGCGCGATCGCGGCGAAGGCCGTGAAGTGGCGCCGGTAGAGCAGCCAGCACGCGTTGAGGATCTGGCCCAGGTCACGCGGCCTCTCCAGGTCGACCACGGCGCGAGCCTAACGGCGACCGGGGACACCGCGGGGCGGACGGCCGGGAAGGGCGTGTGGCCCCTCCCGGCCCCACGTCATTTGATGAACAGCATCTCCGCGTACTTGGGCAGCGGCCAGAAATCGTCGGCCACGATCCGCTCGAGCCGGTCGGCCGCCACGCGCACGTCGGACATCGCCGTGAGCTGCTTGTCGCGGGCGTACTCGGCCAGCTTGAGGCCCTCGTCCTCGATGCCGTCGGGGTAGACGTTGGCCTCCTCCAGCGCCCCGATGGCCGCCACGAGCGCCTGAACCTTGTCGCGCGTCTCGGTCTGCAGGTCCTCGAACGCGGTCGAGTCCACCAGCTCGAGGTGGCGCAGGGCCGCGGGCAGCAGCAACGTGCGGGCGATCGACGAGGTGGTCTCGGCCTCGATGTTGGCCTGGACGGCGTACTGCTCGACCCATACCTCGAAGCGCGACTCGAGCTCGCGGCGCGAGAGCACGTTGTACTTCTCGAAGGCCTCCACGGTGCTCTCGGCGATCACCTCGGGCAGCGCGTCGGGCGTGGTGCGCAGGTTCTTCAGCCCGCGCCGCTCGGCCTCGGTGTGCCACTCGTCGGCGTAGTTGTCGCCGCCGAAGCACACCTGCTTGTTGTCCGCGTAGGCCTGCCGGACCACGTTCATCACGGCCTCGGAGAGATCCGTGCTCCCACCGAGCTCGGCCTCGAGCTTGTCGGCCAGGTCGTCGATCGCCTCGGCCACGATCGTGTTCAGCACGCTGTTGGGAAAGGCCAGCGACATGCTGGACCCCAGGGCGCGGAACTCGAACTTGTTGCCGGTGAAGGCGAACGGCGAGGTGCGGTTTCGGTCACCGCCGTGCATGGGCAGCGGCGGCAGGACCGGCGTGCCCAGACCCATCGTGGAGTCGGCGGTGGCGTGGTCCTGGTTGCCGGAGGCGATCGCCTCGAACGCCGAGTCCAGCTCGGCGCCGAGGAAGATCGAGATGATCGCCGGCGGCGCCTCGTTGGCTCCCAGGCGGTGGTCCTGACCGATGTTGGCCACCGAGGCGCGCAACAGCCCCTGGTGCTTGTTCACGGCCTGGATCACCGCCGCGCAGAAGAACAGGAAGCCCAGGTTCTCGCCCGGAGTGTCGCCCGGGTCCATGAGGTTGTGGCCGGTGTCGGTGCCCATCGACCAGTTGTTGTGCTTGCCGGAGCCGTTGACCCCGGCGAAGGGCTTCTCGTGAAGCAGGCAGACGAGCCCGTACTTGCGCGCCACCTTCTGCATGATCTGCATGGTCAGCTGCTGGTGGTCGGAGCCCACGTTGGAGTTCTCGAACACGGGCGCGAGCTCGTACTGGCCGGGGGCGACCTCGTTGTGGCGGGTCTTGACCGGCACGGCCAGGCTGGCCAGCACCTGCTCGGTCTCCATCATGAAGGCCAGCACGCGCTCGGGGATGGACCCGAAGTAGTGGTCGTCGAGCTCGTGCCCCTTGGCCGGCTGGGCGCCGAACAGCGTCCGTCCGGTGGTGATCAGGTCGGGGCGTTCGAAGTAGTACTGCTCATCGATCAGGAAGTACTCCTGCTCCGGGCCGACGGTGGTGAACACGCGCTCGGACTTCTCGTCGCCCAGGAGGCGCAGCGCCCGCACGGCCGAGCGCGACAGGGCGTCCATGGAGCGAAGCAGCGGGATCTTGGCGTCGAGCGCCTCGCCCGTCCAGGAGGCGAACGCCGTCGGGATGCACAGCAGGGATCCGTTGGGGTTCTGCAGGAGGAAGGCCGGACTCGTGGGATCCCAGGCCGTGTAGCCACGCGCCTCGAAGGTGGCCCGCAGGCCACCGGTGGGGAACGAGGAGGCATCGGGCTCGCCCTGGATCAGCTCCTTGCCCGAGAACTCGGCCATGGTCTCGCCGTCGCCGCTCGGGTTGAAGAACGAGTCGTGCTTCTCGGCGGTGAGCCCGGTCAGCGGCTGGAAGACGTGCGTGAAGTGGGTGGCACCGTTCTCGAGCGCCCACTCCTTCATGGCCAGCGCCACGGCGTCGGCCAGCGAGGTGTCCAGCGCCTCGCCGTTCTCCAGCGTCCGCTGCAGGCGCTTGAACACGTCCTTGGGCAGTCGCTGGCGCTGCACGGCCACCGAGAAGACATTGGCGCCGAAGGGGTTGTTGGCGGGCTGGGTCAGGTCGACCGATCCCATGGAGTCGCCGTTGGGCGTCCACTGGGCGGCGGTCACGTTCTTCTGGCGGATCTTTGCCATCGCTATCTGAGAGGCCTCCTACATCGTGCAGCGCGCCCGATGGGCGGGCGCGCGCGACGGACCGGGGGTGAGGACGAAATCACACTAAGGGGGGTGGGTGGTAGGAGCCTTGTCCACGTGTCCAAGAAACGGGGCGGCCCTTTCGCCTCGGTGTCGGCTGGGGGTTGGTTCTTGGTTGTTGGTTAGCTGGGTCCATGCCGCCGCGTGGCCTCTGCGACAGCTGTCTGCACCAGAAGGTGATCCGCAACACGCGCGGGAGCAGCTTCTCCATGTGCGAGCGGTCCAAGACCGACGATCGCTTCGCGAAGTACCCGCGCCTACCGGTCGAGCGCTGTCCCGGCTTCGACCCTCGCGACCAACAACCACCGACCAACAACCAACTACCTACCTAGTACCGCGCACCACGGTCTTCCCGTCATCCGCGACCCTCGTCCGCGGCGGCGTGTCCGACACGCGCCCGGCGAACGATCCGTGCACGGGGCCGCCGGCGACGGTGATCGCCTTGGCCTTGCCGTTGAGCCCGGCGGCCACGCGGTAGGTCACGTGGTAGGGCCCTGCGCGAACCGCGGTCACGTCCCACTTGAAGGTCCTGCTCTTGCCCGGGCCCAGGCGACCGAGCGCCCAGGTGTCGACGTAGGCCGTCTCGCCGCCGTTGGGAGCCGCCTCCTTGGTCTCGGGGAAGCCCCCGAGGTTCACCGGCCGCCCGTTGATCACAAAGATCGGCCGGCTGGGGTCGGACACGTTCTGCTGCTTGATGTTCGTGGAGAAACCCTTGAGGGAGACGGCCACGTTGGGGATCGCCTTGCGGTTCTCCTCGTTGCGCACCCTGATCACGAGCTGCGAGCGCTTGGCGAGCTTCTGGCCCGAGGCGAAGGAGGCCTTCGCGCTCACGTGGTAGCGACCCGTCGGCTCTTTCGCGTCCTGCCGCGGCTCGCCACAAGCGGCCAGCGCGACGGTCGCGACGGCGGCCAGGCCGGCTAGGAGTCCTTTCGCCCGCAAACCGCGGCCAACATACCACGGGTCTATGCGCCCAGACGCCGCTTGGTCCTTGTGCCCCGCGTTATGCATGGCGTAGTCTTCGCCCCGAGAGTGAGGCGCTCGACCGAGCGCTGGGAACCGGTTGAGGCCGGGAGGAGATACACAGTGGTCAGAGCCGTCGCCGATCGGGCATTCCTGCCGACGAAGAACTTGATGGAGCAGGTCGGCGACATGATGATCCTGACGGGCAAGACGCTCCTGTCCGCCATCCGCCCGCCCTTCCCCTACGGCACGGAGTTCGTGCAGCAGTTCCTCTTCTGCCTGCGGCTGTGCTGGCTGCCGCTCACCATCTCGACGATCGCCTTCGGCTACGGCGCTCCGGGCCTGCAGGCCGGCAACTTCCTCATCATCTTCGGAGCGATCGACCGCCTCGGCGGCTTCTTCGTGCTCTCCACCATCCGCGAGTTCGCCCCGTTCGTGACGGCGATCATCCTCGCGGGCGTGGGCGGCACGGCGATCACCGCCGACCTCGGCGCCCGCAAGATCCGCGAGGAGCTCGACGCGCTCCAGGTGCTCGGCGTCGACCCCATCAAGAACCTGGTGGTGCCCCGCTTCCTGGCGCTGATGATCACCACCGGCCTGTTCAACATCTACGCGCTGATCTTCGGCATCTTCGGCGGCGTGCTGGCCACCCTGACCTTCCACGCGCCGCTCGGGCCGTTCTTCTCGACGCTGCTGAGCAACGCGACCACCACCGACCTCTGGGGATCAGTCGTCAAGACGACGCTGTTCGGCGCGATCATCGCCGTGGTCTCCTGTTACAAGGGCATGACCGCCTCGGGCGGCGCCGAGGGCGTGGGTCGGGCGGTGAACCAGGGCGTCGTGATCTCCTTCCTGGCCATCTTCGCGTTCAACTACGTCTTCACGCAGACGCTGCTGGCGACCCACCCCGAGATCTCGGTGATCAAGTAATGGGGTGGCTCTCGGTACCCAAGGACTGGATCGCGTCCTTCGGCGACATCACCAAGTTCATGGCGCGCGTGATGGGCGAGGTCTACTCGCTGCGCGTGATGAAGTTCTTCGGCGAGTCCCTGCGCCAGGCAGGCATCCTGATCCTGGGCTCGGCCGTCGTGATCTGGGGCCTGGCCTTCATCATCGGGCTGACCTGCGGCATCGAGGGCGCCTACTTCAACCGCTCCGTGGGCGCGCCCGCCTACGCGGGCGTGTTCAGCGCCTGGTGTGACCTGCGCGAGGCGATGCCCTACGCCTTCGGCTACATGATGTCGGCCAAGGTGGGCACCGGCCTCGTGGCCGAGATCGGCGCGATGAAGATCTCCGACGAGGTCGACGCGCTCGAGGTGATGGGCATCAGCTCGCTCACCTTCCTGTGCTCCACGCGCCTGCTGGCCGCGTGGATGGTGCTCCCTTTCATCTACATCGCCGCGGTGGGCGCGGGCTTCTTGGCCTCGTATCTGGCGGTGGTCCAACAGATTGGCGAGGTCTCATCCGGAGGCTTCTTCCTCATCTTCTGGATGTTCCAGAACCCGCCCGACCTCTTATTCAGCGTGATCAAGGGCATGATGATGGCCACGGTCATCGTGCTGGTGGGCTGCTACTACGGCTACACGGCCGGCGGCGGGCCCGTCGGGGTGGGCACGGCCACGGCCAAGTCCATGGTCTTGAACACCGTGGCGGTCCATATCATCGGAATGGTGGGAACCCAGATCTTCTGGGGTTCCAATCCGCGAGCGCCAATCGGCGGCTGAGAGAAGAGGAGCTGGCTCATGGCTGATGAAGAGCGCAACGATCCCCCGTGGGGACGGCCGGTGCAGTCCGACGAGGTAGAGGGTCGCCACGGCGGTGAGGACGAGGGCCGTTCAGAGCAGGACGTCGCCCACGCCGACGGTGACGACTACCCCGGCAGTCACGACGAGGCCGAGCCGCGCCACGACTCGGGTGACTACGACTCGAGCGAGTACGACGACGACGCGCCCGACTCGAACACCCAACGCGACGTGGTCATGCACTCGCCCGAGGGCGATGCCGACGAGCCCGACATGCGGGTCACCAACGAGGCCGTGCCCGACAGCATCAAGGATCAGACGCGGGAGGGCGAGGAGCCCTATCAGTGGCACTCGGGCACCAAGCGCGACCACGGGTCCACGGACGCGATCGAGTTCATCGACGTGAAGAAGTCCTTCGGGCGCAACACCATCCTCAACGGCTTGAACCTGGGCATTCCCGACAACCAGATCTCGATGATCCTGGGGCCGTCGGGCACCGGAAAGTCGGTCTGCATCAAGCACATGGTCGGGCTGCTCTACCCGGACGAGGGCGACGTGCTGGTGCACGGCGAGTCGGTCCCCAACATGGTCGACGACGAGCTGTTCGAGATGCGCAAGAAGTTCGGCGTCCTGTTCCAGGACGGGGCGCTGTTCGGCTCGATGAACGTGCTGGACAACACGGCCTTCCCGCTGCGCCAGCACACCGACAAGGGCGACGAGGAGATCCTCGAGATCTGTCACCGCCGTCTGGCCGAGGTCGGCCTCTCCGGCGCCCTGGACAAGATGCCCAACGAGTTGTCGGGCGGCATGCGCAAGCGCGCAGGGTTCGCCCGCGCGCTGGTGCTCGACCCCGACATCGTCCTCTTCGACGAGCCCGACTCGGGCCTCGATCCCGTCCGCACGGCCCTGCTGTGCGAGCTGATCCAGGAGGTGCACGCCGAGAACGGCGGCGCCTACGCCGTGATCACCCATGACATCATGTCCGCCCGCCGCGTGGCCGACTACATCGCGGTCCTGTGGAAGGGCCGGATCGTGGAGTCGGGCCCCGCGTCGGAGCTGTTCAACTCGCCGAACCAGTTCGTGCGGCAGTTCCTCTCCGGCGAGGCCCGCGGCCCGCTCGGGATGGAATAAGGGACGTCTGCCTGTCCCTTCCCGCGCACGCGCGCGGGAGGCGCGCTCTCCGCGGTGTCGAAATGACACCGAATGAATGTTGAGTTCGCTCTAAGGCCTTGCGCCGGGCGCGGCAGCGCGTGTGATACTGGCTCGGCAAGGGAGGCGCCGGTCACCCGGCGAGCTTGACGACCGCAGCCACACGACCTACCCAAGGACGGGGAGCCCACGACCGTGGCTCTGGGCTGGCCCGATTCCTCGCGCTGGCCGGCCTGATCGGCGCCGCGGTGCTCGTCGCGTTGATGATGTTCGGGCGCGGCGGCTCCTACGACGTGACCGCCGTCTTCCAGAACGGCGGCCAGCTGGTCCGGGGCAACCAGGTGCGGGTAGGTGGCGCCGCGGTCGGGACGGTGAAGAAGGTCAGCCTGGACGACCACGCCCGCGCGGTCGTGCGGCTGAGCCTCGACCACGACGCCGCGCCGGTGCGGCGGGGCACCACGGCCACGATCCGGACCAACTCGCTCTCGGGGATCGCCAACCGCTACGTGTCGCTGAACATGGGGCCGAACAACGCCGCGAAGGTCCCTGACGGCGGGCGCATCGGCGCCGACGCCACCGACGCGCCGGTGGACATCGACCAGCTGTTCAACACCTTCGATCCCAAGACCCGCCGTGGGCTGCAGCAGGTCATCCAGGGCCAGGCCACCTACTTCGGCGGCCGCTCGCGCGACTACGCCCAGTCGCTGCGCTACCTCCCCCCGGCTCTGTCCTCGACCTCGCGGCTGACGCGCGAGCTGCTGGCCGACGACACCGTCTTCGACCGCTTCGTGGGCGACACCTCGAAGGTCATGGGTGCGCTGGCCGAACGCCGCCAAGACCTCTCCTCGCTGGTGGGCAACGCCAACACCACGGCCGGAGCGATCGCCGACGAGAACGCCGGCCTGTCGCGCACGCTGCAGCTGCTCCCGGGCACGCTTCGCAAGGGCAACACGACCTTCGTGAACCTGCGCTCGACGCTGGACGATCTGGACACGCTGGTCAACGTCTCCAAGCCCAACACGCGCGAGCTGGACACCCTGTTCGCGCGCCTGCGGCCGCTCGTGCACGACTCGCGCCCCACCATCCGCGACCTGCGCACCCTGATCCGGTCGCGCGGCGCCAACAACGACCTGATCGAGCTCACGGCCAAGCTGCCGCGACTTCGGCGGCTGACATCCACCGTCTTCCCGCGCGCGATCCGCACGTTCGACCGCTCGCAGGCCTACGTCGACCAGTTGCGCCAGTACACGCCCGACCTGACCGGCTGGCTGACCAAGTTCGGGCAGGTGGCCAGCAACTACGACGCCAACGGGCACTTCGCGCGCGTGCAGCCGCTCTTCTCGCCCTTCAGCGTCGACCCCAACAACGGGCAGCTGACGCGCCTGCCCGAGTCGCAGCGCATCGACGCCTTCGAGAAGGGCATCTTCAAGCGCTGTCCGGGTGGGGCGATGCAGGCGTCGCCCGATGGCTCGTCTCCCTTCCGCGTGCCCGACTGCGACCCGGCGGCCAACCCCGACTGATGCGCCGGCTGCTCGCACTGCTGGTCGCCTGCCTCGCCCTGCCGGTGATCGTCCTGGTCGGCACGGCCGCGAGCGGGGACGGCGGAGGCGGCTACCGGGTGCGCGCGATCTTCGACAACGTCGCGTCGGCCGTTCCCGGCGAGGACGTGAAGATCGCCGGGGCCAAGGTCGGGGTGATCGACTCCATGGACGTGACCGCGGGCAAGAAGGCCGCCGTGGTCCTGCGCGTCGACGACGCCCGCTTCACCCCCTTCCGCGCCGATGCCAGCTGCAGCGTCCGCCCGCAGTCGCTGATCGGGGAGAAGTTCGTGGAGTGCCAGCCGGGTACCTCGGGCCAGCCGGCGCTGGCCCGGATCGAAAAGGGCCAGGGTGAAGGCCAGCACCTGATGGCGCTGCGGCGGACCTCCTCGCCGGTGGACCTCGACCTGATCAACGACATCATGCGCCGGCCCTATCGCGAGCGGCTGACCATCCTGATCAACGAGTTCGGCACCGGCCTCGCCGGGCGGGGCAAGGACCTCAACGAGGTGATCCACCGCGCCAACCCCGCGCTCCGCGACACCGACCGCGTGCTGGCCATCCTGGCCCGCCAGAACGGCACGCTGGGGCGCCTGGCCGAGCGCTCGGACCGGGCGCTGGCCCCGCTGGCCCGCGAGCGCCGGCACGTGACGGGCTTCATCCGTGAGGCCGGCGTGACCGGCACCGCCACCGCGGAGCGGCGCACCGACATCGAGCGCGGGCTGCATCTGCTGCCCGGCTTCCTGCGCGAGCTGCGACCACTGATGGCCGACCTGGGCGGGTTCGCCGACCAGGCCGGTCCCGTCGCGGCCGACCTCAACCGCTCGGGCGCCGACGTGAGCCGCATGATCCGCGCGCTCGGCCCGTTCTCACGGTCGGCGCGGCCGTCGCTCGAGACGCTGGGCGACGCCGCGCGCACGGGTCGACCGGCGCTCATCCGCACCCGCCCCCTGATCCGCGACCTGGGCAGCTTCGGCCGCTACGGCCGGCCGCTCTCCACCAACCTCGTCCGGCTCACCGCGAGCGTCGATCGCACCGGCGGCATCGAGCGCCTGATGGACCTCGTCTACTACGGCGCCCTGGCCACGAACGGCTTCGACGACGTAAGCCACTACCTGCGGGCCAATCTGCTGATCAACCTCTGCACGGCCTACCAGCTGGTCCCCGACTCGGGCTGCACTGCCAACTTCAAGAAGCCCGTCAGCGGCTCCGGCAACTCCAAGCCGGCGGCGCGGGTGGCTGCGCAGCCCAAGCAGGGGGCGAGCGCGGCGCCGGGCAACGGCCTGGTCGACGGCATCCTGGGCAAGGGTGCACTGGCTCCCGAGGGACGCCGCGCGATCGAGCGCACCCGCCGCGGCGCCCGGAACGGGTCGCCCGCCCAGCGCGGCAAGTCCGACCCGGCGCTGGACTACCTGCTGGGAGACCAGAAGTGAGGCGCTCGGGATACAGGTTGGGCCTGAGCACGAGCCCGGTCCTGGTCGGGGCGGTGACGCTGCTGGTCACGATCGTGGCCGTCTACCTGTCCTACAACGCGAACGCGGGCCTGCCGTTCGTGCCCACCTACGACCTCCAGGCGCGCGTGCCCAACGCGGCTGGCCTGGTGGTGGGCAACGACGTGCGCATCGGCGGCTCGCGGGTAGGGTCGGTGTCCGACATCGCGCCCGTGCCCGGCGGCCAGGGCGAGCCCACGGCGCGGCTGAAGCTGAAGCTGGACCAGAGCCTCGAGCCGCTGCCGGCCGACAGCACCTTCCTGGTCCGCTCGCGCTCCGCGCTGGGGCTCAAGTACGTGCAGCTCACGCCCGGCCGCGCGGGTGCCGGCCTTCCCGCCGGCACCACCGTTCCGCTGCGCCAGGCGCGACCCGAGCCGGTGGAGATCGACCAGGTGCTCAACATGTTCTCGGCGCCGGCTCGCCGTGGGGCCCAGGAGTCGCTGGACGGGTTCGGCACGGGCCTCGCCGGTCGCGGCCCCGACCTCAACGAGGCGATCTCCGACTTCGCCCCGCTGCTGCGGGACCTGGAGCCGGTGGCGCGCAACCTGAGCGACCCGCGCACCCGCCTGGACCGGCTGTTCCCGGCCCTGGAGGCGGCGGCCTCCGAGGTCGCGCCCGTGGCCGAGGCCCAGGCGGCGCTGTTCGGCAACCTGGAAACGACGTTCACCGCCCTCGCCACCGTGGCGCGCCCCTACCTGCAGCAGTTCATCTCCGAGGCACCGCCGACGCTGCAGACCGGCATCGACGAGTTTCCGCGCCAGCGGCCGTTCCTGCGCAACACCGCCGCCCTCTTCGCCGAGCTGCGCCCGGGTGCCCGCACGCTGCCCAGCTCCGCGCCCGCCCTGGCCGACGCGTTCGAGATCGGGGCCCGCAACCTGGCCCGCACCCCCCGCCTGAACCGCCAGCTGGCCTCGGTGTTCGACTCCCTGGCCCGGTTCGCCCAGGACCCGCTGGTCCCCCGCGGGGTGCGCCGCCTGCGCGACACCGCCCGCTCGCTCAACCCGACCGTCGCCTTCCTGACGCCGGTCCAGACCACCTGCAACTACGTGACGCTGCTGCTGCGAAACGCGGGCAGCCTCTTTTCGGAGGGCGATCGCAACGGCACCGGCCAGCGGTTCGTGATCATCGCCTCGCCAACCGGTCGCAACAGCGAGGCGGGGCTGTCGAGCGGGCCCGCGAACGGCCCCGAGCGCGACAACCACCTGCACTCGAACCCGTACCCGAACACCGCGTCGCCGGGTCAGCCCAAGGAGTGCGAGGCCGGTAACGAGCCCTTTGCCGTGGGGCGCACGGTGATCGGCAACGTGCCCGGCAACCAGGGCACGCTGGTCGACAAGACGCGCCGCGTGGCCACGGCAGGGAGCCGACCGTGAGGGGCCGGGCGAGGCGCGGGGGGTGGCTGTCGCGGTTCGCCGCGGGCCTGGTGGCGGTCGTGGCGATCGTGGTGGCCGTCTACTTCGCCTTCGCCAAGGACGTGCCGTTCACCAAGCCCTACGAGCTGAAGGCGGTCTTCAACAACGCCGCCGTGTTGCAGACCAACTCGCCGGTGCGGATCGCGGGGGTGGAGGTCGGCAAGGTGGCCAAGGTCAAGCCCGTGGGCGGGGACTCGACCGCGGCCGAGGTGACGATGAAGATCAACTCCAACGGTCTCCCGATCCACCGCGACGCGGCGCTGAAGATCCGCCCGCGGATCTTCCTGGAGGGCAACTTCTTCGTCGACCTGCGCCCCGGCACGCCGAGCGCGCCCGAGCTGGCCGACGGGGGCACGATCCCCGCGACCCAGACCGCGGCGCCGGTCCAGATCGACCAGGTGCTGGGCGCGCTGAAGTCCTCCGCCCGCCACGACCTGCAGAAGCTCCTGACGGGCTACGGGGACGCGCTGGCCGGGACGCCCAAGCCCGGCGAGGACCGCGACGCGGACCCCTCCACCCGTGGCGAGACCGCGGCCAAGTCGCTCAACGACTCGCTCGCCCACGCCCCCGCCGCCCTGCGCGACACCGCCGTGGTCAACGACGCCTTCCGCGGCCGCGGCGGGCACGACCTGTCGCGCCTGATCCTCGGTCTGGAGAAGACCAGCGCGGCGCTGATCAGCCGCGAGGGCCACCTCCAGGACCTGGTCACCAACTTCAACACGACCACCGGCGCCCTGGCCGCGGAGCAGGGCAGCCTGCGCTCGACGCTGCGGGTGCTGCCTCGTGTGCTCGAGGCGGCCGACCCCGCCTTGGACCACCTCAACCGGGCGTTCCCGCCCACGCGCGCGTTCGCCCGCGAGATCCTGCCCGGCGTCCGCGAGACCCCGGCCACGATCCGGGCGGCGCTGCCCTGGATCGCCCAGACGCGGCGGCTGGTCTCGCCCCCGGAGCTGCAGGGGCTGGTGGGCGATCTGCAGCCCTCGATCCGCGACCTGGCCAGCTTCACCGACGGCAGCGTGGCCTTCTTGCCCCAGGTCGACCGCTTCAACCGCTGCCTCACCAACAACCTGCTGCCCACCGGCGACACCGTCATCAAGGACGGCCCACACACCTCCGGGCTCAAGACCCGAGACGAGTTCTTCCAGGCCCTGGTGGGGCTGTCGGGCGAGTCGCAGAACTTCGACGGCAACGGCTCGTACACCCGCTTCCAATCCGGCGGCGGGGACGCCACGGTGTCCACCGGCGACACCGGCCAGGGCGTGAAGCTGTTCGGCAACGCGGCGCGCAAGCCGCTGGGCACGCGACCGGCGCGGCCGGCGGCCAAGCCGCCCGTGCGGCGCAGCCAGCCCTGCTACCGCCAGAAGCGCCCGGCGCTGAACTCCGCCCGGACGGGAGGCGGACCGTGAGGCGCACGGCGCGCAAGCACCTGCGCGACTTCCTGGCCATCCTGTTCGTGGCGCTGGCAGCGCTGGGGGTGGCGACCTACGTGCTCTCCAACCAGCGCTTCTACCCGCCGCACTGGGTGCCGGTGGTGGGGTCGGACTTCGTGGACTACCGCGCCGAGCTGTCTACCGCCCAGGCGGTCGTGCCCGGCCAGGGCCAGACGGTGAACGTGGCGGGGGTCAAGGTAGGCGAGATCGGCAGGGTTGAGCTCGAGCACGGCCACGCGGTCGTGCAGATGAAGCTGCGGCGAAAGTACACGCCGGTCTATAGGGACGCGACCGTGCTGCTGCGGCCCAAGACGGGGCTCAAGGACATGTACATGGAGCTCGACCCCGGCAACCGCCGCGCCGGCGTGCTCAAGGCGAACGGCACGGTCCGGCTGGCCAACACGCTCCCGGACGTGAACCCCGACGAGGTGTTCGCCCAGCTCGACGCCGACACGCGCGCCTACCTGCGGATCCTCCTCAACTCGGGCGCCCGAGCCCTGGAAGGCGACGCTCCCGCGAAGCTGCGCCAGACGTTCAAGCGCTTCGAGCCCACCGGCCGCGATCTCGCGAAGATCAACGGCCAGCTCGCCAAGCGCCGCTCCAACCTGCGGCGCGTGATCCACAACTTCAGCCTGCTGGCCGCCGAGCTGGGCGACCACGACCGTCAGCTCACCTCGTTCGTGGACTCCTCCAACGCCAACTTCCAGGCGATCGCCAATCAGGAGCAGAGCCTGCGCGGGGCGCTGCGGCTATTGCCCGGCACGCTGGGCCAGACCAGCCACACGCTGCGCAGCGTCGACTCGCTCGCCGAGCAGATGGGTCCGGCCCTGGCCAAGCTGCGCCCGGGCGCGCGGGCACTCGGCCCGTCACTGCGCTCGGCCCGTCCCTTCCTGCGGGCCACCACACCGGTGATCCGCGACGAGCTACGCCCGTTTGCCCGCGGCGTCCGCCCGACGGTGCGCGACCTGCGCCCCGCCGCGCGCGACCTCGGGGTGGTCACCCCGCGGCTGACGCGGACCTTCAAGGTGCTCAACGCCCTGGTCGACACACTGGCCTACAACCCGCCCGGACGCGAGGAGGGCTTCGGCTTCTGGGCCGCCTGGGGTGCGCACAACGGGGCATCGCTGTTCGCGCTCCAGGACGCCCACGGACCCGCG
>JBBREO010000048.1:0-19621 GCA_038202855.1 Solirubrobacterales bacterium
GCACGGGTTAGACCAACTATCCGTTGCCTTTCCCCCCAGGGGTTAGCTATATTGGCTGTGCTGGGTTCGGGGCTCGCTGCGGTACGCCGGAACGGACCCCACGAAGGGCCCAGTACATAGGTTCGGGCGAAGCCGCAAGTATCGGCGCCTCCCGCCGCCCGGACCGCAAGGCTCTTTCAAGGCACGTACCCCTGCCCGTCCTGATTGAGCCGTAGAGACGGCCCGGCTCTGCCGGGTCGTCTCGTTTCTAGGCCAGGTTGGACTTGCGCGGGTAGGCGATGCCGGGATCGGTGAGCACATTGACCAGCGCGGGCTTGCCGCTGGAGAACGCCCGTTCCAGCGCCGGCCGCAGCTCGGCCGGCTCGCGGACCAGCTCTCCGTGTCCGCCCAGCGCCTCGACCACCTGGTCGTAGCGGCACTCGGACTGGAGGTCGGCCGCCACCGAATAGCCGTAGAGGAACTCCATCGGGTGCTTCTCCAGCCCCCAGATGCCGTTGTTTCCCATCACGGCCACGACGGGGACGCCGTGGCGCACGAGTGTGTCGAAGTCCATCCCCGCGAAGCCGAAGGCGCCGTCGCCCAGCAGCAGGCAGACCTGGCGGCCGGGGTCGGCCAGCTTTGCCGCCAGCGCATAGCCGGGGCCGGCGCCGAGGCAGCCGAACGGGCCCGGGTCCATCCAGCAGCCGGGCTCGTAGGTGTCGATGATGCGACCGGCGTAGGAGACGAAGTCGCCCCCGTCGCCGATCACCACGGCGTTGCGATCGAGCACGGACTTGAGCTCGTGGTAGAGGCCCAGGGGGTGAAGCGGCGCGCGCTCGTCGGTCAGCTCCTCCTGCTCGCCGGCGCGGCGCTCCTGCTCTAGCTCGCGCAGGTCGCTGACCCAGCCGCGCCGGTCGCCGCCGGCGCCCCCACCCTCGCGCAGCGCATCCAGCGTGGCCGGGATGCCACCGTAGAGCTCCACGGCGGCGTCGCGCGGGGGGCGGCGGTCGGTCTCGGCCGAATCGAGCAGGACGATCTGCGTTTCCTCGCCGAAGGATTGCCCAAAGCCCAGCCGGAAGTCCATCGGCACGCCCACAACCAGCGCCACGTCGGCCTCCTTGAGGCCCTTCCCACGGGCGCGGGAGAAGAACAGCTCGTGGTCGGCGGGCAGGCAGCCGCGGCCCAGCCCGTTGACGAACACCGGCGCGCACGCCTCCTCGGCCAGCGCACGCAGGGCATCCTCGCCGTGGGCCCAGTAGAGGCCGGTGCCGGCCATGATCACCGGCCGGCGGGCGCCGCGCAGCAGCTCGATCGCCCGCTCCACCCCATCGGCCGCGGGCAGCGAGCGGTGGTCGAGCGTGGTGGCGGGCCCGTCGGCGTCCACGTCGGCCTCCATGAACACGTGGTCGAGCGGGAAGTCGACGAAGGCGGGGCCCGAGGGTGGCCCCAGCGCCGCGGCGAAGGCACCGTCCACCGCGGCGGGAATGGCGGCGGTCGAGTCCACCGTCACAGCCGAGCGGGTGAGCGGGGCCACGAAGGGAACGTGGTCGATCTCCTGGAGCGAGCCCTGCCCCCAGCGCATGGCCGGCGCCCGGCCGCCCAGCGCCACCACCGGCGAGCCGTTTTGCAGCGACGATCCCAGGGCGCTCATCGCGTTTGTCACGCCCGGGCCCGCGGTGAGTGCCGCCACGCCGGGCTGGCGGGTGGCCTTGGCCCAGCCCTCGGCGGCGAACGCGGCCGTCTGCTCGTGGCGGGTATCGACGATGTCGATTCCCTCCTCGCGACAACCGTCGTAGATAGAGAAGATGTGCCCGCCCGAGAGCGTGAACAGCTTGGACACGCCGTGGGCCTTCAGCCGCTTGGCCACCAGCCGGCCGCCGTGCAGACCGCTGGCCTGGCTGGTCTCCTCCTCGGTGGCCATGCCCGGCGCAGACTACTGCCGCGTGCCCCGCGGTCGTAGGCTCAACCGATGACCGCCACCTCCGCAGAGATCAGGCTCGCCTCACGACCGCAGGGCCGCCCCGCCCCCGAGAACTTCGAGCTCGCCGAGGTCGAGGTGCCCGAGCCGGCCGAGGGCCAGGCGCTGGTACGCAACGTCTACCTGTCCGTGGACCCCTACATGCGCGGCCGCATGCGCGACGTGAAGTCCTACGTGCCGCCCTTCCAGGTGGGCGAGGTGATGGACGGCGGCGCGATCGGGCAGGTGGTGTCCTCGCGAAATGCGGCGCTGACCGAAGGCGACTGGGTCCAGTCCATGAACGGCTGGCGCGAGCACTTCGTTACCGACGGCGAGGGCCTGCTGCCGGTGCCGGACCCCTCGGTCGCGCCCGTGTCGGCCGCCCTGGGCGTCCTCGGCATGCCCGGCTTCACCGCCTGGGTGGGGCTGACCCAGTTCGGCCGCCCCCAGGAGGGAGAGACGGTGTTCGTGTCTGCGGCGGCCGGCGCCGTCGGCTCGGTGGTCGGCCAGCTGGCCCGGCTGCGCGGGGCCCGGGCGGTGGGCAGCGCCGGCTCGGCCGAGAAGGTCGGCTACCTGCGCGATGAGCTCGGCTTCGATGCCGCCTTCGACTACAAGTCCGAAGATCTCCACGCCGCCCTGCGCGAGCACTGCCCCGACGGCATCGACGTCTACTTCGACAATGTGGGTGGCGACCACCTCGAGGCCGCGCTGGGCCGCATGAACGCGTTCGGACGCGTCCCGCTGTGCGGGGCGGTCTCGGGTTACAACGAGGAGCAGCCGCCCCCCGGGCCGGCCAACTTCCTGTCCGTGCTGCCCAACCGGCTGACCATCCGGGGCTTCATCGTGACCGACCACTACGGCCTCTACGGCGAGTTCCTCGAGGAGGTGGCGCCAAAGGTGGCCTCGGGCGAGATCCGCCACCGCGAGACCGTGGTGGACGGCATCGAGAACATGCCCGATGCCTTCATCGGCCTGCTCGACGGTCAGAACGTGGGAAAGATGCTCGTGCGCGTCGGCTCGGGATCCGACACCACGGCGGCGACCGGTCCGCCGGCGCCGTAGGTCACCTCCAGCACGGCCCGCCCGGCGCGGGGCAGCGCGGCCCGGCACTCCGACTCCGCCAGCCGCGCCTGCTGCGCCGAGACGCCGCAGGCCGCCAGGAACCGCACCGCGACGCCGCCGGCCACCTCGGCCGCGTCGACCTCCAGCTGCTCGACGCGGCTGGGCGCGCGAACCGGAGCGGCGCCCGTCGGGTGCAGCACCATCGCGGACATGTCGTCGGTCACCCTGCGGGCTTGGGCGGTGACACGATCGAGCAGGGCCGGCGCGCTCGCGGCGGTTCCCATCTGGCCCACCATGTCTCCCAGGCGGGAGCGACCGAGGACGCCACGCGAGGTGCGCGCCTCGGCCAGGCCGTCGGTGTAGAGGCAGACGCAGGAGCCCGGGGGCAGCGGCAGCGTGGTCTGGCGCACGCCGGTGCGAAGGCCCAGTCCGAGCGGCGGCGCCGAGCAGGCGAAGATTGCCTGTGGGCGAGTCGGCCCCGCCACGATCGGGGCCGGGTGACCAGCGCAGGCGTAGGTCAGCGATCCCGCGGAGGGGTCGTGCACGGCGATGACCGCCGTCGCGAAGGAGCCCCCCATGTGCTCGTCGATCACGCCGCCACCGATCTGTAGGGCCGCGCGGGGCTGAAGACCCGCCTCCAGGTAGGCCCGCAGCGTGAAGCGCACGAACGCGGTGCGGTCCAGGGCCTGGCGGCCGTGGCCGCACACGTCGCCCATCAGGAAGGCGGCGCGTCCGTCGCTGAGCTCCAGGGCGTCGTAGAAGTCACCGCCGGCGGCCGGCCCCTCCGACGGCCGGTAGGCCACGGAAGCTCGCACGCTGCCCACCACAGCCGGCACGGTAGGTAGCAACGCCGTCTGCAACAGCCCGACATCGGCCAGCAGCTGCCCGCGCTGGAGGTCGAGCCGGCGGGCTCGCAGCAAGGTCGCGGCGTACGCGGCAGCGAGCACCAGGCACACGACCGCGAGGGATCCGGCCAGGCTCATCAGTGGCTGGGGCAACAGCCCGCTGGCGAGGCTCACCCTCACCGGTTCGTCCCCCCGGGGCCGCGCGCTGAACGGGCGCGCCCGCCCTCGGACGTCCGTCTAGATGATCAGGGAGTGGCGGGGCGGTTGCCCGCGACACCCTGGGGCGGCGCCTTGACGGGCGAGTGACCCTTGCGCTGGAAGTTGTACTTCTTGCCGCTGTACAGAGACGGCGGTGCGACGAAGCAGGGAGGGCGGCGCGGGTTGCTGCTGTCCAGCGGAAGCGGAGTCGGGGGGTCGACCGGATCGCGCAGCGTGCCGCCCTCGGGCTTGCAGTCGAAGCTCTCGAAGGTGCCCAGCAGCGGGGCCCGCGTGAGCGCGTTGGGCTCCAGGTAGGAGTTGCCGCGCTCGTCCTTGGGGCGGGTGCGCAGCGGCGTCAGGACGGTGGCCGGGTCGAAGATCGCGATCTGGTTCTGGCCCCGCTGACCGGCGGGCTGGGAGGCCAGGTCGGCCGAGGCGTTGGAGAGGAAGCCCGACACGGTGGTCTGGTGGAAGTTCAGCAGGGACAGGATCGGGTTGAGCTCGGGCAGGAAGACGTGGGCCGACTCGAACAGCGGCTCGGCGCCCTGGATGACGCGCGTGAGGTCGGGCACGCCGGTCCGCGACGCCCGGATGAGCGGGTTGAGGTCTCGGAACAGGCCCTCGAGGTCCGGGGCCAGGTCGCCGAGGTCGCGCACGGTCGGACCGAGCTTGTCCGCGGACGGCTTGAGCTCGTCGACCAGCGGCTTGGTCCGCCGCGAGAAGGTCTCCAGCCGCGCCAACGTGGCCTTGGACTCGTCCAGGAAGGTGGGGAACACGTGGATGGTGTCCGCCAGGGCGTTGTCGCGCGAGGCGGTGGCCTCGAACGTGTTGTTCGAGTTGACCACGAGCTGGCGCAGGGCCCCTTGGCGCTGGTTGATGGCGCCGAAGACCACGCCCGTGTTCCTGATCAGGCGCTGCACGGCCACGCTCTGGATGGTGAGCCGCCTGAGCAGGCCGGACCCGTCGACCGCGAAGCCCTCCAGGTTGCCGAACGAGTCGTTCAGATCCTGGCCGCGGCCGCCCTTGGTCGCCTTGGCCAGCTCGCGGACCCATTCCTGGAAGGCCTCACGCGTCGGCTTGTCGAAGGCGTTGAAGATCTCGTCGAGCTGAACCGTCGGCTCGACCCGGTTGTTGGCCAGCTTGCCGCCCTCGGTCAGCATGCCCTTCTTCGGGTTACCGGGGGCCAGCTCCACGTAGGTCTCGCCCAGCAGCGTCTTCTGGCGCAGGATCGCGTGCGAGTCCTTGGGGATCGGCGCGTAGGCCTTCTTGATCTCGAGCTCGACCTCGGTGCGCGCGCCCCTCTTGACCAAGGCCTTCTTCTTGACCTTGCCCACGGTCACACCGGCTATGCGGACGTCGGCTTCGGCGACCAGCGTCGCCGCCGCCGGGAAGTCGACCTTCATCCGGTAGGACTGCGGCTTGAGCGGCACCGAGCCGCCGAAGGACAGCCACAGGAACAGCAGGATGCCGACGCAGGATGCGGCGAAGGCGAGCATCGCCACCATGCGACCGACACTGGGGGCCTCCTTGACCATGGCTAGGCGAGCACCTCCCGCCGCGTTGGTGCGAGGGTCCTGGGGGTCATGGTGTGCACACTCCGGCTGCCCCGAGGGTGTTGACCGCGGTGTCGAGGGTCGCGCCGAGGGGAAGAAGGCTCGAGGCGGGGACCTGGCCCTCGATCAGGCTCTTGATGATCGTGCAGTTGACTCCGCCCAGCGAGATCCGGCGCAGCGGTCCAGAAGCGTCGGCGGTGCTGAAGAGCGAGTTGGTGTTGTTGGACACCCAGGCCAGCCAGTACAGGTAGCCCTCCTGGCGGTTGCGGTCGCGGACCGGGTTGCCGGTCAGACCCTCTGCTCCGCCCGGGTTGTAGGCCCCGATGTTGAACAGGCGGTTGAGCCTCGAGAAGGACTCGGTGTAGTCGGGCGACGCCTTGGTCAGGCCCTTGGACGCCCTCCCGAGGTCGCGCGTGAAGGGCCTCGCGATCCGCGCGAAGGGGCGGATCTGGTCGCGGATCTCGGGCGTGGCCTCGCGCACCAGCGGGAGCACGGCCTTGTTGGCGCTGTCGAGCTTGCGGAATGGCGGGCGCAGTGAGTTGAGCGCCGGCTTGAGCCGCCTGGAGAAGGTGTCGACCTTGGACAGCGTCGAGCCCGTGGTGTTCAGGGCGCGCGGCAGCTTGGACACCGCGGCAGAGATCTGAGTGTTGTCCGAGGCCAGCGTCTGGAAGACGTCGTTGGAGGACCGCACCAGTCGCACGATGTCGCGGTCGTGGGCGCCGAGCTCCGCGGTCAGCAGCCCATAGCGGTTGATCAGCCGCTTGAGGTTGTGCTTGCGGGTGGCGACGGAGGTGTTCACGCGGGCGAGGTCGCGGTTGACCGGTCCGAGGCGGGCGAAGGTCTCCTGCAGGTCCGAGCCGCGGCCCTTGAGCCCCTTGCCCGCGCCCGAGATCAGCAGCTTGAGGTAGGCGCGGGTGTCGGTGTCGAGCGCCGACAGGATCTCGTCCGGGTCGGTGTCGGGCGCCGAGTTCTTGGACGGGATGATCCCGTTCTCCTTGATCGGCTTGCCCTTGCCCGGGTCGACGTCGATGAACATGTCCTTGAGGCCCGTCTTCGAGCGCAGCAGGGCGGTGGCGCTCTGCTTGATGTAGTTCTTGTACTTGCCCTCGAGCTGCATCTCCACGAGCGCCTTGCCGTCCTTGAGCTGGACCTTGCCGATCTGGCCGATCTCCACGCCGGCGGTGCGGACCGTCTGGCCCTGGCCGGGCTGGACGGCCTGGGCGTCGTCGAACTGGACCTTGACGATGAAGGGCTTCGGCTGCACGAGGGGGAAGCGCAGCCGCTGGTTGGACAGGATGAAGCCCCCGACCCCCAGGGCGAGGACGAACAGCGCGGCCATCGCGACGAAGTCGCCCAGGTGCTTGGAGATCGCCTTTTTCACTTCTTCGACTCCTTGGCCAGCTGCTTCGCGTACTTCTTCTGCGCGGGGATCAGGGTCTTCTTGTCCCACGTGCGCAGGAGCCTGCCGGCCTTGGCGAGCTGACCGGCATCGAACTTGTGGGCCGCGCTCTTCGACGAGGTCGTGCTCACCCCACTGGTCGGGAACTCGGTGACACTGCCGCCCGGCGCGTTGAGATTGGGCGGCTGCTGGGTCTCACAGGGCACGTCGGGCCGCCTCGGCGGCGGCTGGTTGCCGCCGTCGGAGGGCGCCGCCGGGCGCACGTTGGTCGGCGTGGGCACGGCGCTCGTGCGGAAGTACTGGAGCTGCTCGCTCACGCGGCTCTCGCCCGACAAGCCCACGAAGCCGCGGTTGGCCTCACGTATCGGCATCTGGTTGGTGTTGTTGGGCTCGTCTGGGTTGGGGATCTTGGAGTTCGCGAAGGGAATCAGCACCTGGTTGCTGCAGGAGGAGAGCAGCCGGACCTGGTTGAGCAGCGGCACGCCGGCGCGGTTGAAGCCCGCCAGGTTGGGGATCTGGCGGCGCAGCTCGCGCGCCGTGCCCTTCAGCTCCTTCGGCCCCACGAGCAGCCGGGCCTGGGTGATGAAGGGAAGCGACGCCTTGAGGGTGGGGGTGCTGGAGCGCACGCCCGGCAGCGCCTCCCGCGCAAAGACGCGCAGGGTCGGAAGGGCGGAGTTGAGCGAGGCCAGCGCGGGCGTGCCCACCTTCAGCGTGTCGCGCAGCGCTGGGATGGTCGCCTCCAGGGCGGTGTCCTGACGGGCGAAGGCCCCCGCCGTGGTGTTGAAGCTCGTGACCAGTCCCTTGAGGGCTTCGGGATCGTGGTTCAACGCGGCAAAGGTCTTGGCCTGGCCCTTCAGCACCCGCTGAAGGTCCTTGGTGGGCTCCTCGCCCAGCAGGGCGTCGTTTACCTGGGCCGTGGAGCTGAAGGCCTTCGGTCCCTCGCGCAGCGACTGGTTGAAGCCGGCCGCGCCCTTGCCCTCGAGGCCCTTGGAGTACTCCTTCAGGAACACTTGGAGGTCGGCACGCGTGTCGCTCTGCAGGGTGGAGAGCACGTCGCCGAACTGGACCGGCGCCGACGTCCGGGTAGTGGGAACTATGGCCCCGCTCTGCAGCGTGGGCGCCGAGGGCGAGCCCGGCTTGATGTCCACGAAGTAGTTGCCCTCCAGGAAGGTGCGCGGGCGGATCTTCAGCGTGGCGTCCTTGTGGATCGGCAGCGCGGCCTTCTTGAGCTCCATGGTCACCGTCGCGCCGCCGTTGTTGCCCTCGATCGCCTTCACCTTCTTGACCTTGCCGATCTCCACGCCGGCGATCCGCACCGGCGAGTTGGGCTTGAGGTTGTTGGCCGTCTCGAAGGCGGCCTCCAAGCGGAACGGATGGGCCACCGGGTTGAACTTGGTGAAGGCGATGTAGACGGCCACGACAAGGAGCGCGATCGTGATCACGCCCGCCGTCACGGGGGACATGCCCGTGTCGGCTGGGTGCCGCCGCTTGCGGTTGAACAGGCTCATCGCAGCTTGTCCACGTCTTTGAGGTTGTTGAGCCCGAGCTGGCGCGACTTGAACGTGCCGCCCGACAGGATCGGGAAGTTGGACTCGCTGACCGTCGCGTTTCCGCCGCTGGGGTCTCCGTTGGGAGCCAGTCCGGGCTTGTAGCGGTTGGGGCCGATCGGGCCGCGGACGTAGCCGTTCTGGCCGACCTGGCAGTCGGCGTTGCCCTGCGCGTCGATGGCCGGCTGCTGGTTCATCGAGTAGAAGCGGTTGAGCTGCGTGCCACCCTGCTCTGCGCCGACGGGATCCACGCCCGGCGGGACGTCGACCGGGCGGGAACTGTGGATCGAGCCCAGCGAGTTGGGCTGCATCTGGTTGGGCAGCTTGGCGTTCTGCTGCTGCACGGTGCCGCCGAAGGGGCTCACCTGCGACTGGTGCTCGCCGAGCTCGTGGATGAAGTAGCTCGCGTAGTTGCAGACCGTCTGGTACGGGGCGACGAACTCGATCATCGGGCGCAGGACGTCCTGGGTGTTTCGCAGGTCGCGCAGCGCCAGCAGCGTGTTGGGATTCTGGAACAGGTGGTCGAGCGCGCCGAAGGTGCCCGACAGGCGCTTGTTCAGGGCCACGGTCCTGGGCAGCACGGGGATGCCCACCTTGAAGGCGCTGTTGATTGCGGGGAGGGACTTGGGCAGCTGGTTGACCGCGGGGCGCAGCCGGCGTGAGAGGTCGGCGAAGTCGGCCAGGAATGGGCGCTGGACGCGGAAGGAGCGGATGGCGGTGTCCATCGTGGGCGGGGACTTCTCGATGGTGTCCTGCAGCGCGCGGGGGTCGCGGCTGAAGGCCTCGAAGGTGGTGGCCATGTTCGAGAACAGCTCGGCCTGCGTCCGCGCGACCGGCGCCACCTGGGCGGCGGTGGCCCCCAGCTCCCTGAAGAAGCGGTCGAGGTGCGTGTCCGGCGAGTTGAGGGTCTGCATCACCGGAGTGAGGTAGGAGAAGAACGGGTTCAGCGCCTGGATCGAGGTGTTCAGCGAGGCGCCGCGCCCGGTGAAGGCGTCACCGAAGCCGGCCAGCGCTTCCTGCGAGTTGCGTCGCGTCTTGGGGTTGAAGGTCGAGTAGACGTCCTCGAGCTCGAGCCCCTCGCTGGAGTTCTTCAGCGGCACCGTGCCGCCGGCCGTGAAGTTCTTCTTGGCGCGTCCGGGGGTGATCTCCACGTACTTCAGGCCCAGCGCCGAACGGGGCCGGATCTTGATGGTGGTGTCGCGGGACAGCGGCTCCACCGTCTTGTCCAGCTTCATCTCCACCTGGGCAATGGCGCGGTCGCCGTCCTTGGTCTTGACCACCTTCGGCGTGATGGTGTCCACCACGCCCACGCGGAAGCCCCCGACGCGCACCTCGTTGCCGGCCACCAGCTTGTTGCCCGTGGGGAACTGGGCCTTGAGGTCGTAGGTGGGCACGAAGGGCAGGCCCGCGTTCGCGTTGTAGGCGATGAACACCGCCACCACGGCGATCAGGACCGTGACGGCCCCGACCAGCACCGGGCTGGCGACGAGCGTCTGTCCTGCGCTGCGACGGCTCATGGCGCCATGAGGTAGTCGAGGAGCTGTTGCGAGCTGGGCGGCGAGCCGGACTGGGTCTGGGGGCCCTGACCACTGAGGAGCTTGTCGACCCTGTTCGAGTCGATCTTCTTCTTGGTGCCCGCCGGCAGCTTGGTCAGGTTGTCCACGAGCTGCTTGACGGCCGGGGGCAGCGTGACCTGGGGCTTGGAGATGTCCTTCTGCCCGGGCAGCGGACCGGCGTCGGGCTGACCGGCCGAGCGGCGCTCACCGGCGCGCGCGGGCGGCTTGCCGGCCGCCTTCGCCAGCGCGGCAGCGCGTCCCCCGCGGGTGAAGTCGGGCGTGGTGTTGCCGGGCTGGTTGGGACCGATGTAGGAGTTGCACTTGTCGAACTTCGGCTTGAGCTCGGGGTTGCTCTGCAGCGTGCGGTTCTCCAGCGGGCTGCAGTCGGTGAGCGTCACGCCGACGCGGAGCACGTGACCGATCTTGTCGAAGTTGTTGATCGACAACGTCTGCCAGAAGAAGTAGTTCCACAGCGACTCGAAGGCGGTGAAGCCGCCGTTGTTGGGCCGGCCGCGGTTGGAGTTGTCGCTGGCCGGCGGGGCGCCCACCTTGCCGCGCGGGTCGCTGTCGATGGCGCGGCGGCGATCGTCGAGGGCGGCCAGGAATTGGCGCAGCGGCTTGGCCGTGGCCGGCGCGCCGGCGCCGAGACGCTTGAGCTCGGCGACCTCCTGGCGGCCGTGGCGGAAGGCCTTCGTGCCCACCACCGAGGTCTTGCCCAGCGACTTGAGCGCCGGCCGCGACGCTTCGGCGAACGGGCCGAGTCGGCTCAGGAAGGTGTTCAGGCTGGGGGCGGCCCGCTGGGCGTCGGCCAGCAGCGGCGTCTGCTGGTCGGCCACGCGTCCCAGCTGGGTCATCGTCGGAGTTAGCTCGTCCAGGAAGCCAGGCAGCTTGCGGAAGGTCTGGCGCAGCGCCTCGCGCCGCGTGGCGGTGATCGACGCGGTATCGCCCGCCTCCTGGATGAAGCGCGTGACCTCGCGCTTGCGCGCCTCGAGCTGGGTGATCACCGTGTCGGAATCGCGGATGAAGTTGGCGATCGTGCGGTTCTGGTCGCCCAGGATCTTCAGCGTCTTGCTGGTCTCGCGCAGGCCGGGGTGCGCCCGCTTGAGCACGGCCTGGAGGTCCTTGGGCCGCCCGGCCAGGCCGGTGCCGAGCTCGGTGATGATCAGCCGCAGCCGCTCCTTGTAGGGGCGGCGGAGGATGTTGTTGACCAGGTCTTGGGGGATCGTCGAGGTGGTCTGGGCCACCGGGATCGTCCCGCCGCGCTTGATCGCCGGCTTGCTGCGGGTGCCGGGCTGGCAGTCCACGTAGTACTCGCCGATCAGCGACTGGGGCTTGATGTTGCAGGTGGCGTCCTTATGGAAGTCGTCGAAGCCCGGCTGGCTGATCTTGGCGGTGACGATCGCCTTGGGCGGCTCGTCCTTGCTGGCCGTGAAGGTGGTGGTCTTGCCCGCCTTGACGCCGCCGACCCGGAAGTCGCCGCCCTCGGTCAGGCCGAAGGCGTTGTCGAACACGACCTTGTAGGTGGTCCCCTTCGGGGTGCTGCTCTTTGTGGCGGTGAGCACGGCGGCGCCGACCACCAGGGCCAGGACGCACGCCACGGACAGGAGGCGCCTCACGGTGCGTTCCCCGTCGCGCGCTGGAAGCGGTTGCAGTCGAGCTGATTGGCCTCGTCCTGGCTTGCCACGTTCGACCCGTCGGCGGCGACCTCCTCGGCCCCTCCCGGGCAGCGCCGGAACTGGCCGCTCTTGACTGGGCCGGAGAGGTTCTCGGCGAGGGAGATGTTGCCCCGGGCGTATGCGCCGAGCGCGTCGAAGCCACCGCCCGTGGTGGAGAAGTCGTCCAGCCAGCCCAGGAAGTCCTGGGTGTAGGGCCGGGAGTCGGCGATCCGGGGGGCGCCGTTCTTGAAGGCCTGCACGCTCTCGGGGAAGGCCCCCCGGCGGCTCTTCCCGTTGCGCTGCTTGGACTCCACGGCGATGTCGGCCAGCGGCGGCACGGAGTTGACCAGGTCGATCAGGTCGTTGTTGCGACCGCGGCGACGCACGGTCACCCGAAGGTCGCGGACAGTCGGCTTGGCGTCGGCCGCGAAGGCGCGCGCCTGGGTGAGGAAGGGAGACAGGGCGCGCGCCGCGGGCCGCGAGGCGTCGACCAGCGGGTCGACGTCGTTGAGCGCCGCGCGCAGGTTCACGAAGGTGGTGTTGGCCCGGCGCATGAACGGGGGCAGGCGCTGGATCGACTCGGCGAGCGCGGACTTCTGGTTGCCCAGGGCGCGGGTGGTGTCGTTGAGGTTGCCGATCAGCCCGGCGAGGTCGTCGCGGCGCTCGGCCAGCGTGGAGACCAGCGCCGAGGAGTCGACCAGGAAGCGATCGAGGGTCGGCTGGTCGCGCGTGACCTCCTTGAACAGCCGGCTCGACGTGGACAGCGCCGGGTTGAGGTACTTGAAGGCCTGGTTGGCGTCAGCGCCGGCGCCCTTGAACTGGCGCGCCTGGCCCTTGAAGAATCCCTGCAGCGCCTTCCGCGTCTTGGGGTCGAGGGTGTTGAACAGCTCGTCCAGGTCGACCGCGGTGGTGGTCTGGTCGATCCCGATCGTCTGGCCATCGGTCATGTTCCCGTCCTTGCGGTCGGGATAGTTGAGGTCGACGTAGCGGTTGGCGATTCCCGACTGGGAGAACTGCCGGATCGCCGCACGCGTCCCCGCGGGGATCGGCGCGTACTTGTCCTTGATCTTGAGCTTGATCTCGGCCTGGCCGTCGGGGGTGATCTTGATCGACTTGACCGAGCCGATCGGCGCGCCGCCGGTCTGCACGGGGTTTCCCTTGACGATCTGTCCGGCGTTGAGGAACTTCGCGTTGAGCTCGTAGCCCCCGCCTCCGCGCCCGAAGAGGACGAGCGCCACCAAAACCACAGCAGCAATCACCGCACCCAGTGCGGCTACCCGTCCAACCGTGCTCACCGATCGCATCCTCAGGTTTTCCTCCCCGACTGCAGAGCCTGCCCATTGCAGGACCTACCAGCCGACAGCGGCACGAATCTACAGCCTGGGGGGCTCTACGGTCGCATTGAGGGTACGGCGTTAAAGACTGCTCAACACTTCCGCGTGGGCGATTCCGCCCACGCGGGCGCTCAGAGAAGCAGCACGACCACCAGGACGAGGACCACCAGCACGATCCCCGCGGCCACGATGCTCACCGGCCGCTGGGTCAGCCAGAAGCCCGGATCGGCACGGTCGCGCGTGTAATGGCCCTCCGGCGGCTCGCCTACCCAGTCGTCTTCGTCGTCGTATCGATCGGCCATGTCACACCACCTTATGCCCGGGGTGGGAGTCGAACCCACAACGCCCCGAAGGGCCGGGGCTTTTAAGGCCCCTCTGTCTACCGTTCCAGCACCCGGGCCTGAGGCCAGTTTCGCGCAACTTCGCCGTTGCTAGCGTGTCCCACGGTCAGGGAACGCGTTCTCCCAGGATTCCCCATGGAAGCTTCCGCCCTCACGCACCGACCCGCGCTGCCCCATCTCGGGGGGCGTTCGCCTCTTCTCCGGCTCCAGAGCGACGAGAAGCTCGTGGGCATGATCCGGCGCGGGAACGCCGGCGCCTTCGACGCCCTCGTTCAGCGCTACCAGCCGCGCCTGCTGGCCTTCTGCCGGCACATGCTCTCCTCCCAGGAGGACGCCGAGGACGTGCTCCAGGAGGTCTTCGCAGCCTCCTACAACGCCCTGCTGGCCGACGAGCGCCCGATCAACGCGCGGCCGTGGCTGTACCGGATCGCCCGCAACCGGTGTCTCAATCACCTGCGCAAGCCGCGCGCCTCGGGGCAGGACTCGATGGACATCTTCGAGATCGAGAACGGCGTGACCACCGCCGAGACGGTGCACCGGCGCGAGGAGTTCCGCCAGATCGTCTCCGACGTCCAGGAGCTGCCCGAGACCCAGCGCACCGCCCTGCTGCTGCGTGAGATCGATGCGCTGTCCTACGACCAGATCGCCGAGGCGATGGACACCACGGTGCCCAGCGTCAAGTCGCTGCTCGTACGCGCGCGTGTCGGATTGGCCGAGGCCTCCGAGGCGCGGCTGCTCACCTGCGAGGAGGTGCGCCTGAACCTCGGCGAGGTGGCCGAGGGGCTCAGCCGCACCACCGCCCCGGTCCGGCGGCACCTCAAGTCCTGCGAGCGCTGCCGCACCTTTCGCGCCGAGCTGCGCAGCACCACCAAGGCCCTGGCCGCCGTCTTCCCCATCACACCGCTCGTGCTGTTGAAGAAGTTCGGCCTGGCCAAGCTCGGCCTCGGCGGCGGCGCGGCTGCCGGCTCGGCCGCCGGCTCCGCCGCCGCGGGCGGCGCCGGGCTCGCCGCCGGAGGCGCGGCCACCGCCGCGGGCGGGGCGGCCGGTGGAGCGATCTCCGCCGGAGTGGGCGCCCTGGCCTCCAAGGCCGCGGCGGGCATGGCGGCCGCGGTGATCGTCACCGCCGGCGCCGTCGAGGTCAACCAGGCCACCCGGCGCGAGCCCGCCGCCCCGGTCATCTCCGCCGCCCTCCCGGCCCGCGTGGCTCCGCCGGCGCGCCGCGCCCAGCCGGGCCCCGCGCCGACCCAGCTCAAGGCCGCGGTGGACGCCAAGCCCGCAGCCAAGGCCAAGGCCGAGCCCGTCGTAAGATCACCGGCGCCCGCCAAGCCCGCGCCGACTCCGGTCGAGCCTCCCAAGCCCGCGGTCACGCCTCCCGCGCCCGCGCCGACCCAGGAGGAGCAGGGCACCTCGACCCTCCCGCCCCGCACCACGCCGGTCACCCCCGGACCGAGCGCCGGCCCGGGGATGGGCGACGAGCAGCAGCAACCGCCGCCCAGCTCGCCGCCGCCGGACCAGTCGCCGCCCCCGCAGCAGCCCCAGCCCGTCCAGCTCACCGTCCCGCTGCCGTAGCCGGTTCGGGCCGGCGCCCGGGGCGCCCGAGCGCCTAGCCTGGCCCCATGGCGACGCTCGAGGACTTCGATCGCGTGGACATCCGGGTCGGGCGGGTGGTCGAGGTCCACGACTTCCCGGAGGCGCGCAAGCCGGCCTGGAGGCTGAGGGTGGACTTCGGGCCCGAGATCGGCGTGAAGGGCACTTCGGCGCAGGTGACCAACTACGCGCGCGAGGAGCTGGAGGGTCGGCTGGTGCTGGCGGTGGTCAACTTCCCACCGCGACAGATCGGGCCCGTTCGCTCCGAGGTGCTGGTGCTCGGGGTGCCCGACGAGCAGGGGCGGGTGATCCTGCTGCAGCCCTCGTCGGAGGTCCCGCTCGGCGGCCGGATGTTCTGAGGCCGGAGACGGCCTGGCTCAGGGGCCCGGATCGGCCGTGGCCGAGATCACGACCCTGCCCTGCGGGCCGACGAGCACCAGCTTCCTGCCCGGTCGCAGCCCGGCGAACCTGGCCGTGTCCGAGTTCGCTCCCTCGCCGGCTCCCAGGCGCTTGCCGGCGCCCGCGAGGCCGTAGTCGAGCCCGTCGGCCGAACGCAGCTCCACGGTGATCCCGATGTAGGCGGGCACCTTCACCGTCAACGGCGACAGCTTGCCCGAGCGGCCGGTGATCAGCGCCTGGGCGGAGTTGGCCTTCTCGTCGCCCGCACCGCCGGGTTGGTTCTCGGGCGCCTTGCCCTTCGCCTTCTCCCCACCCGTGGTCGGGGGCACCGTCTCGGTGCGCTCGGGAACGGTCGGGGGATCGGTCACCGCGTCGGCCGGCGCCGTCTGCTGGGTGCGGGCGCCGTCGGTCGCCGGGCCGCCACCTGACTTCTCGTCATCGCCTCCGCAGCCCGCGGCGGCCAGCGCCGCCGCGGCGAGAAGGGCCGCGACCCCGCCGCCCCTCATGCGGAGTGGCTGTCCCCCGGCTCGAGCACCACGACGGAGGACGAGGTGGCCGCCTCGACGTCGGACTTGAACGCCTGGGCGTCCGTCTCGATCGGCGGGAAGGTGTCGTAATGGCAGGGGATGACCGTGGGCGCCCCGACCAGCTCCACGGCCGATACGGCGTCGTGGCGATCCATCGTGTAGTGGCCGCCGATCGGCACGATCGCCAGGTCCAGCGAGTCGCGCTTGCCCGGAAGGGTGAGGTCGGAGAACAGGCAGGTGTCGCCCAGGTGGTAGATCGTCTTGCCGTCCAGATCGATGACCAGCCCGGCCGGCGTGTGCGGCGTGCCGTCGGGCGTGACCGCGGTGTGCCACGCCGGCACCAGCCTCACCCAGCCGCCGGTGAACTCGACGGTGCCACCGAGGTTGGGGTCGGCCACGTTGTCCACGCCGGCGTTGCCGATCTCGTTGGCCAGCTCCACGATGGCGATCACCTGGGCGCCGGTCCGCTTGGCGATGTCGACGGTGTCACCCAGGTGGTCGGCGTGACCGTGGGTGAGCAGGATGTGCGTGGGATCGACGTCCTCGGGCCCCACCGCGGCCTTGGGATTGCCGGTGAGGAAGGGGTCGATCAGGACGCGCGTGTCGCCCGCGCTCAGCTCGAAGCAGGACTGGCCCAGAAAACGGATATCCACGTGTATCTCCTCCTCGGTGTGCGGACGAGCCGGCGAGGATATCTAGCCGTCGGCCGGGTCCTCGCCGGCTGTGTTGTCCAGCTCTCGGGCCAGCTCCCAGCCCACGGCCACTCCCACCAGCATCCCCACTCGCGTCTCCTCGGCCAGCAGCGTGCGGAACGCCGCCATCCGCTCGGCGTCGCCGTCGGTGCCCGCCGCCTTGCGGATCTGCGAGTCGTGGGCCTCGTCGAACCAGCCACCGGCCTGCAGCGCCTCGGCCAGGACCCGCTGAAGCGAGGGCGCCATGCCGGCCACCCGGGCCTCCGCCTCCGCGAAGCGACCGGGCTCGCTGAGCGCCTGGATGGCGCGCTCGACCTCGGCGTCGCTGAAAGGGCTCATCGCCCGCGCGCGACCAGCGGCAGCGCCAGGCCCAGCGGCACGCCGGCAAGTGCCCCGACCAGCCCGGCCACCGGGTCGGCCTCGGCCACCGCGACCGGGACCAGCAGCAGGACGGCGGCGAACACGGCGACTCCGATTAGGTCGTTGCCGCGCCGCTCGCCCTGCCGGGCCGCGCGGCGGTCGTCGACCAGCCAGGCCGTGAGCATCCCCAGCGCCGCGCCGTTGGCCCCCAACACCACCAGGCCGCTGGAGCCAAAGGCGTCCCATACCGGGCTGGACACGGCGATGGGGCCGACGTGGGCCGCCGCCGCAGCTCCGGCCGCGCCGGCCGCGAGGAACACCACCACCGGCGCAAACCAGCCGAACCGGCGCTCGAGCATGGTGCCGAAGACCCCCACAGCCACCAGGGCGACGAACTGGTAGGCGAGGCTGTCGTGCACGAACGGGGTGCTGAGGTAACGCCACGCCTGGCCCTCGTCGGGGACCACCACGCCGCCCACGTCGTCGAAGCCGAGGCCGCCGGAGGCGAGCACGACCGTGACGAGCAGCGACACCCCGATCAGGGTGAGCGTGGCGACGGGGCGCGAGTCGGGGGCGATGCCCTCGATCTCGGACGGGCGCAGCCGCGGGAGCGTGGGCCGGCGGACGCGCCGTGTCCGCGCCCGCGGCGCCGAATCGGAGTCCTCGCGCTCGAGCTTGGGGGCGCGCTTTCGCACCCGCTGACCGCAGTAGGGGCACTCCGTGACGTAGGGGCTGACCTCGGACCCGCAGTTCTTGCACACGACGAAGAGGTCGGGCTGGCTCACCCCGTCCAGGGTAAAGACCTCGACGAGGTGGGCATCCATGCCCACCTCGTAAACGGCGCCGGCCGTGGCCGGCATACGGGCTGTCTACTGAATCGACATGGATGTCGATTCAGTCATCGGCATCCGCATTGGGCGCCGACTTCTCCACGATCTCTGAGACCACCTCGCGCAGGTCGTGGTTGGCCTCGTAGACCACGAGCTGGCGCGAGCCGCCGTTGCCGCGCTCCACCAGGTCGCCGACGGCGTCGAGCTGGTTGGCCGAGCCCAGGTCCTGGGCGTGCTCGCGCAGGCGGTCGATCAGCCTGCGGGCGAGGTCGCGTGTGGAGACTCGATCCTTGCTGGGCAGGTCGACCAGCTCGCCCTCCAACCCGTGGCGTGCGGCCAGCCACTTGTTCTCGTCGAGCATCTCGTAGGGGTAGCGCGACAGCTGCTCACCCGATTCGTAGTGCTCGGCCAGCTCCTTGACCATCGCCTGGGCCAGCGCGGCCAGTCCGACCGTGTGCTCCAGCCGGGTCTGGGAGTCCATCACCCGGATCTCGACCGTGCCGAACTTGGGGTGGGGCCGGACGTCGTACCAGAGGTAGGTGTAGTCCTCGATCACGCGCGAGTCGACCATGAAGTCGATCCGCCGCGACCAGTCCTCGTAGTCGTCGTAGCGCGGGGGGATGCCCACGCGCGGGAAGGCGCGGAAGATCGGCGTGCGGGCGCTGAGCATGCCCGTCGACTGGCCGCGCCAGAAGGGCGAGTTGGCCGACAGGGCCAGCAGCACCGGAAGGTGCACGCGCATGCCGTTGACCACGTGGATGGCCTTGTCGGGATCGTCGATGCCCACGTGCACGTGGATGCCGAAGATCAGCTCCTGGCGCGCCACGAACTGGAGGCCGGCGATCAGGTCCCGGTAGCGCGGGCGGCGGACTATGCGCTGGTCCTCCCACATGGCGAACGGGTGGGTGCCGGCCGCTCCGATGGCCAGGCCGCGCGCCTCGGCGACCGCCTGCACGGTGGAGCGCAGCTCGGCCAGCTGGGCGCCCGCCTCGGCGGCGTCGCGGCAGGGTGAGGTGGCGATCTCGCAGACCGACTCCATCAGCTCGGGCTTGACGTCGCCCGCCGCGCCGGTCTCCTGCAGGGCCTGGAGCATCTCCTCGATCGAGTTGGTCAGATCGAGCGTCTCGGAGTCCACGATCATGAGCTCCTCCTCGACCCCCAAGGTGTAGGAGGGCCCCGTGAACCGGTGCTCCATGCGCGGGAGCGTACATAGAGGCCCGGTCACGGCCTATCGTTGGGAGAGCACGTAAAGAGGCGCCCAAAGGAGACTTCCGTGGCCACCGTAGAAACCACTTCCGTCGAGGAGCTGCTCGGCGACGACGCCGACGATCTGCTCAACCACAGCTGCCAGACCGTCGACGCGTCGGAGCTGCACCTGCCCGGTCCCGACTTCCTGGACCGGACGATCGTGAACAGCGACCGCACGTCCAGCACCATCCGCAATCTCCAGTGGATGTCCGACCACGGCCGCCTGGCCGGCACGGGCTACATGAGCATCCTGCCCATCGACCAGGGCATCGAGCACTCGGGCGGCGCCTCCTTTGCCCCCAACCCCATCTACTTCGACCCGGAGCGGCTGGTGGAGCTGGCCACCGAGGGCGGCTGCAACGCGATCGCCTCCACCGTCGGCGTCCTCGGCGCGGTGAGCCGCAAGTGGGCCCACAAGATCCCCTTCATCGTGAAGCTCAACCACAACGAGCTGCTCACCTATCCCAACACCTACGACCAGGTGATGTTCGCCAGCCCCAAGCGCGCGTGGGACATGGGTGCCGCCGGGGTGGGCGCGACGATCTACTTCGG
>JBBREO010000049.1:0-19162 GCA_038202855.1 Solirubrobacterales bacterium
GTGATGCTGCTGCTGTTCGCCCGCTCGGGCCTGTACCGCGACCGGGAGCAGCGCCCGGGCTTCGCGAGGGTGATCTCCGCGCTGTTCCAGCTGACCGTCCTGATGGTCATCTACGCGGAGATCGAGGGGCTGCACTTCTCCTCCTACTACATCTTCTACGGATCGCTGCTGTTCGGGCTGGTCTACGTGTCCATCGGCCGGTGGGCCTTCGAGCGCGTGAGCGGCTTCCTCCTGCGCGCCGCGGGCTACCGCCGGCGCGCGATCCTGGTGGGCTCGGGGCCCAACATCTCGGCCGTGGCCCACGCGCTGGACGACTCGTCGGAGATCGAGCCCTTCGGCTACGTGTCGCTGCGCGGGGAGGCCCCCCGGGGGCTGCGCGACTTCGGCTCGCTGGAGCGCCTCGAGGGCCACTTCGACTCGGTCGACGAGGTCCTGATCGCGGATCCGGACTTTCCCGAGGAGAAGGCCGTGGACCTGGTCGACCGCTGCCACCGGCGCGGGATCCGCGTGCGCGTGGCGCCCTCGACGATGGAGATCCTGATGGACCGGGTCGAGTTCGTGCCGGGCCGGGCGGTGCCGCTGTTCGAGCTCAAGCCGCCGGTGTTCGACGGGCTCGACTTCGTGATCAAGCGCCTCTTCGACCTGGTGGGAGCAGCGCTGCTGGTGATCGTGCTGTCCCCGGTCCTGCTGGCGATCGCGCTGGCCATCAAGCTCGATTCGCGCGGGCCGGTGCTGTTTCGCTCGCCGCGGCCCGGGATCGGCGGGCACCCCTTCGGCTGCCTGAAGTTCCGGACCATGCAGACCGGTGCTCACTCGATGCAGGACTCCCTCGAGCACCGAAACGAGGCGGCCGGCGCGATCTTCAAGATCCGCGAGGACCCGCGCGTGACCGGCGTCGGACGCCTCCTGCGCCGGTTCTCCCTGGACGAGCTGCCCCAGCTGTTCAACGTGCTGGGCGGCCGGATGTCGCTCGTAGGCCCGCGCCCGCTGCCCCAGCGCGACTACGACCGGCTGGAGGACTGGCACCGCAAGCGCTACCTCGTGCTGCCCGGGATGACGGGGCTGTGGCAGGTGTCGGGCCGCTCGGAGCTCGACTTCGACGAGCTCGTGCGCCTGGACTTCGTCTACCTGGAGCGGTGGTCGGTGTTCCTGGACCTGAGCATCCTGCTCAAGACGGTGCCGGCCGTGTTTCGCTCGCACGGCGCCTGGTAGGCGGCCCTCAGCGACGCACTGCGATCAGCGACTTGGTCAGCGGCCCCACCCGCTCGCGCACGATCTCCGCGTCGGGAAACAGCTTCTGGAGCTCGCCGGCGGTGAGCAGGCGGATGTCGTCGAACGGCTCCCCGGTCACGCCGAGCTTCCACAGCCGCCGGCCGATGCTCCGCGGCAGCCAGTGGACGAAGGGCAGCAGCGCGTGCGGCTCGACCGGGAACCACCGGTTGGGCGTCTGCACGAACAGCCGCCGGCCCACGCGGTCGACCTCGGCGGCGACGACGGGACGGTCGCTCGGCGGCAGGTGCTCGATCAGCGAGTTCGAGTAGGCCACGTCGAACTCGCCGTCGTCGAAGGGGAGGGAGCGGGCGTCGCCGCGCACGAAGCGCTCGCCCGGGTAGTCGGGGCGGTCACCGTGGTCGACTCCGGTCACCCGGCCGGGCACGCCGAGGGTGGCCAGGCCGACCGAGCCGCAGCCCACGTCGAGCACCGCCTCGTCCTCGGACGGGCGCACCAGGTCGAGGTAGAGGCGGCGGCGCTTGGCCCGGGCGCGCTGGGCCAGCGGGCCGGCGATGCGGGTGCGCCAGCCGGGCCGCAGCGCCGTCGCGTACACGTTCGGGGTGGCCACGACGCATAGCGTAGGAGCGCAGCGCGATCGTTGATCGCGTGAGCACCGCACGAGGACCTAGTCTTTCAAGGCCGTGATGCGCTACCGCTTCCTGTTCGAGCAGATGGTGCGCCGCGAGCTGCGCCAGAAGTACAAGGGCTCGGCGCTCGGCGTGCTCTGGTACCTGGTCAACCCGCTCGTGCTGATGGCCGCCTACGCCCTGGTGTTCTCCGTCCTGCTGAAGGTGGCCGACCAGCCCCAGTACCCGCTGTTCCTGCTCGTGGGACTGATCGTGTGGGTCTTCTTCTCCCAGGCGTTGCTGTCCGCGGCGCCCAGCCTCGTGCAGAACGCCCCGCTGGTGCGCAAGGTGAGGTTTCCCCGCGAGGCGATCCCTGCGTCGGTGGCGACCGTCCAGCTGGCCACCTTCGGGGTGATGCTGGCCGTGGTGGCCCCGCTGGCCGTGATCCTGCGCGGCACGCTGGATCCCGCGCTGGCGCTGTTGCCGGTGGTGGTGGCGCTCCTGTTCTGCCTGGTGCTGGGGCTGTCCCTGGCCGTGTCGGTGCTCCACGCCCACTTCCGCGACGTGGAGCCAGTGCTGGCCACCGCGCTGCTGCCCTGGTTCTTCCTCACGCCGATCTTCCTGCCGATCGACTCCATGCCCGGCATCGCCGAGCATGCCTGGGTGGGCGACGTGCTGCGCTGGGGCAACCCGGTGGCGCCCTTCATCGAGGCCACGCGCGACATCCTGTACTCGGGCATCGCCCCGTCGGCGGGGACGCTGGTCTACGTGGCCGCGGCCGGGCTGGGGGCCTTGGCTCTGGGCGCGGCGCTGTTCCGGCGCATGGAGCGCGACCTGGCCGTGCTCCTGTGAGCCTGGCACCGGGCGAGATCGTGCTCGAGCGGGCCAGCCGCTCGTTCGTGCTCGTGCACGAGCGCAGCCGCACGCTCAAGGAGCTGTTCGTACGCCGCGGGCACCGCACCCGCGGGGCGGTGCGCGCGCTCGACGCGGTCGACCTGCACGTGGCTCCGGGTGAGGCCGTCGGCCTGATCGGACGCAACGGCGCGGGCAAGACCTCCACGCTGCGCTGCCTGGCGGGGATAGTGCCGCTGGACTCGGGCCGCGCGGTCTGCGGCGGGCGCACGGTCTCCCTGCTGGAGCTGGGCGCCGGCTTTGGCCCCGACTTCTCCGGGCGCGAGAACATCTTCCTCAACGGCGCCCTGCACGGCTTCGGGCGCGCTGAGATGGAGGAGCGGGTGGAGCGGATCATCGCCTTCTCCGAGCTCGGCGACTTCATCGACGTGCCCGTGAAGGCCTACTCCTCCGGGATGCAGCTGCGGTTGGGCTTCTCGATCGTGGCCCATCTGGACGCCGACGTGATGCTGATCGACGAGATCCTGGCCGTGGGCGACGAGTCCTTCCAGCGCAAGTGCATGGCCCGGATCGCGGAGCGAATGGAGGCGGGGACCACGCTGGTGCTGGTCTCGCACGACCCCTCGGCGATCGAGCGGATCTGCCGCCGGGTGGTGGTGTTCGACGAGGGCAAGGTGGCCTACGACGGGGATACGGCCGACGGCCTGCTCTTCTATCACCGGCTGCTGGGCACCGACGAGGGACGCTCGCGCTCCATGCGCCCGGCGACCCGCGAGCGGGCGCAGGTCGAGGTGACCGAGCTGGAGCTGGTCGACGCCGGGGGACATCCCCGCACGGCCTTCCGGTCGGGCGAGCCGCTCGGGGTGCGACTGCGGCTGCGGGCGCTGGAGGCGGCGCAGCGCGCGGTGGTGGCGCTGGAGGTGCGTGACGGCAAGGGCGACGTGTGCTTTCGCACGGACGAGACCGTGGGCGAGCTGAGCGACGAAGCGCAGCTGACCTTCGACGTGCCGCGCCTGCACCTCCTGGGGGGCGACTACGACGTGGCCGTGGGCGCCTACGACCAGGACGCCCCGGCCAGCGGGCTGCTCGACCGCGTCGCCGGCTTCTCCGTGGCCCACTCCCTGGACGGCGAGGGCGTGGCCGACCTGCGCGGCACGTGGTCGCTGGTCGGGCGCCGGGAGGCGCTGGGTGCAAGCACCCGGCGCCGCCGGGCGCGCAGCGAGGGTCTTCGATGACGTCGCCCGAGGAGGCGGAGGCGGTGGCCGCAGAGGCCGCCCGGCTGCGCCGCGCGGCCGGCGGCTACGCCGGCCTGGACGCGCGCGGGGCGCTGGACGAGTCGATCGTGGCGGGGGAGCCCTCGCGAGAGCTGTTGTCGCGCTGGGCGGTGATAGAGATCGAGCCCGACGAGGTGCTCTATTCGACGCGGCCGGCCGGAGCTCCGATCACCTGGGCCAAGCGCCTGCTGGTGCGCCTGCTGCGCCAGTACCTCGTGGAGCTCGAGGCGCGCCAGACTCGCTTCAACATCGCCCTGCTCGAACGGCTGGGGTCGCTGGAGCAGCGCGTGGAGGCGCTCGAGCGCGACGGCGCCGGCCGGCGCGATACGTGACGCGCGTCCACCAGGTCCTGTCGAGCGCGGGGCCCTACGACGCGGTGAGCGTCCAGGCTCGGCTCTGGCGGGAGCTCTTGGGCCGCCACGGCTTCGGCGGCGCCGACCATGCCGCGGCGATCGACCCGCGCGTGCGGCGCGAGTTCGCGCCGCTCGAGGACCTGGACGCGGGGCACGGCGATCTGCTCGTGATCCGCTACTCGGCCTACTCGCCGCGGCTGCTCGGCTTGCTCGACCGCCCGCAGCGCAAGCTGCTCGTCTACCACAACGTCACGCCCCCGGGCTACTTCTGGAACCACCACCCCGGCGTGGCCGTGGCCTGCGCGGTGGGGCGGGCGCAGCTGCCGCTGTTCGCGCGCGCGGCGGACGTGTGCGCAGCGGACTCGGAGTTCAACGCGGCCGACCTGCGCGCGGCGGGGGCGACCGATGTGCGCGTGCTGCCGATCCTGTTCGACCCCGAGCGCCTGGCTGCCCGCGGGAGCGCTCCTCGAGGCGAGGGGCCGCTCGTCCTGGTGGTGAGCCGCCTGGCGCCCAACAAGCGCCACGACCTGGCCATCGCCGCCTTCTCCGCGTGGGCCAACGAGCACGGGCACAGCGCCCGGCTGCTCTGCGTGGGCGAGGCCGTCTCGCCCACCTACGCCGCGCTGGTGGGAGAGATGGCCGCGTCGGTGAACGGCCACGGCTCGGTGGCCCTGGCCGGAGGCCTGTCCCAACCCGATCTCAACGCCGCCTACGCCACCGCCGACCTGGTGCTGTCCATGTCCGAGCACGAGGGCTTCTCCGTGCCCCTGCTCGAGGCCTTCCACTTCGGCGTGCCCGTGCTGGCCCGGCCCGCCGGGGCGATGCCCGAGGTGGGGGGCGACGCCGTGCTGTGGGACCGCGGCGACGACCTGGCGGTGACCGCCGAGCTGATCGGCCTGGCGCTGGAGGACGAGCAGCTGGGTGCCCGGCTGGTCGAGCGCGGGCATGCACGGCTGGAGCAGTTCGAGCACGCGCGCACCGCGGAGCGGATCGTGGCGACCGTCGAGGAGGCGCTTCTGTGAGCGCAAGCAGCCGGCTCGGCCGGATGCGCAGCGAGGTTCTCCGATGAGCGAGGACTATGACCCTGACAATCTGCTCGACCGCAACACGGACGCGGCCACGATGCAGCTGCACTACGACCAGGTGTTCGCGCGCGAGGCGGCCATCCTGGGCCGGCGGCTGGGGCGGCGCGGGGGCCAGGTGCTGTCGGTGGGCTGTGGCTGGAACCCCGGCCGCCACCTCTTCCCCCAACCGGCGTGGGAGATGACCGGCGTCGAGCTCGAGCCCACCAAGCCCGACTCCCTGGTGGCCGACGGCATCCTCGAGCACGGGATGGCGGGGCGCGCCGGCGAGCTGGACTTTGCCCCGGGCTCCTTCGATGTGGTGCTCTACCGCCTGGTCCTGCACCACATCGCCTTCCAGGGACCCCTGGCTCCCGTCTTCGCCGAGGCCGCGCAGCTCCTACGCCCGGGGGGCGTCCTGGTGGCCGTGGAGCCCGGGGCGTGGCACCCGGTGGGGATCGGCCTGGCGCTGGCCAACGCGCTGGGCGCGGGGACCGCGGTGCACGGCACCCCCGATGACATCCCCCTGTCGCCGCGCCGGCTTGCGTGGGAGGCCGAGGACGCCGGCCTGCGGCCCGAGCTGCACGCGCTGACCTACACGTGGAGGCGCATGCCGCCCGGTGTGCAGCGGGCCATCCGGCCGCTCGATCGGGCGCTGGGCTCGCGCCGGCGGACGGCGCGGCTGGGCCACACGCTGATGCTGATCGCTCGCCGCCCCCGTTAGGGCGGGCGCTCACTCGTAGCTCTTGCTCAGGTCGTCGACCATCCGCCGCGACGAGCTATCGGGGCCGGGCACACCGGGCTTCATCCGGTAGAGCTCGAAGCGGCGGTTTCGCCAAATGGGCGGCCCCTGTGCGTCGGGCCAGGGCCGGGCCCGTATCCGCCGGTCGGCCAGGATGTAGCGCGCACGGCGGCCGTAGGGAACGTGCGGGTAGGTGGTGCCCGCGAGCGGCTGCAGCGAGCTCAGCGGACGCTCGCTCAGGTAGTAGCCCGCCCACAGCTGGCGGCCGTCGGGACGCACGTCCAGGCGGATGCTGCCCGGCGGGAGCCTCCTGGCCACCTGGGTCAGCACGGAGGTCTCGCGGTCAACCTGGAGGCCGGTGCGCGCGATCTCGCGGCGCACGCCGACCACCTGCAGCGCCAGCAGGACCACGACCCCGGCCAGGGCCGCCCGGCGGGCGGTTCTTCCCGGTCGCTCCAGCCGCCCGGCCAGCCACGGCGCCGTGGTCACCAGCAGCAGCGGCGCTGTGAAGGCGAGCACCTTGAAGTCGAAGTACTCGCCGTAGGTGCGCAGGCGGAAGTAGAGCCCCAGCGCCAGGCCCCCGCCGACCGCCGCGCCAAGAGCGGCCCGCGGCGTCGGGGGTAGTCGGCGCAGGCCGAGGAAGGCGATGACCACGAGCGCCGCGCCGGCCGCGTACCCCGTCACCCCCGGAGGGCCGAGGTAGAAGCCCGGGTCGCGGTAATGGGCCAGGTCGCCCCGCCACGGCTTGAGGCTGGAGCCCGACACCATGAGGTCGGCCGCGCTGCTGGACTTCTCGATCACCCCCAGCGCCACCACCAGGGCGGCCGGCACGGCCAACACGCCCAGCGGCACCCACAGCAGCAGCGAGCGCCGTCCCCGCGGCAGGTCCAGCCCACGGATCCATCCCCGCCGCCCGCGCCGGCGCAGCGAGACCAGGGCACCGGCGAAGGCCAGCACCGGGAAGACGACCATCAGCGGGTAGGCCGACAGCCCGAGGGCGAGGAACAGTGCCGTCAGCGCGGCGTCGCGGCGGTTGGGCTCCTCGAGGAAGCGCAGCCCGAACAGGAGCATGAAGGGCAGGGCCATCGTGCCCCACAGCTGGTTGAAGTAGGGGTGCAGGGCCAGGTGGGCGACGATCCGGTCCAGCGCTACGAGCGCCATGGCCAGCAGCGCCGCTCGAGGCCGCGCGCCCAGGCCGTAGCGCGCGAGCAGGAAGAAGCCCAGCGCGGCGATGGCCGCCATCGTGGCGGCGAAGCCCGAGTAGGCCGCCACGGGCTCGAGGCCCGAGAGCTCCGAGCCGCCGGCGAGCGCGTAGTAGATCGGGTACTTGGACCGCCACACCAGCGGCATCCGGTCCACGGGCAGGGTGGGGTCGATCGACCGGGGACCGTCGTGCTGGAGGAACTTCGCCGCCCCCACGCTCATCATGCCGTCGGGGTTGGCGCCGGGCACCGAGCCGTATCCGGCACGGAAGACGGGGATGAGGCAGAAGGCCATCAGCAGCACGGCCAGGTAGGCGGGCCACCGAACCGACAGCCAGGACCCGCCGGAGCCGGCCAGCGCGGCGGGCTCGGCGCGGGCCGGTCCCTGCGTCAGGCGGAGCGCCACGGCGGCGAGAACGCCCGCGCCCACCACCAGGGCCAGGGACATCGGCAGAGCCAGCCCCGCGAAGCCCAGCACGGACAGAACCAGGCCGGCCACCGCCGCGCCGACGGCGGGCACGAAGAAGGCGAAGTGGGGCCACAGAGCGCGCGGGAGCAGCAGCCGGGCCGGCCCGTAGCCCGCCGCGGTGACCAGCACCGCGGCCCCGGCGACGCCGCGGGCGGCGTCGGGCACGCCGCCAAGGCCCTTCACCCCGGCGTAGGCCGCGATCGCCAATGCGGCCAGGGCGAGCGCCGCGGCCCCGACGGCCGGCGCGCGCCGCCACCCGCCGGCGGCGAGGTCCGAGTCCGGGTCTCCCGCTCGCGGCCGGGCGGCGCCGGCCGTGGCGGCGCCGCTCATCGTTCGCGCCGCCGGCGCTCCCCGAGCACGCGGTACAGGAAGGCCGGGTTGCCCAGCAGGTAGCGCCGCCACATCCGCCGCGGCTCCACCACCAGCCGGAAGATCCACTCGAAGCCGTTGTCGGCGATCCAGTGGGGGGCGCGCGGCACGCGGCCGGACACGTAGTCGAACAACGCCCCGACCGTCCACACCACCGACGCCTCGATCCGGTCCTGGTTGCGCTCCACCCACAGCTCCTGCTGGGGCGTGCCCATGCCCACGAGCAGGATGTCGGGCTTGATCTCGGCCAGGTGCTCGAGCACGCGGTCTGAGTGCGGGGTGTCGATTCCGAAGTAGCCGTGGTGGGTGCCGCGCACGTCCAGGTCGGGGTACCAGCGCTTGAGCGCGGCGGCGGCGTCGGCCGAGGAGCCGGGCTCCGAGCCCAGCAGGTACAGCGACAGGCCGGCGTCCTGGCACAGGGCGGCCACCGTCCAGATCCAGTCCGCGCCGGTCATGCGGTGGGGCACGGGCAGGCCCACGACCCGCGCGGCCAGCCGCACCCCGTAGCCGTCGCAATAGACCATGTCCGAGCCCTGGAGCACGCGCCGCAGCTCGGGGTTGGAGAACGATTGGTTGAGCACGTGGGCGTTCACGTAGCTCACCCGGTGGCGCCCGCCGTCCGCGGTGAAGCCCAGGATCCGGCGCAGCAGATCGCCCGGCGGCGCAGTCTGGACGTCGATGTCGAACAGCTCCGTCGTGCTGGCGGGCTGCGGCGCGGGGGCGACGCTCATGCGCGCAGGGTAATGACTCAGGGGGGCGGCTCGAGCCCGTACGGAGGCGGGTCCAGGCCCCGCTCGCGGAAGCGGCCCTGGAGGTCGCGGCGCTTGGCAAGCATGTGCGGGAGCGCGCGAGCCGCCTCGGCGTAGCCGCGCAGCAGGAAGCGCTCGCGCAGCAGGACGTGGCCGAACGCCAGGAGCTCGTAGACCAGGATCCGGGGCAGGTCGCGCACCAGCGAGGCGAGCGGGTCGTTCTTGGCCATCATCAGGTAGCGGTTGCGAAACTGCACCATCCGCTGCCACTCGGGCACCCGCCCGCGGGTCGAGGGGCTGTAGCGGCGAATGTGGTGGGCCACCGCCGCGGGCTCATACACGCAGCGCCAGCCCAGCAGCCGCACGCGCCAGGCCAGGTCGGCGTCCGAGGCCCAGTCGGCCGGCACGCCGTCGCGGAACATGACCAGGTCCTCGTCGAAGATCTGCCCGTCGACGGCGGCGTCCTCCAGCGCCGCGCGGCGGTAGAGCGCCACCGCGCCGTCGGCGCCGAAGGCCTCGGCCAGGGTGTCGAAGGCCAGTGCCGGGCGGCCGTGTCCCACCAGGCCGTTCTTGCGCCGTCGGTCCAGCGACATGCCCGCGGTGTCGATCGCGTCCAGGTGCTGCTCCTCGCGCGGGCCCTCGGTGCGCACCAGCTTGGGGGCCACCGAGCCGACGGTGCGGTCCTCGAGGTGAGCGGCGGCCGCGGCCACCAGGCCGGGCGACAGAAAGCAGTCGGGCTGGACGAACAGGACGGCCTCGGTGTCGACACTGCGGACCGCCCGGTTCATCGCCCTCCCGAAGGAGTGGCGCTCCTCCAGGCGCACGCAGCGCACGCCGAGCTCGCGGGCCACCTCGGCGGTCGAGTCGGTGGAGGCGTTGTCGATCACCACGACCTCCACGTCCTCCTGGGCCAGCACGGGCGGGAGCGCGTCGCGCAGGAGCTCGCCCTCGTTGGTGGAGATGACGGGGACGCCGACCTTCAAGCGCGCCGCCGGGTCGCCTCGTAGGCCGCCACGATCTGCTCGCCGGCCTCCTGGCGCCCACGGTCATAGCGCCAGCAAACCTCGGTGTCGCCCCAGCGCTCGAGCACCGCGTCCATGTCCGGGTTGAGCATGTCGAAGCCCCACTTCTCGCGCCAGTAGGCGTAGTGGTGTTGAAGCCGGGCCCAAGTCGAGGGCGGGGGGAGATCCATGTTCAGGCGCTGGGAGATGCCGCGGCGCACTGGCGGCGGGAGCGTGGCGCCGATCCGCCGACGCAGGGCGACCCGAGCGCGCTTGGCCGCCGACTCGTCGTCTATCCGCCGGCCGACGTGGTGGATGACGCGCACATCCGGGAGATAGAAGTTCTTGAGGCCGTGCCGGCGGATGCACATCGTCAGGTCCAGGTCGTCGAACCAGACCGGCGCCCACCCGGGGTCGTATCCCCCGAGCTCGAGGGCCACGTCGCGGCGGTACATCATGCAGCAGCCGATCCCGCCGTCGACCTCCGCGATCGAGTCGCAGGTGGGGCAGTCGTCCTCGCGGCACCGCGCGATGCGCTGGTGATAGGTGCGCCGTCCGACCGGCTCGGTGATCGCGACCCCGCGGTCGTGGAAGCCGGTGGGGCCGACTACATCCACGCCGCAGGTGTGGAGCTCACCCCAGTCGAAGACGATCTTTGCCGTGACCACGCCGACGCGCTCGTCGCAGTCGAAGAACGCCACCATCTTCTCGACCCAGCCCGGAGTCTCGATCGACGCGTCGCCGTCGAGTTGGACGATCAGCTCTCCGGTCGCCGCCGCCAGGCCCGCGTTGAGGGTCTCGATGACCCCGCTGTGTTCGCGCTCGATGAGCCGGAGCTCGGGAAAGCGACCGGAGTCCCGCCAGCGGCGCAGAATCTCGAGGCTGCCGTCGGTTGAGCCATCGTCGACCACGACCAGCTCGAGGTTGTCGTACTGGGAGTTGGCCGCGAGCCGCTCGAGCACCAGGTCGAGCACGGGCGCGTTGTCGCGGTTTGGCAGCAGGAGCGATACGCGTGGAGCGTCTCCCGGGTGGATCATCGATCGACCGCCGCCATCACCGGGCGAGGCGCCGCCGGCTCCAGACGGAGCCCACGGGCACAGGACGCTCATTGGGGAGCAGGCGGCCGAACTGCCACGCAAGCCCGTCCAGAGGGCGCAGGACGGCGAGGATCGCCGCGTCACGGTCGCGCCGGCGCAGCGCCGTGAGCAAGCCTCCCAGGGTGGTGCGCAGCGCCCAGCGGGCCAGGCCCGCGTTTCCGACGAGTGGAACGGCGCCGGGGTACACGCTGTGCACCCACGCTCCGCCGGCACCCCACAGCGCCTGCTGGACGAGCAGGCTGCGCAGCGTGGTGCGGCTGGCGTGGACCACCGAGGCGTCCTCGCGGCGCTCGACCGCCCAGCCCGCCGTCCGCAGGCGGTAGGTCAGGTCAGCATCCTCGGCGGCGCGGATCTCCTCGCGAAAGCCGCCGACCTGCTCGAACGCGGCCCGGCGACAGGCGACGTTGGCCGTCTTGGGATACCCCCACTCACCGAAGTTGAAGGTGTCCTGCTGGCTCAACGCGCCGCGCAGGTGTACATAGCGGGCCACCACGGGCCCGTCCGCGGGCACCGGCTGGTCGATCACCCCGCCCGCGAGGAGGCCCGTGTCAGATGCCGGCGGCGGATCGAAGTAGCGGTCGAGCAGGTCGGGCCGCGGCTCGGTGTCGGCGTCGCAGAAGACGAGCCACTCCGCGCCGCCCCGGGCGACCCCGGCGTTGCGGGCAAACGCCGGCGTGGGGCGCCCGTCTGCGTGGAGGACGGGAACCTCGGCGCCATCCTCGGCCGGAGGCTCGCGGCGGGGGGTGTTGTCCACCACCAGCACGGTGTCACCGGGGCGCAGCGACAGGCCGGCCAGTCGCTCCCGGACGCGCTCCAGCCCCTCGGGGCTGCCCCCGTAGGGGACGATCACGTCCACGGTCGGCCGTCGCACCGCGCGCAGTGTACGGACGGGCTCGTGATCAGGGGCCCTGCGGGCGCTCGTTCTCCAGCGAACGCCCGAACTCGTAGGCGACGTTCTCCAGGGGATCGAACAGGGCCCAGATCGCCCGGTCGCGATCGTGCTCTCGGGCCGCCTTCACGAGGCCCTCGGCGGAGGAGCGGATGGCCCACCACAACAGGCCGGGCCGGCGCTTACGCGGTACCGATCCGGGGTATCGGCGGTCGAGCCAGGCCCCGCCCGCACCGTGGAGCAGTTGCTGCCTGACGAAGCCGCGGACGCTCGTACGGCTGGTGTGAACGGCGCTCGCGTCCTCTCGGCGCTCGAGCGTCCAGCCGGCGGCCTTGAGCCGATACGCCAGGTCGGCGTCCTCGGCGGCTCGGACGTCCTCTCGAAATCCTCCGACGGCCTCGAACGCCTCGCGCCGGCAGAGGGCATTCGACGTCTGCGCGAAGGACCAGTCGGCCCAGCTGAAGGTGCTGTCCTGGCTCATCAGGCCCCGAAGATGGGCGTAGCGGGCCGGCGCGGGCGCGTTCGGGCCCACGATCTGGTCGATGACGCCGCCGGCGAGGAGGGCGGTCCGCCCTTCGGGATGGGGGTCGAAATAGCGCTCGAGGATGTCCGGCGGCGCCACCACGTCGGCGTCGATGAACAGCAGCCAGTCGGACTCTCCCCGCTGAGCGCCGCGGTTGCGCGCGTAGCCGGGCGTCAGCCGCTCGGCGGCCCGCAGTACCGGGACCGCCCCCCCGGGCTCCGCCGGTGAGCCGCCCGGCGTGTTGTCCACGACCAGCACCGAGTCTCCGCCACGGAGCTCGAGCGTGCCCAGGCGTTCGCGCAGCGCCTCAAGTCGGTCGCCCGCTCCCCGAAAGGGCACCACCACATCGACCGACGGCCGGGACATCGCTGCACCGTAACCGGCGGCCCGGGCCGGCCTCAGCCCACCAGCGCCCGCCAGGGCGAACGCCGGGACAGCGGTCGCTCGTTGGGGATGGAGCGACCGACCTCGTAGGACAGCTGCTCCAGCGGCTCGAAGACGGCCCGGTAGGCCGCGTCGCGATCGCGCCGGCGAGCCGCGGCCACCAGCCCCCTGGCCGCGAAGCGCGCGCCCCACCAGGCCAGGCCCGGGAGCCGGCGGGCGGGGAAGGACCCGGGGTAGTGGTCGTCCAGCCACGCTCCCGCCGAGCCGAAGCCCAGCCACTGGCGTGCGAGGGCGACCGCCGTGCCCCGGTTGGCGTGCACCACCACCGCGTCCTCGCGGCGCTCGAGCTCCCAGCCGGCTGCGCGCAGGCGGTAGGTCAGGTCGGCGTCCTCGCCGGCACGGAGCTGCTCGCGAAAGCCGCCCACGGCCTCGAAGGCCTCCCGGCGCACGCCGGCGTTGGCCGTCTTGGCAAATCCCCACCGGGGCCCGTACTCGAGCGTGTTGTCCTGGCTCATGGCCCGCGACAGGTGGGCGTAGCGGGCCACCGGGCCGCCGCCCGGCCGGGGCCGGGCGTCGCGCACCCCGCCGGCCAGCAGGCCCGTGCGCTCGGAGGGCGGTGGATCGAAGTAGGAGTCCAGCAGGTCGGCCGATGGGGTCACGTCGGAGTCGAGGAACACCAGCCATGCGGCGCGGCCCCGCTCGGCGCCGTGGTTGCGCGCGTAGGCGGGGGTGGCGAGGCCGGAGGCGCGGACCACGTCCCCGTCGGCGCGCGTGCCGCGGCCGGGCGTGTTGTCGGCGATCGTCAGCGTGTCCTGTGGGCCCAGCGCCAGAACCGCGAGTCGGGTTCTCAGCTCCTCCATCCTCTCGGGGGAGCCCCGGAAGGGAACGACCACGTCGACCCCCGGGCGCCCGCTCACGCCCGGCCGTCCTCACGCGCCACGCGCTCGTAGGCGTCCCAGGTCAGCTCGGCGGTCCGCCGCCACGAGTAGCGCTTCGCGTGCTCCAGGCCACCCGCGCGCAGGCGGTCGCGCACGGCTTCCTCGTCGCACACCGACCCGGCGGCGCGCATGAGCGCAGCGGTGTCGCCGTCGGCCACCGTGAGCGCGCCCGGACCGGCCACCTCGGCCACCGCCCCCGATGCGAAGGCGGCCACCGGGGTCCCGCAGGAGATCGCCTCGAGCGCGGGCAGGCCGAAGCCCTCGTAGCGGCTGGCGGTCACGAAGCACGAGGCGCCGCTGTAGAGCGACGGGAGCAGCTCGTCGGCCACGAAGCCGGGAAAGGCGACCGGCGCTCCCAGCTCGCGCGCGAACCGGATCAGCTCCTGTCCCTCCGGTCCGATGCCGCCGGCCAGCACCAGTGTCTCGGCGCGCCCCCGCTCGTGCCGCCAGGCGGCGAAGCCCTCGATCAGCCCGCGCACGTTCTTGCGCCAGTCGAAGTTGGCGAGGCCGCCGACGTAGAGCAGGTACGGCCCCTCGAAGCCCAGTACGGAGCGCGCCGGGCGCGGGTCGGCGGGCGCGAAGAAGTCGTCGGCGGCTAGCGGCACGGTGGCGATGCGCCCGGGCGGCAGGCCCAGGTGGGTGGCCACGTCGCCGCGGGCGGCCTCGGAGATGGCAAGCACCAGCCGGGAACGCCGCGCGCCGAGGTAGAGCAGCCGGTGCAGGGCGCCCGACCGTAGGTAGTGCTCGGGCCACATGAGCGGCGCGACGTCGTGCACGGTGGTCACCGCCGGCACGCCCGGGAAGGCCGCCGCGCGGTAGATCGACAGCGCGTGGGCAACGGTCGCACCGCTGCGGCGCAGATCCAGGGGCAGCAGGAGCTGCTCGGTCAGGTCGGCCAGCCGCGCGGGGACGGGCGGGCGTCGCACGCGGCACACCGAGAGCCCGGCGGCGGACTCCAGTCCGAACGACCCGCGGGCCGGCCGGCGGGCGCGCAGGGCGACCGCCTCGCCGCCGCGCTCGCGGGCCACTTCGGCGAGCGGCCCCAGCAGGCCTTGGGCGTAGCGGCCGATTCCCTGCGCGCGCAGGTAGGCGATGTCCAGCGGCCGGGCGTCGATTGCGACCTTCAGGCGGCCTAGGCTAATCGCTTGGCCTCCGCCTACGACGACGAGATCTGGCGGCTCGTGCCCGCCGACACGGCGCCCCCGCCGGGGCACCTCGCGGCGTTCGTCCACTCGCTGGGGCGCCACGAGCGGGTGCTCGACCTGGGCGCCGGCGACGGCCGCCTGGGCGCCGAGCTCGACGCGGCGCAGCTCACCGTGGCCGACGTGTCCCCGCTCGCGCTCGAGCGCGCGGCGCGGCGGCTGCCCCGGGCCACGCTCGCCGAGCTCGATCCCGACGCGCCGTTTCCCTTCGCCGACACGGCCTTCGACCTGGTGCTGTGCGCGGAGACGATCGAGCACGTGCGCGACCTGCAGGGGCTGCTGTCGGAGGTCCGCCGGGTCCTGCGCCCCGGCGGCACCCTGGCGCTGACCACGCCCGCCCACGGGCGGCGCACCGGCGCCGCGATCCTGGTGCGCGGTCTCGGGCGCGTGTTCGACCCGCTCTCGCCGCACCTGCGCTTCCTCACCCGGCGGTCGCTCGCGGACCTGCTGGACGCGATGGGCTTCGACGTCGATTCGATCGTCACGCGGGGCGGGACCCTTCTCGCGCTGGCCCGGCGTTAGTACCAACCCGTGCGCGTGCTTATCGACACCTCCTACTCGGACCGCGGCCAGTCGGGGACGGGCGTCTACATCGAGCAGCTCGTGCGGGCGCTGGAAGGGGTCGAGGGCGTCGAGGTCGTAACCCGCAGCCAGCGCCGGCGCCTGGCGCGCGGGCGCGGCAACCCGCTGCGCAGTGGCGTGAACGCGGCGCTGGACCTGGCCTGGCTGAACGTGGGGCTGCCCCGGGCGGCCCGGGCCGCCGGGGCCGACGTGGTCCACCACCCGCTGCCCGCCCACTCGCGGCGCATCGGCGTGCCCCAGGTGGCCACCGTCCACGACGTCGCCTTCCTGCGCATGGACGCCGCCTACGACCCGCTCTGGCGCCGGCTCGCCGAGCGCTCGTACCGCGCCGCCGCCCGCCGCGGCGCGGCGCTGGTATGCGTCTCGGAGGCCACCGCGGGCGACGCGATCGAGCTGCTGGGCGCCGACCCGGCGCGCGTGCGGGTGGCCCACCACGGGCCGGGCCAGATCGCGCCGGGAGCGCGGCGGTCTGCCGTTCCCGCCGACGGGCCGATTCTGTTCGTGGGCGACACCGAGCCGCGCAAGGACCTTCCCGGCCTGCTGGCCGCCTATGCCCGCTACCGGGCGGACGCGACCGACCCCGCCCCGCTCGTGCTGGCCGGCGCCGCCGCCGCGGCCGCGGGCGAGCCGGGGGTGAGCGGACGCGCCGACCCCGGTGCCGACGAGCTGGCCGACCTGATGCGCGGCGCCCGCGCCCTGGTCCATTCCTCGCGCCACGAGGGCTTCGGCCTGACCCTGCTCGAGGCGATGGCGCTTGGCGTGCCCGTGGTGGCGGTGACCAGCGCGGGTGCCCGCGAGGTGTGCGGCGACGCCGCGCTCCTGGTCGAGCCCGGCGACCTGGCCGGCGCGATCGCCCGTGTGGCCGACGATGCCGGCCTGCGGGCGGACCTGGCCCGCCGGGGTTCTGAGCGCGCCGGGCGATTCTCCTGGGAGAGCAGCGCCCTCGCCCACGTCGAGGCCTATACGCTGGCCGCGGGCGCGCCCCTCCCGCGGCCCGACTCGCAATGAACGTCGCCATCCTCGGCACCCGCGGCATCCCGGCCTCCTACAGCGGCTTCGAGACCGCGGTGGAGCAGATCACCTCCCGGCTGACCGCCCGCGGGCACACCGTCACCGTCTACTGCCGCCCGCACGTGGTGGACCCCGGGATCCGCGAGTGGAAGGGGGCGAAGCTGGTCCACCTTCCCACGGTGCGCAACAAGTACCTGGACACCTTCGTCCACACCCTGCTCTCCAGCCTGCACGCCGCGCGGCGGGTGAACCCGGACGTCGCCCTGTTCTTCATCGCCGGCAACAGCCCGCTGTGCCTGGTCACGCGCGCGGCGGGGATTCCCACGGTGATCAACGTTGACGGGCTCGACTCCGACCGGCGCAAGTGGAACCGGGTGGCCAAGTACTACCTGCGCGCCGCCGAGCGGCTGTCCCCGCGCCTGGCCACGCGGGCGATCACCGACTCCCACGCGGTCGCGCGCATCTACGAAAGCCGCTACGGGCGAGGGATCGGCGTGGTTCCCTACGGGGCCGAGCTGCCCGCCGACGACGGCAGCGACGTGCTCGAGCGCCTGGGCCTCGAGCCCCGCCGGTACGTGCTGTTCGTGGGCCGGCTGGAGCCCGAGAACAACCCGCACATGCTGGTCGAGGCGTGGTCGCGGATCCCCACCGCCAAGACGCGCGGGATGAAGCTGGTGGTCGTGGGCGGGGCCCCGTACGCCTCGGACTACATCAACCGTGTACGCCGGGCCGCCGATCCGCGCGTGGTCTTCCCCGGCTACGTGTTCGGACCCGGCTACTGGGAGCTGCAGCGAAACGCCTACCTGTTCTGCGCCCCCACCGAGGTGGGGGGCACCCACCCCGTGATCCTGGAGTCGCTGGTGGCCGGCAACTGCGTGCTGGTCAACGACTACGAGCCCAACGCGGAGACCGTGGGCGACGCCGGCGTCTACTTCTCGGGGCAGCAAGGCGTGCCCGACCTGACCCGTCAGCTCGAGCGGCTGCTGGACGACCCCGAGCTGGTGGACGGCTACCGCGATCTCGCCCGCGAACGGGCCGCGCTCTACTCCTGGGACGCGGTGGCCGCGGCCTACGAGCAGCTGCTGCTCGAGGTCTCCGACGCGGCCGGCCATGGCCCGCTGCCGATGGAGCGCCTCGGCGAGCTGGAGCGGGCGATGGATCCCGCCGGCGGGTCCTCGCGAGCGGTGGTCTAGGGCGCGGGGGGCTTCGCGGGCGGCGGCGCGCTCGCGGCGACGGCCTGGGCGGCCGCAGCGCTGATCTGCTGCGCGCGCGGCGACTGGGGGTCGATCGTCAGAGCAGCGTGGGCGGACTCGACCGCGCGCTGGGGCAGGTTGAGCTCGCGCTGCTCGTACTGGGCCATCTGCAGCCAGGTGTCCGGGTCGCGCGGGTGCTCGGCCACGGCCTGCTCGAGCGCCCGGTACCCGGCCACCGGGTGCCCGGCGCGGGCGAGCGCCGACGCCCTGGCGTACAGGGGGTCGGCCGAGTAGGGATCGATCCGACGGGCCTTGTCGGCTTGGTCCACCGCCTGTGCGAACTTGCCCTCCTCGACCAGGGCTACGGCCTTGTCGGTGGCGGCGGCGCTGCGTTGGGGCTGCCACACGGCCCAGGCGCAGAGCAGCGCCGTGATCACCAGCGCCGTGGAGCCAATCAGCGCGAGCGCGGGCGCCTCCCGCAGACGGGCGAGCCCGAGCCGGGGCTCCGCCTCGGCCGCGGCCGTCGCGCCCACCGGGGCCAGCGGCCCGCGACCGGCCAGGAAGCCCGCTGCCGCCAGCGCGGCCACCGTCGGCCCCGGTATGAACCAGGTCCAGTCGATGGCCGACTGGATCCCGTACGCCAGAACACAGAGCCCGAGGGCTGCCAGCACCACCCGCTCGGGACTCCAATCCGGCCCGGGCGAGCCGCGTCGGCGCACGCCCAGGGTGCGTCCGGCGGCCACCAGCCACGCGATCAACAGGGCCAGGACCACCAGCAGGCCGAGCAGGCCCAGGTCAGACATCGTCTGGGGCAGGAAGCCGTGGGCGTGGCCCGCGCCGTGGAAGTCCTTGCGGTAGGGCAGGCGGGCCAGGGCGAACCCGTCGGCCCCGCGCCCGAGCAGCGGGGCGTCCTCGAACACGTGGTAGGCCTCGCGCCAGTACGCGCCCCGCGAGGAAGAGGTGGTGCTGAACCGGTCGGCCCCGGCGGTGGCCGCCGCCGACGCCGCCCCCCGTGGTGAGCAGCGCGACGAGCCCCGCGAGCGCCACGAGGGCCAATAGGCCGGCGAGCGCCTGCCCGGCCCGCTCGCGGGTCTGGAGCGAGAAGGCGGTGCGCTCCCTGGCCCGGACCACGATCAGCCCGATCGCGGCGAGCACGAGGAGCGTGCCCACCACCCACAGGCCGAAGCTCCCCGCCACCCCCTCGCGGGCCGATGGCGACTGGAGGCTGGACGTGAAGGCGTCCTTGGACAGGGCCCAGGAGGCCGCGGGCGCTACGGCCAGCATGGCGCCCAGGACAGGCGCGGTGCGCAGGCGCAGGGGCACGAAGGCCAGCCAGGCCAGCGTGGCCAGCACCGCGGCGGCCAGAGCCCCCCGCGACTGCGTTAGCAGGATGGTGAGCACCAGCGTGCCCAGGGCCGGATAGGCCAGCGCCG
>JBBREO010000050.1:0-18638 GCA_038202855.1 Solirubrobacterales bacterium
GGCGAGATGTAGCCCTTGTCGAACTGCATGCCCTCGGTGAACTCGAGGTCCATGCCGAACGTCTGGCCCTCCTCGACGTTGACCACGCCGTCCTTGCCGACCTTCTCGATGGCGTCGGCGATGACGTCGCCGATGTCGTCGTCACCGGCGGAGATGGTCGCCACGCGGGCGATCTGGTCCTTACCGGAGATCTCCTTGGAGATCTCGCCGATGTGAGCCACGACCTGGTCGACGGCCTTCTCGATCCCGCGCTTCAGACCGAGGGGGTTGGCTCCGGCGGCCACGTTCTGCAGCCCGCTGCGCACGATCTGCTGTGCGAGCACGGTGGCGGTGGTGGTGCCGTCGCCGGCGACGTCGTTGGTGGCGGTGGCCACCTCACGCACGAGCTGGGCACCCTGGTTCTGGAAGACGTCCTCGACCTCGATCTCGCGAGCGATGGTCACGCCGTCGTTGGTGATGGTGGGGGCGCCGAACTTCTTGTCCAGCACCACGTAGCGGCCCTTGGGGCCAAGGGTGACCTTGACCGCGTTGGCTACCGCGTCGACGCCCTCTTGAAGCGCCTGTCGGGCTTCCTGGGCGTACTTCAGCTCTTTGTGAGCCATTCTCTATTCCTCCGTCGTTCTCGAAAAGGGGTTAGGCCGCGACCTTCGCCAGGACGTCCGACTCGCGCAACACGAGCAGGTCATCGCCCTCGACGTTGATCTCGGTGCCGCCGTACTTGGAGTAGAGGACCTCGTCGCCCTCGGACACGTCCAGCGGGATCCGCTTCTCGCCGTCGTCGTCGAAGCGACCTTCGCCGACGGCCAGAACCTTGCCGCGCTGCGGCTTCTCCTTGGCGGTGTCGGGGAGAACGATGCCGCTGGCAGTCGTCTCCTCCTCCTCAATGGCCTTGACGATCAGACGATCGCCGAGGGGCTTGAGCTTCATATTGGGAAAACCTCCGTCTGTAACTGAAGTTTGGCGGGGCGCTTGGCACTCTAGCACTGGGAGTGCCAAGGCCCGCACCTCAGTCTGGGAGGCTCTAGTTCTGGGCCGGACCGGGCTGCATGCGCTCGCTCAGCGCCTGCGGCCGGTCCGAGATCTGCGAGAAGCGGATCACGGTGACCACGTCGTCCTCGGCCACCTTGCGGCCGTAGATCTGCTCCAGGAAGTGGACGGTCTCGTCCAGGCGACGGAACTCCGGGTTGTCGTGCTCGATGTCGCGCGGCGAGAGCTCGGAGACCTTCTTGACCTCCACGGCGTCGATCACCGCCTCGAAGATCCGTTCGCGGGGCGAGTGCTGGAAGCCCACGGTCACGAGCACGACCTCGCCCTTGCGGTACTTGTTGGCCTTGTCGCCCAGGCGGATGGTGGCCGTCTTGCGGCCACGGCGGAGCTGGTCGACGAAGACGGGCGAGTAGAAGTTGAGGACGAACACCGGCCGGGAGGTTACTTAGAAGGGGGTGAGGCGGGATCTTCGCCCGCCGCGGGCAGGAGCGCCTTGGCCGCCATCTCGCGCTCGCCCCGATAGGACAGCGTCTCGGGCGCCTCCTCGAGCGGGATCCATCCCGCCCAGACCACCTCGTGATCGTGGTCGTCCGTGGTGCCCGAGCGGTACTCGAACAGGAAGAAGGTGACCGACTTGAGCACCCGCTCGCCGCGGAGCGTGTACCAGTAGCGGACCTCTCCGAGCTTGCCCGCGGGCTCGGCCACCAGCCCGGTCTCCTCGCGCACCTCGCGGGTGGCCGCCTGCTCGAGCGTCTCCTTCCCGTCGGGGTGGCCCTTGGGCAGCGCGGTCACGCCCTTGCGGGGGCTCACCACGGCCACCTCGCGGATGCCGTCGCGCTCGCGCAGCACCACGCCGCCGGCGGAGAACTCGCGCTTCAAGCGCCGCCCTCGACGAGCGGCACGAACCGCACGGGAGCGATCCGCTCGGTCTGTCCGTCGCGGACCACGGCCAGGTGCTCCTCCCCGTCGCGGTCCACGGGACAGACCAGCCGCCCACCCGCCACTATCTGCTCGCGCAGGGCCGCGGGCGGCTCGGCGCCCGACGCGGAAGCGGTCACGCAGATGGCGTCGAACGGGGCTCGGTCGGGCACGCCGGCCGAGCCGTCGCCCACGCGCAGCTCCACGTTGCGCGCTCCGGCGGCCTCCAGCGCCTCCGCGGCGGCCCGGCTAAGGGCGGGCTTTCTTTCCACGGTGACCACGTGGGCGGCACAGCGGGCCAGCACGGCGGCCGCGTAGCCCGAGCCGGTTCCCACCTCGAGCACGCGCTCGGGTCCCTCGAGCGCCATCAGCTCCACCATGCGGGCGACGATCCAGGGCTGGGAGATCGTCTGGCCCTCGGCGATCGGCAGCGCGCCGTCGCGGTAGGCGCGCTCGCGCAGCGACTCGGGCACGAACAGCTCCCTTGGCACGGCCGCCATCGCGGCCAGCACCCGTTCGTCGCGGATGCCGCGGCGGCGCAGCTGGCGGTCGACCATGCGCCGCCGCCGCAGCCCGAGCTCGCGCTCAGTGGATGTAGTTTCGGAGCCGCTCGGGCTCATGCACGGTGACCTTCCCGCGTCCGAGGCCCACCACACCCTCGCGCTCCAGGCTGGCCAGGAAGCGGCTGGCGCTCTCCCGCGAGGTGCCGGCCAGCTGGGCGATCTCGGCCTGGGTGGCGCGCACGAGCACCTCGTGGTCGCCGGCGCCCTCGGCCTGGCGCGCCCCCACCTGGCCCAGGAGCGCGCTGGCCACCCGCCCCGAGACGGTCTGGAAGGACTGCTGCAGGAGCCGTTCGTTGGCAGTGCGCAGGCGGTCGGCCAGACCCTGGAGCATCTTGAAGGTGATGTCGGGGTTCGAGCGCATGACCCGCTGCACGTCGCCGCTCAGCAGGGCCACGACGGCGGTCGGCTCCAGGGTCTCGGCGGTGGCGGACCGTACCTCCTCGCCGAACATCGCCAGCTCCCCGAAGAAGGCTCCGACGCGGAACTCGGCGAGCGTGATCGAGCGGCCGGAGCCGCTGGCGTGGTCGCGGCGGATGACCACCGCGCCGCTGCGGATCACGTAACAGGTGTCGCCGCGGTCGCCCTCGCGGAACAGGACCTCGCCGCGCTCGAAGGTGCGCGGCACGGCCACACTGGCGATCTGGGCCAGCTCGCGCGCCTCGAGGTCTGCGAAGACGTCCACGCTCGCGAGCAAAGCCGCCGTGTCCTCCCCCGGCTGCATGCCAGGAGGATAAGCAGCGCGAACAGCCCGGGCGCCTGTCACCATGCCCCGCCGATGCGCCGCGCGACCCTCCTGACCGCCCTCGCGGCCGCCCTGCTGGTGCCCGGATCGGCCCAGGCCGCCTCGTCGAAGTACCTGTGGAGCACGCTCAACCGCTGCGACACCGTGAAGAGCTCGATCGGCATCCGGGCGAGCATGCCCGGCAACGGGACGAGCCAGCGCATGTACATGCGCTTCTCGGCCCAGTTCAGCAACGGCGCGGGACATTGGGTGGAGAGCGGGTCGGCCTCGCGCTGGATCCGGGTGGGCTCGGCCCGCCGGCGCTCGGTCCAGTCGGGCTATGACTTCGCCTTCGCCCCGCCCGACCAGGGCCAGGCCTACCGGCTGCGCGGGACGGTCAACTTCCGCTGGACGGCGAAGAAGGGCAGGCGCTGGCGCGTGGTGCGCAGCGAGTCGCGGATCACCCGCGCCGGGATCAAGGGCGTGGAGGGCGGATCGCCCCCGGGGCGATCGGACGCCGACTGCCTCATCCAGCGCTGAACAGGCGCGGGTCGTTGGTGATCACCGCGTCGACTCCGAGGCCCTCCAGACGCGCGATCTCGGCCGGGTCGTCCACCGTCCACACGTAGAGCTGGCCGCCGGCCGACTGCACGGCACGCACGAGCCGGCGGCTCACGAGCAGGCGGTGGGCCATCAGTGCCTCGCACTCCCCGGCGCGCAGGGCCCGCGCGGCGCGGAAGGGAAGCACCAGCCGGATCCAGGCGATGGCGGCGTAGGCGAAGGCCATCCAGCGGCGGCTCTGGGTGTAGTCGCGGCGTGCGCGCGGCACCGACAGCCCGCGCCGGATGCCCGGCGCCAGCTCGCCGACCACGCGCAGGCTGTCGGGGTAGGTCGAGCTGATCAGGCAGCGCTCGGCCAGCCCGCGCTCGACCAGCGCCTCGATCACCTCGCGCTCGTAGCCGGGCAGCTTGAGGTCCACGTCGAGCTCCACGTCGCCGTAGGCATCGCCGGCCAGGTGGTCGAGACCCTCGGCCAGCGTCAGGGGCTCGCGATCGGCCGCATCGTGGTAGTCGTGGGCCAGGACGAGCCGCCCGTCGACCGGGAGCACGTCGAACTCGATCATGTCGACGCGACACTCCAGGGCCGCGGCGAAGCTGGCCTCGGTGTTGCCGGGCGCGACGTGGTCCGCGCCCTTGTGCCCGACTCGGATGAGGGTGCCAGCCATCCCGGCAAGGTTAGGGAGCGGCGGGGTCAGCTCTGACAGTTGGGGCACCAGAAGGTGGTGCGGTTGTCGTCGCCCTGGCCGCGGGCGCGCACGGGTGTCGAGCAGCGCCGGCAGGGCAGCCCCCGGCGCTCGTAGACCCAGGTGGCGCCGGGGCGGTCACCCTCGGAGGTGGTGATCCGCCCGCCCCGCCGGGCCGACTGGGCCATCAGCGGGCGGATGGCCCGGACCAGCTCGAGCACCTGTTCGTCGGCCACCCCCGACGCCGGCTTCCAAGGGTCGAGTCCGACGAGGAAGCAGGCCTCGGACTTCCACACGTTGCCGATCCCGGCCAGGGTGCGCTGGTCGAGCAGGGCGTCGCCGATCCCTCGTGTGGGGTCGTCCTCGCGCAGGCGGGACAGGAACAGCGTCTCGTCGAACTCGGGGGCGAGCAGGTCGGGCCCCAGGCCGGCGATGCGCTGGTCGAAGCGGGTGCGCGAGTCGGTGGTCAGCTCCAGCACCGGGCCGTCGAACTGGACCACCTCGTGGGAGTCGGTGGCGATGATCAGCCAGGCCCGCCGCCGCGCCCGGCGCCAGCGCTCGCCGCGGGCGTAGACGCCCCACTTGCCGGTCATGCGCAGGTGCGAGTGCAGCGTCAGGTCGCCCTCGAAGCGGATGAAGAGGTGCTTGCCGCGGGCATCGACCTGGCGCACCGAGCGGCCGGCCAGCCGCTCGGGCCACCGGTCGGCGCGGTGGCGGGGGTGCGGCGTCAGAATCGAGCGGATCTCGCGCCCCACCAACGCCTCCCCGACCCGCAGCGCGGCGTGGTGGATAGTGTCGCCCTCGGGCATGGGTCGAGGGTAGGCGGCTAGCCTCGCCGGTCTGGTGGAAGCGAGCCACGTGTCGATACGCACGGCCGGAGTCGACGACGCGGACGCGGTCCTGTCGGTGTGGGCGAGCGCCCGCAGCGCCGCCGCCGACGTGGAGGACAGCGAGCACGACGTTCGCCTCCTGCTCGCCCACGATCCCGGCGCGCTGCTCGTGGCCGAGGCCGCCGGAGCGCTAGTCGGCACGGCCGTGGTCACCTGGGACGGCTGGCGTGGCGGCATACACCGGCTCGTCGTCCTCCCCGGCCACCGCCGCCGCGGGGTCGGACGGGCGCTCGTGCAGGCCGCCCACGACCGGTTGGAGGCGCTGGGGGCGAAGCGCATCAACATCCTGCTGGCGGAGATCGACGAGGGCGCGCTGGAGCTGTGGCGGGCGGCCGGCTACCAGACCGACCCGCGCGTGGCGCGCTACTTCTTCGACTTCTGAGGTCTAGCCCGCGTCGGCGCCGGCGGGGCTGAGGGCGTCGTTGGCGAACGGCGCGCAGCTGCTCTGGGAATCGCGGATCGCCGTACCCCGCCCGAACAGCTCCCCCGCCCCGCGCAGCAGCGAGCACGTCACGCGCTCGCCCATGGTCGGGGAGACGTTGAAGAAGTAGTTGTCGTTGTCCAGCGGCGAGACCTGGTCGCCGCGCTGGTTGAAGAAGTTGCGCCGGATCGGCTCGGGGTAGGCCGTGTAGGGCGCGATCAGGTAGCCCAGCTGGTCGCCGGCCAGGCCGGCGGTCATGTAGCCGCGGGCCGGCACCAGGTCGCGCACCCGCAGCGGGATCTGCGGGTAGGCCTCGCCGGGCATGGCCGAGAGCAGCACGTCGCCGATGCGTGCGCTGGCGGTCACCGTGCCGAGCACGTTGCCGGTGAGCCACGGCGGGGTGATGGCGCGGTTGAGCTGCGCGCCGGCGGGCTGCCCGGCGTAGCTCAGGCCGAGGATCGGGGCGTTGGTCGCGGCATCCTGGATCAGGAAGGAGCGCGCGGCGACTGCGGCCTTGCCGCCGAGCGGCTTCGCGGCCACGGCGGCGTCCTCGGCCCGTTCCACCACTCGCTCGGCGTAGGAGCCAATCGCGCACAGGTCGCGCGCCGACCCGGCGGGCGGCAGGGGAGAGGCGGTGCAGCCGCGGTCGGCCGGCTGGGTGCGGCCGAGGGTGCCGACCATCGTGGTGGCCTCGCCCCCGAACCGGTCCGCCAGCAGCGGGTTGGCCGCCTGCACCCAGTCGCCGGACACCTTGTGGTTGGACGAGCCGAGCACCGTGGGGTGGGCGGAGAAGTTGAGCAGCGTGGCGAACGGGCGGCCGGAGGGCTCTCGGGCCTGGAGCACGCGCACGTCGGAGTCGACCGCCTTGTTCTGCTCGTCGTAGTCGAACTGGTTGGACAGCAGGTCGCGGCCGGGCGCGGTGCCGTAGTAGAGCGTGCCGGGCCGCATCGTCCTGTAGGCCTCGGCGATCGCCTCGACCGTCCGGTCGGCGATCATGGCCCGGTAGGCCACGGGCACGCCACCCCACACGCCCATGGTGTCCGGACCCGCGTGGGAGTGGTCGGACTGGATGACGGTCGCGCTCGCCGGCAGGCCGCCCCCGGTGGCCTGCTGCACCCGGCGGCGCATGTCCACCAGGCCATAGGGCCCGTCCTTGGTGGCGGCGAACCAGCCCTGTGTCTCGATGTCGGCGATGGCCGTGGTGGAGTGCCCGTCCGAGACGGCGATCGCGCGCACGTGTATGCCCGAGCCGAGGATGCCGTCGGCGCTGCGACCCGTGAGCACGGGGCCCGACCCGAAGCCGTAGCCGCCGAGGAAGACTGTCTGTCCGTTGAACTTCCCGTCCGCGCTCGGGTTGATGTCGCGCGCGGCCACGCCGACGCGGTAGCCCGAGCCCGCCCCGTCGGGTCGCGCGCCCGGAAGGCAGGTGCGCAGGTTCCGGCGCAGCGAGCGGCCCTGCGCGTTGTAGCGGACCGTCTTTCCCTTACCCACGTCGCGCGCCTTGCGCCGCGCGTCGTAGAGGGCGAAGACCTGGACGCGCGAGCCGCGGCACGTGCGCAGGGCCGAGCGGATCTCGCGCCGGCCGCGCGGCAGCAGGCGGAGCAGGAGGGTGCGACGGGTGCCGCGCTTGACGCGCAGTGTGCGCCGGCGGGTGAGCCGGACCACGCGGCGCTTGCCCTTCCGGGTGGTGACCACCCGGCCCCCGAGGCGCACGAAGCCGCGGCGGCTTGCCGATACGCGCACCCGCACGCGCCTGCTGTGGGACACGGCGCCCTGCGTCGAGCTGAGCACCTGGACCCGGGCGGGCGCGGCCTTCACCGCGAACGCCGGCCCAGCGACGGCGAGGACGATCGCCAGCGACGCGCCGAGCACCGCTAGTAGTGACCCTCCCCGCCCCACGGGTCGATTGTGCCACGCGGGCCGCGGCCCGGGCGCCGGCAGTCGGCGGCCCTCAGGCGCTCAGCGTGAGCTTGCGCGGCCCCAGCCGGAAGCCGGCGTCGATCAGCGCCTGCTCGAATGCCGACCCCACCACCGGCTCGCCGTCGAAGCGCTCGATCGCGAGCCGCTTCAGGCGGCCGCGGCGGACGTGCTCGGCGAGCGCCTCCAGCGCCTCGGCCAGCCACGGGGCCGGCACGCCGTCCTCGATCGGGTCGCGCAGGGCCAAGAGGCCCTTGCCGCCCTTCTCGACGTACAGGGACGGCCGGGCGTCCAGGGTGACCAGGTGGGCGCCACGCACGCGGCGGGGCCGCGACGGTTCCTCCTCGCGCTTGGGCCAGGGCAGCGAGGCGCCGTAGGGGTTGGCGGGATCGGTGGCCGCCAGCACAAGGGCGCCCGCCTGCTCACCGGAGCCCGTCTGGGTATCGGCGCGCAGCCCTCGCAGACGCTCGATGGCGGCGGGCAGGGCGAACTGGGCGCCACCCAACCCCTCCACGAAGTAGCCGCGCCGTGCCGTGCCCAGCGTCTCCAGGTTGGCCAGCTCGCCGTACAGGGTGGAGAAGCCGCCGGCGATGCCCTCGGCCAGGACGGTCTCGCGGGTGACGATGCCGTAGCGCTCCAGCAGCAGCTCGGAGATGGCCCGCATGCGCGCGCCGTGCTCGGGGGCCCCGGCGAACAGCCGGTCGGTGAGCGACCAGCGTCCCTGCACCTGGGGCGTACCGGGGCGCCGGCGGCGCGAGAAGCGTCGCGTCGCGTCGCGCTGTTCCTTGGCCAGCGACAGCCGCGGCGCGCGCAGCGGGGCGAAGGCGTCGTTGGTCACCTCGCCGGCCCACACCAGATCCCACAGTGCCTCCTGTAGCTCGGCCGGTTCGTGCCCGACGTCGGCCAGCAGGTCGGTCCAGAACGAGGCGCCGGCGCGCAGGCGCTCCCGGACGGCGTCGTGCACCCGGCCCTCGGGTGGATCGCCCTTGACGTTCGGGGGGCCGACCAGCGGCGCGTCGTCGCGGAAGTACAGCGTCACCTTGCCGGTGGTGCGGCCCAGCGTGCCGGCTCCCACCCAGACGACCTCGCCCGACGCGCACAGCTGGTCCATCCATGACGGCGAGTAGGCGCCGGCGCGGCGGGGCAGCACGTCCTCCTCCCAAACCGCGGGCGAGAGCGCCACCCCTTGGAGGGGCACGAGCACCTCACGCAGGCGATCGACCCCCGCTCCCCCGGGCGGCGCCGTGTCGACCCCCTGCCAGGCCGGCAGGAACCGGGCCAGCGCCTGCTGCTCGGCGGGCTCGACCTCCTTGCGCAGCACGGCCAGCGAGGCCCGCCGCAGCCGCCGCAGGACATCGGTGTCGCACCACTCGCGCTCCGAGCCGCCAGGGCGAAGCTCGCCGCGGACGAGGCCGCCGTCGGCCTCCAGGGCCTGCAGGGCCGGGGTGGGATCGACGCCGTACCGGTCGGCCAGCTCGCGCGTGGTGAAGGGGCCGTGGGTACGGGCGTAGCGCCGGACCAGGCGCACGAATGGATCGGGGGACTCCTCCAGGAAGGCGGCGGGAAGGCCCCCTGGGGGCACGGCGCCGAAGGCGTCCCGGTAGAGGCCGGCGTCCTCGGAGGAGATCCAGCGCGGCTCGGAGCCGATGCGCATCGACACGGCTCGGCGATCTGCTTCGAGGGCCCCGAGCATCACCTCGGCCGACACGCCCTCCAGCACGCGCTGGCCGACCTCGTAGGGGCTCAGATCACCCACCACCCGCAGCACGTCGTGGAGGGCGTCGGCGTTGGCGGCCTGGGTTCGCGGCGAGCGGCGCTGCAGGTCGGCCTCGACCTCGTCGAGGGCCGCCGGGTCGATCAGGTCGCGCAGCTCCTCCTGCCCCAGCAGCTCGCGCAGCAGGTCCCGGTCCAGGGACAGGGCGGCCGCCCGGCGCTCGGCGTTGGGCGTGTCGCCCTCGTACATGTAGGTGGCCACGTAGTCGAACAGCAGCGACGAGGCGAACGGCGAGGCGTGCTGGGTCTCGGCCTCGACCAGCGACAGCTCGCGCGTGTGGAGGCCGCGCAGCAGCTGCTCGAGGCCGGGCAGGTCGAGCACGTCGCGCAGGCACTCGCGGTAGGTCTCGAGCACGATTGGGAACTGCCCGTAGCGCTTGGCCACCTCGAGCAGCGACTGGGCCTTCAGGCGCTGTTGCCACAGCGGCGTGCGCTTGCCGGGATAGGCCCGGGGCAGCAGCAGCGCGCGGGCGGCGTTCTCGCGGAAGCGCGCGCCGTAGAGGGCGGAGGCCGACAGCTCGCGCACGACGAGATCCTCGAGCTCGTCTGGCTCGACCATGACCAGGTCGGCGCTGGGGGGCTCATCCGCGTCGGGCAGGTGCACCACGATCCCGTCGTCGGACCAGATCGCGTCGGACTCGAGACCGAACTGGTCCCGGATGCGCGCGGACAGGGCCAGCCCCCAGGCGGCGTGCACGCGGCCGCCGAAGGGTGAGAGCACGCACAGGCGCCAGTCGCCGATCTCGTCGCGGAAGCGCTCGACCACGATCGTGCGGTCGCTGGGTACCACCCGGGTGGCCTCACGCTGCTCGCGCAGGTAGGTGACCAGGTTGGTGGCGGCCCTCTCGTCGAGGTCGTACTCCGTGGCCAGCTCGGCCGGCTCGCGGTCCACGGCCGTGCGAGCGAACTCGCCGATCGCGCGGCCCAGCTCCATCGGCCGTCCGACGCCGTCGCCCTTCCAGAAGGGAAGCGCGCCGGGTGCCCCCGGTGCGGGCGTCACGATCACGCGGTCGCGGGTGATCTCCTCGATCCGCCAGGTCGACGCGCCCAGCAGGAACGTCTGCCCCGGGCGCGCCTCGTAGACCATCTCCTCGTCCAGCTCGCCCACCCGCCGGCCGTCGGGCAGGTGCACGCCGTAGAGGCCGCGGTCGGGGATCGTGCCGGCGTTGACGATCGCCAGCCGGCCCGCTCCCTTGCGCGCGCGCACGCTGTCCTCCAGCCGGTCCCAGACGATCCGCGGGCGCAGCTCGGAGAACTCCTCGGAGGGATACCGGCCGTCGAGCATGTCCAGCACCTGGTCGAACAGCTCGCGCGAGAGGTCCGAATAGGGATAGGCCCGGCGGACCAGGTCGTGCAGCTCGGAGGCCTTCCAGTCCCCGCCGCTGACCACGGCCACGATCTGCTGGGCCAGCACGTCGAGCGGGTTGCGCGGCACCACGGTGGTCTCGATGTCGCCGTCGCGCATCCGCCGGGCGACCACCGCGCACTCCAGGAGGTCCGCGCGGAACTTGGGGAAGATCCGGCCCTTGGACACGTCGCCCACGTTGTGGCCGGCGCGTCCGATCCGCTGCAGGCCCGCGGTGACCGACTTGGGCGACTCCACCTGGAGCACCAGGTCCACGGCGCCCATGTCGATGCCCAGCTCCAGCGAGCTGGTGGCCACGAGGCAGGGCAGCTCGCCCGACTTGAGCAGGTCCTCGACCACCAGCCGCTCCTCGCGGGCCAGCGAGCCGTGGTGGGCGCGGGCGATGGCGGCGGGTCGCACGATCGGCGGCCCGCCGTCGTCTGACTCGATCCGCTCACCGGCCAGCTCGTTGAGGCGCAGCGCCAGCCGCTCCGCGCCGCGCCGGTTGTTCACGAACACGATCGTCGAGCGGTGTTCGGTGACCAGGCGCAGGACCTCCGGGTAGATCGCGGGCCAGATCGAGCGCCGCGTGGCCGCCTCGGCCGGGTCACCCATGCCCGTGCCCACCAGGTCGCCGCCCCCGGCGGCGGTGCCCTGGCCACCCACCGCCGGGTCGGTCACGTCGTGGGCACCGGGCTCGCGCATGTCCTCCACCGGCACGTGGATCTTCAGGTCCAGCGGCTTGCGCACGCCGGTGTCGACCACCCGGCACTCGCGCCCGGCGCCCACCAGGAACCGGCCTACCTCGTCGAGCGGCTTCTGGGTGGCCGACAGGCCGATGCGCTGCACGTGGTGCGCGGAGTTGTGCTCCAGGCGCTCCAGGGTCAGCGCCAGGTGGGCGCCGCGCTTGGTCTGGGCAACGGCGTGGATCTCGTCCACGATCACCGCCTCGACTCCCTCGAGGATGCCCCGCGCCTGGGAGGTGAGCATGAGGTACAGCGACTCGGGCGTGGTGATCAGCACGTCTGGCGGCTTGCGCAGCATCGCCTGGCGCTCCTTCTGGGGCGTGTCGCCCGTGCGGACGCCCACCGTGATCTCCCCGCCGGCAGCGATGCCGCGCAGGGGCGCGCGCAGGTTCTTCTCCACGTCGTAGGAGAGGGCCTTCAGGGGCGAGACGTAGACCAGGCGCGTGCGCTTGGAGGGTCTCGGTGCGGTGCTCGCGGGACTATCGGTCCCACTGCGCTCCTCCCGCGCGGGCAGCGGGTCGGCCGCCAGGCGGTCGAGCCCCCACAGGAAGGCGGCCAGCGTCTTTCCCGAGCCGGTCGGGGCCGAGACGAGCACGTGCTCACCACCCGCGATGGCGGGCCAGGCCTGCTTCTGGGCCTCGGTCGGTCCGGCGAACGAGCGCGCGAACCAGTCACGGACTACGGGGGTGAAGGAAGCGAGAGGATCGGCCGCCACGCGACCATTGAGCGTACTCGGGTCGCTAGCGCAGCCGGAAGCGAACGGTGGCGCTTGTGGGCTTCGAGCCACGCACGCGCAGCTCGATGCGCGCCCGGTACGCCCCGCGGCGAAGCCGGCGGGCCACGACCGACGCGTTGTGCTCGCCGCTCACGAAGCCCAGCCGCCGCTTGAAGACCTGGCGCCTGCCGCGGAAGAGCCGCACGCTCACCCGGGCGGTTCGGTTCATCCGGTAGCGGACCCGGACGGCGCGTCCCTTGACCACCGGGCTTGCCACCGAGAGGCGCTCCAGCAGCGCGCAGCCCGGGTCGCGGTCGAAGGAGCGCAGGCGCCTAACGCGGGCGCCCGCGACCCTGAACGCCCGGCTGCGCCGGTCGACGGCGCCGTTGGCCGTCCGGATGGCAAAGCGCGCCACGTAGGTGCCCGCCCGCAGGCGCCCGCGCCTGAGCGCGAACGCCTTCGAGCGCCGGAAGCGCGCGACCCGGCGTAGACCGCGCCGGGTCACCCTCTGGATGGTCACCCCGACCTTGGCCCGGCGGGCGCGGCGGAAGGAGAGGCCCACGCCGCCGCTCCGGGTCCGGCGCACGCGGACGGAGCGCAGGCCACCTCGCGACGCGCAGCTGTTGCCCACGTAGGTGACGGTCTGGCGCGCCTTGAGGACGTCGGCTGTGCAGAATGGCATGTCGTTCCAGTGCCGCTGCGAGAAGGCGCGGCCGTAGTCCGATCGGTGCGGCGAGGCGGGGTTCTCCGACAACCCGTAGGTCAGAAAGGTGCTTTCGCGCAGGCCGCAGCCGCTGCCGGTGAACTGCGTGGCCTGGATGAAGCTCGACCCGTCCTCGACCGGGTCCAGGCCCTTGCCGTTCCAGGACGCGTAGATGGCGTTGAACACGCCCAGGTTTCCCGGTCCCCCGTGAATCGGCGTGCCGGTCACGCCGTCGCGCTGCACCGCGCGCAGGGGGGTGTTCAGCGCCAGGCCGGCGTCGCGCAGGTCCTTGACCGCGGAGGCCAGCGCCGAGCGGGTCTTGGGCGTGTCGGCGAGTCCGTTCGGAGTGTCCACGGGGTGGGCGGGATCGAACGGGTTCGTAAAGGGGCGGGCGCCCAGCTCGGTGGAGCCCTCCGTGCCGCTCGGCAGCGACGCGGTGGCCGGGTAGGCCCGCGCGGCGAAGCGGCGGAACAGCAGCGCGCCGGCGGCGTCGAGGTCGTCGCGGCCGCTCCATCGCGCCAGCACGTCGCAGGCCGGGCTCACGTCGACGCCGTCGATGTTGGGGTTTGCCCGGCAGATCTCCACCAGCCGGGTCCGCCACAGCTCGCCCAGGTACTGACGGTCCCCAAGCGCGATCCACTTGAGGTTCTGGAACGAGAAGCGGTTGCCGGGCAGCCCGTCGCGGCCCGCCAGGCGGTCGCGGACCATGATCAACCCCAGCCGGGTGCGCAGCGTGCGTTCGGCCCGCTCGATCCCCACGATCCGGTCGAAGCCCTCCAGGGGCTGGTTGGGGTTGGTCAGCCAGTGCGAGTCGTTGCCGTTGTGCACGTAATCGCGCCGGAACATGGTGGGCAGGCGCGAGCTGGGCATCAGCCCGTCGTCCACCCCGCCACGGTCGGTCACCCAGTTGCAGTCAGAGCGCGAGCCGTCGACCGTCGGCAGTCCGAGCGCCGTGAAGGTGACCGACCCGAGCGCCGTCTGGCAGCGCTGCACGCGGTCGTCGGGCATGTTGGGCACCGCGCCGTTCATCGTGTAATAGGCCTCGCCGCGGCTGTCGGCGGCGATCGAGTTGACCCACGGGATGCCCTGGTAGCGCCGCTCGATCGCGTCGTACTCGCGCACGGACTGCGCCCTGTCGGTCTCCAGGAAGTGGTTGAGGTAGCGGAAGTTCTGGTCGTTGACGTCACCCAGGGAGTAGCCCGACGTGGCGGTCCAGGGAAACAGTGGCTGGCCCGCGAGGGAGTCGAACATCGGCCCGTGCACGGTCGAGTAGAGCGTCCGCGAGCGATTCTCGAGACCGCCCCCGGCGCGCGCCTTCACCGTCACCGTGGTGGCCTTCATCTTGCGCGGCGCGCCGTCGTAGAGGTAGGAGTGCGGGTCGCCGGGCACGAGCTTCTCCTCGAACGGCGTGAAGCGCCACGCCGTGGCCACCGTGTGCGACCAGGCGAGCCCCTTGGTGTGCCCGATCAGCACGGCCGGGACGCCGTAGAGCGTGCCTCCCGACACGTCGAGCTTGCCCGGCACCGTCACGTGCGACTGGTAGAAGCGCTCGGCGCCCGCCCAGGGGAAGTGGGGGTTGCCCAGCACCATGCCGCGCCCGTTGTCGGTGGCGTCGCCGCCGAAGCCGTAGGCGTTGGAGCCAAGCCCGCCCAGGCCACGCACCCGCGCGACCTTCTCGACCATCGCGCGTCGATCGCTCCGTGTGGTGCTCGGGGTTACCGACCCGACGGGCCGGGCGTTGGCGATCGCGTCGATTACCACGCCCGAGGAGGCCAGGCTGCCGAGCTGGAAGTAGCGGCGGTAGAGGTCCATCTCGGTTATCGGGCGGACCCAGTCCTTGCCGCGGCAGCGGTCGTCGGGGACGCCCTTGGCGCCGCCCACGTCGCGCAGGTACGCGTTGTAGCCGCGCACGAAGCCGCGCGTGGCCTGCTTCAGCTCGGGCAGCGGGCCCCGGGGCGGCTTCTTGGCCAGCAGGCCCTCGACCTTGCGCTGCTGGTTGATGCTGCCGTAGAAGAAGTCGGAGTCGAGGTTGTTGAACGTCGATCCGTTGCCCGCGAACACCCAGGAGCCGTCGGGCCCGAAGTAGCGCGAGCGCTCGCCGTTGACGGTCACGACCGTGTCGGCCAGCGTGCACAGGTTGTCCTCCGCGAAGGCGTAGGCCTGCCCGTAGGCCGCCGCCTCGAAGCTCTTGCCGGTCACGTGCGGGACTCCGAAGCGCGTGCGCCGGACCACCGCGCCGACGTCGCCGGTCGGGTCGCCGCCGAAGTGGCGCACCGTCAGCGGCGAGGCGGGGGGCGGCGTCTTGGCCTCCGCTGGCGCGGCCAAGGGCATGCCGAGGGCGAGCGCCACAGACGCGATCACGACCCCCGTAAGCGACCTCCCAGCCACGGGACGATCCTAGAGCGCCACGGGAGTGCCTGCGCCGTTAGTCGGGCCGCGGCTCTGCCGCGGGCTCGGTGTGCACCACAGCGTCGGCCAGGTCGGGCCTCTCCTTGCGCAGGTCGTGCTCGATGCGTCCCGCCCGGCGGTGGGCCGCGCCCAGGGACTCCTCGCCCGGAAGCACCACGGTGACCAGCGCGATCCGACCGCGCGAGGAGTCGCGGAAGCGCACATCGATCGGCCCCGTGCCCGTATGGCGGCGCACGATCGCGTCGATCGCCGCGCGGTCGGTCTCGACCTCCCCCCGGAGCGGCTTGCTGGCCGTCGCCGTCTCGGCGAGCGGCTCGATGTGGGTGTAGATGCGCGACACCTCGGGCACCGAGCCGTGGATCGAGGCCTCCACGCGATCGGCCGTGCCGTGGGCCTCGTCGAGCGTCTGGCTCCCGGGCACCTTGGCGTGAAGGGTGAGCTCGTAGGTGTCGTCGGTGCGCATGGCGCGCACGTTGTGCACCTCCCTCACCTCGGGCACCGACAGCGCCGCCGCGGTGGCCCGCTCGCGCAGGGAGCCCTCGCCCTCGATCGGCTCGACGTGGACCATCACGTCGGTGTTGGGCAGCCGCTCGCGCACGGCGGCCTCGATGTCGTCGGCCGTGGCGTGGGCCTGCGTGATCTGCACGTCTGGTGGTATGCCGACCACCAGATCGACGAAGTGGCTGGGCCCGGCGTGGCGGGCGCGCACGCGGCGCACCACGAAGCGCTCGTCCACCGCGTCCAGCGCTGCCTCGATCGCCGCGTCGGACTCCGCCGTGCTGCGGTCCATCAGCACGTCGATCGAACCGCGCGCCAGCCGCAGGGCGGCCGAGATCACCAGCGCCGCGACGATCAGGGCCGCGATCGCGTCGGCCGAGTGGTAGCCGGCGGACACGAACAGCAGCCCGATCAGCACGGCAATCGAACCGAGCAGGTCAGAGCCGAAGTGCAGTGCATTGGCCGCCAGGGCCGCGGAGGACAGCCGCCGCGAGGCGCGCAGGCTCACCACCGTGCGGCTCGCGTCGACCACGATCACCAGGCCCAGGACGGCGAGCGCCCACCACGTCACCTCGACCTTGTGGCCCCCGCCGTCGGCCAGGCGCACGATCGCCTGGAGACCGATGGCCAGTGAGATCAAGCCGAGGAAGGCGCTCTCGCCCAGCGCGGCCAGGTGCTCGGCCTTGCCGTGGCCGTACTGGTGCTCGTGGTCGGCGGGGCGGACGGCCACGCGCACGGCGAACAGCGTGAGCAGCGCGGCCACCAGGTCCGTCGCGGAGTGCGCCGCCTCGGCCAGGAAGGCCAGCGACCCCGTCAGCACCCCGGTCACCAGCTTGACCACGACCAGGAACACCGCGGCGCCCACGCTCACCAGCGCGGTGCGCTGCTGGCCGCCCTTGGCGGTGCCCGACGGGCGGTCGGCTATGGGAATGGCGGTGGAGGACATCGGGGCACCCGCTCGCGCGGCCCCTCAATGATGAGGCCTGGAGCAGGCGGACACCGTCCGCCCGGGCCCGCTAGGACGCGGGCGAGCGCACCGTCACGCGTTCGTGCGCGTCGGCCAGGGCGGCAACCAGCACCTCGGTGCGCACCACCGCGACGTAGCGGCCGCGGCTGTCACAGCGCAGAAAGGGAACCATGCGCTCCGACGACGGCCGCGCCATCGCCGTCCGCGCGGCGGCGGTCAGGCTCAGGTCGGGCTCGATCCGGTCCACCCCGGCCAGCCGGGGCTCCCCGCCGAGGCCGAGCGGGCGGCCCGCAAGCGCCACCGGGCGGTTCTCGGTGTCGACCACCGCCACCCATTCGAGCTCGGGGTCCACGTCGAAGTGGTCAAGGGCCGAATCGACCCAACCGTCCTCGGGCACCGCGGGCACCCGCTCGAGCAGCCCCCGCACGTTGGCTGGCTCGTCTCCCTGGTCTTGACCGCTTGTGAACCTCTGCATCAGCATCTCCGCTCGCCTGTGGCTCCCACCCTGTGCCCAGTTTCGGCGCGGGGCCAGCGCACATCCGTCCTTGCGTGGCCTGCGTAGGCAAAACCTGAATGAAAGCTTTCTTCGCGTGGGCGCTGCTGGCCCCCCTGACCTGCTTGGCCGCCTGCGGGGGCGGCGCCCCGCGCCACGACGTGAAGCTCGGGGCCGGCAAGCCGGACGGGCATCGCTCGGCCGTGGTGGCCGCGCTGGGCGACTCGATCACCGCCGGCTCGCCGAGCTGGGACCCCGACCCGGGCGTGCGCCGTCGCATCGGAGAGGTGGCGCTAGACCCCGAGAGCCAGTTCGAGTACTGGGCGCAGCTGCGCCTGCCGGCCGCCCGCTTTCGCAACTGCGGGGTGTTCGGCGAGCGCACGGACGAGATCGCCGCGCGGCTGGACCGCTGCGCAAGCGGCGCCTCGGTCCTGATCGTGCAGGGCGGGATCAACGACATCGCCCAGGGCCGGTCGGTCCGAAGCGCGGCTCAGAACCTGCGCGCGATGGCGGTCCGGGGCCGGCAGCGTCGTCTGCGCGTGGCCCTGACCGAGGTGCTGCCGTGGGACAACGGGCCGCCCGGCGCGGACCGGAGCATCCGCGCTCTGAACGCGATGATCGGCCGGATGGGCAGGGAGCTCCACGTGCCGGTCTATCGCTGGTACCGGCAGCTGGAGGACCCCCACCGCCGCGGGCGCCTACGCCCGGACTGGACGGTGGAGGGCGACCACCCGTCGGTGGAGGGCTACAAGCGATTGGCCGCGGTGGTCGAGCTGCCGTAGGCCACCTGCACGGCACGGGCGAACACGCCGTCGATCATCGGCTCTGTGAGCTTGCCCGTGAACGTGTTCTGCTGCGAGGGGTGGAAGCAGCCGAGCAGCGTCACGCCGTCGCCGGTGAAGTGCTCGGCGGCGTGGCCGAACTTCGGCTTGGGCTTGGGCGGCGGGCCGGTCAGGCGCAGCGCGGCGTCCCAGGCGAACGCTCCGAGGCAGACCACCACGCGCACGGGGAGCAGCTCGAGCTCGCGCTCGGCGTAGGGCAGGCAGGTGTCGCGCTCGGCCGGGGTGGGCTTGTTGGCCGGCGGCGCGCAGCGCACGGCGGCGGCCACGAACGCACCGTCCAGGCGCAGGCCGTCGTCGACGTGCACAGACTCCGGCTGGTTGGCCAGGCCGGTGCGGTGCATCGAGGCATAGAGCCAGTCGGCCGAGCGGTCGCCGGTGAACACGCGTCCCGTCCGGTTGCCTCCGTGGCCGGCGGGCGCGAGCCCGAGCACGACGATGCGGGCCTCGGGGTCGCCGAAGCCCGGCACGGGGCGCCCCCAGTACTCCT
>JBBREO010000051.1:0-18262 GCA_038202855.1 Solirubrobacterales bacterium
CGGTTGATCTCGTCGATCAGCGCCGCGTAGTTCTCGAGCAGGTCGCCCTCGGCGAAGTCGGACTTGCCGATCGGCAGGTGCACGATCGCGTGGCGATCGGTCCGGTACTCGACCTTGCCCGCCTTGCTCTCGGAGACCGCACGGGCGACGTCGTTGGTCACGGTCCCGACCTTGGGGTTGGGCATCTTTCCCTGCGGGCCCAGCACCCGGCCCAGGCGGCCCACCACGGGCATCATGTCCGGCGTGGCGATGGCCACGTCGAAGTCCGAGAAGCCGTCCTCGATCCGCTTGGCCAGATCGTCGTCGCCCACGTGGTCGGCGCCGGCCTCGGTGGCCTCGCGGGCCTTGTCGCCCCTGGCGAACACCGCGACAGTCATCTCCTTGCCCAGGCCGTTGGGCAGCGAGATCGTGCCGCGCAGCTGCTCCTCGGCGTGGCGGACGTTCAGACCGGTGCGGATGTGCACCTCGACGGTCTCGGCGAACTTGGCTCCCTCGAAGGACTTGACGATCCCGACCGCCTCCGACGGCGTGTACTGGCGCTCGCGGTCGACCTTGTCGAGGTTGTTGCGGTAGCGCTTGCCGTGCTTCATCGAGCCACCTCCACACCCATCGAGCGCGCGGTGCCCTCGATGATCTTGGAGGCGGCGTCGAGGTCGTTTGCGTTGAGGTCGGGCATCTTCTTCTCGGCGATCTCGCGGATCTGGGCCGAGGAGATCTTGCCCACCTTGGTGCGGTTGGGCTCGCCCGATCCCTTGTCCAGGTTGATCGCCTGCTTGATCAGCACCGCCGCGGGCGGCGTCTTGGTGATGAAGGTGAACGAACGGTCCTCGTAGACCGTGATCTCCACGGGGATCGTGGTGCCGTTCTCGTTCTGGGTCTGCGCGTTGAACGCCTTGCAGAACTCCATGATGTTCACGCCGTGCTGCCCCAGGGCGGGGCCGACCGGCGGAGCTGGGTTGGCGGCGCCACCAGGCACCTGCAGCTTGATGAGTGTCAGGACTTTTTTCGCCATGGCTTCCTAGATCTTTTTCACTTGGTCGAAGCCGACTTCCACCGGCGTCTCGCGCCCGAAGATGGATACCAGCACCTTGAGCTTCGCAGCGTCCTCGTTGATCTCCGAGATCTCGCCCGAGAAGTCCGACAGCGGACCCGAGACGACCTTGACCGACTCGCCGATCGAGAACTGGGCCCGGGCGCGGGGGCGCTCGGCGGTCTCGCGGTTGAGCAGGCGGTCGATCTCACCCTGGCTGAGCGGCACGGGCTTCTGGGAGGCGCCGACGAAGCCGGTCACTCCCGGGGTGTTCTTGACCAGGCCCCAAGAGTCATCGGTGAGGTTCATGTTCACCAGCAGGTAGCCGGGCATGGTCCGCTGCTCCTTGGAGACCTTTTGGCCGTCCTTCATCTCCTGCACCTGCTCGGTGGGGATGACCACCTGGCGCACGGACGGGCCCTGGCCCAGGGACTGGACCCGGTGCTCGAGGTTCTGCTTGACCTTCTTCTCGTGACCGGAGTAGGTGTTTACGGCGTACCAGCGGAACATTTCAGTCTCTCTGTGTGGCTTCCTGGGTTGGGGCTCGGGTTGATCAGATCAGTGCGTCGACTAGGCGCTGGAAGATCGCGTCCAGCAGGCCGAGGTAGGTGCCCGCGATGATCACGAAGCCGAGGACCACGCCCGTCAGCGTGGTGAGCGCCTGGCGGTCGGGCCACTGCACCCGGCGGAGCTCGGCAACCACCGACCGCAGGAACTGTACGAGACGCGAGCCTTCCTTGTCCGCCTGCCCCTCTCCGCGGCGGCCGCGCGGGCCGGGCGCGAGGTCCTCGACGTCCTCGGGCTCGTCCTCGTCCGGGTCGAAGTGCTCGGGGTCGTTCTCGATGTCGGGATAGCCGAGCTCGGGCTCCTGGTCGGCCTCGGCCGCGTCACCGGCGCGGATCCGCTCGGAGCCACTGAGCGGCGGGGAGACCTGACCGGTTCCACCCAGCGGGACCGGGGTGATCGGATCGGGTCCGGCCGCCACCGACTCGCGCTCGAGCTCATCGGCCACGTCGGCGGCGAGGGGATCGTCGCCGCCGCGGCGCTCAGGGGCCGACGCAGGGCCGTTGCCCTGTTGCCCGGCCTTGCGACGAGCCTGGCGCTCCTTGGCCTTCTGGCGATTCCGGGCCATCGAGCTCAGCTACCCGTCAGCGGGTCTCCTTGTGCGGCGTGTGGTGCCCACACCAGCGGCAGTATTTGCGCAGCTCGATCCGATCCGGGTTGTTGCGCTTGGACTTCTGAGTTTGGTAGTTGCGCCGCTTGCACTCCTGGCACTCCAGGGTGGCGGCGATTCGTACGTCTCCGCGAGCCATGGCTCCTCGACTCCTCGCAGGTGTCCGGCCGGACAAGGAAAAACCCCGCCGGCCGCAGGGTTCGCGAGTGAGGATAGCGCGGTGCTGAGCGCGTGGGTGAACGCCCCTCAGCGGCGGCGCTTGGCATGGCGGCGGGCTCGAGCGAGCTCCCGGCCGAAGGCCTCCTCCACCTCGTCGTCCATGGCCATCTGGAAGATCGCGAGCATCGAGTCCGAGGCCAGTGGACGCATGCGCTCGAGCGCGTCGCTCACGTCGGGCCAGCGCTCGTCGGGGGTGCCCTGGCCCTGGAACGGCTGCCACACCTCCTCGAGAAACAGCCGGACGTAGGTACGGGCGGCGCTGTCGGCGTTGCGGCGGACGCGGGCCACCAGCCTCAGCGCCTTCTCGGCCGGCACGCCGAGGTCGGTCAGCTCGGCGCCGGCGCGCCCCAACCGCGGGCTCAGCTCCTCCCACTTGCCGTGGCCGAGCGGCCGGACGAGGCCCAGCTCCTCGGCCTTGGTGAGCAGCTCGGGGTCGTCGGTGCCGTAGCGCTTGGACAGCTCGGCGCCGTCGACCACGCGCGCCTCCTCGTCGGTCCAGGGCTCGCGCAGCGCGCGCTGGAAGCGCAGGGCATCAGCGCTCCGGGCCGAGTCGCGGGCCAGCAGCCGCCCGATCAGGTCGAGCGAGTAGCCGTCCGCCTGGAGCTGGCGGATCAGCTCGATCCGGTCCACGTGATCGCCGCCGTAGTACCCGGTCCGGCCGCGGACGGCGGGCGGGTCCAGAAGGCCGCGCGACTGATGCGCGCGGATGTTGCGCACGGTCATCCCGGTCCGCTGGGCCAGCTGGTCGATGGTGAACGCCTCGGTGTCGTTCCTGGTGCCGTTCTTGGCCATGCGGCCAGGAATCCTACGGTTGAAATGGAGCATGAGTCGGTGTTACATGGACTCATGCAATCTTCGCGCGCGCACGAGGTCAGGGCGGCGGGTGCCGTCGTCGCCGCCGGATTCGGCCAGTCCGCGGCCCGAATAGGGCAGGTTCACCGGGCCCTGGCCGACCGCTCGTTCGCGGCGGTGGGCCCGCTCGGGGCCCCGGTCAAGCTGGCGCACAACGCCATCACCACCGGCGTCTACACCGCCGTGCACCGGGTCGGCGGCGGGATCGTGCGGGCCGGCGGGACCGCCCTGGCCCTGGCCCAGCTGGACAACCCGCTCTCGCTGGCCGACTCCCCCGTCGCCGCGCCGGCCCTGGGTGCGCTCAGCGGCGCCTTCGGCGACGCCCTAGAGCGCGAGAGCAACCCGCTGGCGGTGCGCATGGCCGTGCGCGAGAACGGCCGCGAGGTCCACATGGACAGCGTCGAGGTGGCCCGAGCCTTCCCCGATGCCCGCCGGCGGGTGGCGATCTTCACCCACGGGTTGTGCGAGACCGAGGCCTCATGGCGCCTGGGGGCCGAGCGCCACTACGGCGACCACGAGGTCTGGCACGGCTCGCGGCTGCACGACGACATGGGCTTCACCCCCGTCACCGTGCGCATGAACACCGGCCTGCACATCTCCGAGAACGGCCGCCGCCTGGCGGTCCTGCTCGAGGAGCTGCACGACTGCTGGCCCGACCCGATCGAGCAGATCCTGCTGGTGGGCCACTCCATGGGCGGGCTGATCAACCGCAGCGCCTGTCACTACGCCATGCGGGCCAACCTCGGCTGGGTGGAGCGGGTGCGCAACGTCGTGACGCTGGGCACGCCGCACCTGGGCGCGCCGCTCGAGCAGGCGGCCACCCGGCTGGGAGTGGCCCTGAACTGGACGCCGGAGTCGCGGCCGCTGGCCGAGGCGCTGGCCCAGCGCAGCGTGGGGATCAAGGACCTGCGCTGGGGGGCGATCGTCGACGAGGACTGGAAGGACTGCGATCCCGACGCGTGGGGGCCGGACCCCTGCGGGGAGATCCCCCTGCTCGAGACCGCCTCGCATTACGTGATCGGGGCGACGGTGACCCGCGACCACCGCCATCCGCTGGGGCGCGTGATCGGGGATCTGCTGGTGCTGTACGCGAGCTCGGCGGGGCAGTCGCGCAGCGGGCGAAAGATCGCCTTCGAGGTGGACAACACCCACCACCTCGGGGGGCTCACCCACTTCCACCTGCTCAACCACCCGCGCGTGTACGAGCAGATGCGCGCCTGGCTGCGCAAGGCGCCGACTGCGCCGCGTCAGGCGTTGCTGCCGGCGTAGACGACCGCCCCGCGGTGGCATCATGGCGCGCACGATGCGCGTCCGTGGCCTTGTCATCGCCGTCATGGCAGTCGCGCTCGCGGCCGCGCTGAGCGCCCCCGCCTTCGCCAGCCCCGTGCTCGTGGTCGACGGCGACCACGTCCGGCGCGCCGACGACCCATTCGTGCCCCCTGCCCCGGAGGTGGACCTGGGGCCGGCGCCCGGGAGGGCGCGCCACCAGGCCATTTCCGCCGCGGGTGGCGGCGGCGGTGTGTCCGCGGCCCTGGCCCGGGCCTACCGGGCCCACGCGATCTCGCGCACGTCCTACGCCGGCTACCGGCGCACGTTCGGCAGAGCCCGCTCGACGCTGAGCCGGCTGTCGGGCGCGCGACGCCGCGAGCTGGGCTACGTGGTGCAGACGCTGGAGCGGCTCGCGCAGGCCCGGCGCCTGACCCCCTCGCGGATGCCGGCCCAGTTCCTCGGGCTGCGGCGAAACGCCGCCTACTGGCCGAGCAAGCGCTTCCCCGCGGTGGGCGACCAGATCGAGTTCAAGGGGAGCGAGCTGCTGTTCCAGTACTTCCCCGGGCGGGGCCTGCAGTTCCACCCGCTGTCGAACTTCAAGAAGGCCAACCTCCTGCACGGCGCGTGCAAGAAGCGGACTCCCGGCAAGGCGAAGCTGGTGTGCGGCGCCCGTCCGCCGGGGCCCAAGCCAGGAACCCCCTGTCGGCCGAAGCGGCTGGCGCACCTGCTCGACGAGCTGTCGGCCCTGGCCGTCCACCGCGACCGCCGCTTCATCGCCTGGGAGTACATGTTCGAGTTCGGCGGCGGATCGCCGCCCTGGATCAGCGGGATGGCCGAGGCCACGGCCATCTCCGCGTTCGGCCGCGCGTCCCAGCTGCTTGGCCGGCCGGACTACCTGGCCACCGCTAGGTCGGCGTTGGGTGCGTTCGAGGTGCCCCACCCGGCCGGCGTGAGGGCGCGCGGCCCGCTCGGCGGGGTCCACTACCTCCAGTACTCCTTCGCCCCGCGCCTGTTCATCTTCAACGCCTTCATGCAGGCGCTGATCGGCCTACACGACTACGGCAAGCTCGCCGCCGACCCCCGGGCCACCCAGCTCTTCACCGAGGCCGAACCCGAGGCTCGTCGCGAGGTCCCCTTCAGCGACGTCGGGGACTGGTCGCGCTACAACTTCCGCGGGCACGAGTCGAGCCCGCTGTACCACGAGCTCCTCCGCGAGATCCTGCAGGGCATGGGCCAGCGGCTCGGTGGGATCTACTGCGACTACGCGATCCGCTACCGCGGCTACCAGACCGATCCCCCCAAGGTCGTGTTCCAGGGCCCCCGGCAGGCGGTGCACGGGCGGGTGGTGGGGGTCCGCTTCTCGCTGTCGAAGCTCTCGGTCGTGGAGCTGAAGGTGTACCGCGGGCATCGGGTGGTGCACCGCGGCCTCGCCACCCTGCGGCAGGGAAACCGATCGCTGCCGTGGCGGGCGGACAAGCCGGGCACCTACGTGGTCAGGCTGGGGGCGAAGGAGCTGCGGACCGGGCGGTCCAAGCGCGGTCGAACCTCAGCTCGCGTACCGGTCTCCTAGCCCAGGGGCGGGTTACTTACCCGCATAGAAGTTTCTACTCGAGTAACCTGCGCGGCCGATGTCCTCGCCCGCCGCCTCGCCGCGCCGCCTGCCCCGGGCCGAGCGCGAGCGCCAGATCCTCGACGTGGCCCACGCCCGCTTCGCCGCCGAGGGCTACGCGAACGTGACGATGGACGGCGTGGCCGCCGAGGTGGGTGTGACCAAGCCGCTGCTCTACGCCTACTGGGGCAACAAGGAGCGGATCTACCTGGCGTGCCTGGAGCGCGACGCCGAGCACCTGCTCGAGACGGTGGGCGACGCCGTGCGCTCGGCCCCCTCTCCGGCCGACGCCCTCGACGTGGGCCTACGCTCCTTCTTCGCCTTCGTGAGCGACGAGAGCGGCGCGTTCCGGGTGCTCTTCGACGAGACGCTGCCGACCGGCGGGGAGATCGCCCGGCGGGTGACCGAGCACCGCGAGCGGGTGGTGGCGCTGGTGGCCAACTCGCTGATCGAACAGATGCCTCCGGCCCGCCGCGAGAAGGCCCGCATGGAGGTGGAAGCCCTCTCCCACGCCCTGCTGGGGGCGGCCGAGGCCCTGGCCCGCTGGTGGCTGCGCACGGGTGAGATCCCCGCCGAGCAGGCCGCCGAGCTCTTGATCGCGACGGTCGCCCCCGGCCTGCGCGCGCGTTCCTCTTCCCTCGACACAGGAGACCCCCGATGAACTCAGGCCGCAAGGTCGCCGTCCTCGGCGGCAACAGGATCCCCTTCGCGCGCTCCAACGGCGTCTACGCCAGCGCGTCGAACCAGGACATGCTCAGCGCCGCGCTGGAGGGGCTGATCGAGCGCTACGACCTCGACGGCGAGCACCTCGGCGAGATGGCCGCGGGAGCGGTCCTCAAGCACGCGCGCGACTTCAACCTCACGCGCGAGGTGGTGCTGGGCAGCCGGCTGGCGCCCGCGACCGCCGCCTACGACCTCCAGCAGGCCTGCGGCACCGGCCTGCAGACGGCCATCGGCGTGGCCAACAAGATCGCGCTGGGCCAGATCGACTCCGGCATCGCCGGCGGCGTGGACACCACCTCGGACGCCCCGATCGCCGTGAACGACGAGCTGCGCGAGCTGCTGCTCGAGCTCAACCGGGCCAAGTCGACCACCGACCGGCTGAAGGTGCTGGCCAAGCTGCGCCCGGGCCAGATCGTGCCCGAGATCCCGCGCAACGAGGAGCCCCGCACCGGCCTGTCGATGGGTGAGCACACTGCGCGCACGGCAGTGGAGTGGGGACTGACCCAGGCCGAGCAGGACGAGCTGGCCGCCGCCAGCCACCGCAACCTGGCGGCCGCCTATGACCGCGGCTTCTACGACGACCTGATGACCCCCTTCCTGGGACTGGAGCGCGACCAGAACCTGCGTCCCGACTCCACGCCGGAGAAGCTGGCCAAGCTGCGCCCGGTCTTCGGCGGCGAGAACGGCACCATGACCGCGGGCAACTCCACGCCGCTGTCCGACGGCGCCTCCACGGTGCTGCTGGCCACCGACGAGTGGGCCGAGGAGCACGGCCACCGGGTGCTGGCGCACTTCGTGGATGCCGAGACCGCGGCCGTGGACTACGTGCACGGCGGTGAAGGGCTGCTGATGGCGCCCGCCTACGCCGTGCCGCGGATGCTCGACCGCGCGGGCATCACGCTGCAGGACTTCGACCTGTACGAGATCCACGAGGCCTTCGCCGCCCAGGTGCTCTCCACGCTCAAGGCGTGGGAGGACCCGGTCTTCTGCAAGGAGCGCCTGGGGCGCGACGAGCCGCTGGGCTCGATCGACCGGGACAAGCTCAACGTGAACGGCGGCTCGCTGGCCGCCGCCCACCCCTTCGCGGCCACCGGCGGGCGGATCGTGGCCGCGCTGGCCAAGGCGCTCGACGAGCGCGGCGGAGGTCGCGGCCTGATCTCGATCTGCGCCGCGGGCGGCCAGGGCGTGGTGGCAATCCTCGAGAAGGAGAAAGTCTGATGACTGACCTCTACACACAGATAGTCAACGCGCCGGTAGGCAACCTGATCGCCAAGAACGTGGGCCTGCCGGTGCCCACGCCGCTCGAGCGCTGGGAGCCGGGCAAGCCGCTGGTGGACGGCCGCGTGCTGGTGGGCACCGCGCCCGGCGGCCGGCTGGGCGCCGGCGTGGTCTCCGTCCTGGGCGGGGCCGGGGTCGACGCGGCCACCGAGATGAAGGACGAGCTGCGCGAGGCGGCGGCCGCTGCCGATCTGGACGCCACGGTGTGGAACTCCGAGGCGCCGTCCTCCGAGCGGTTCAGGGCGCTGGTCTTCGACGCCACGGGGATCGGCGACAGCGAGCAGCTCGCAGAGCTCCACCGCTTCTTCCATCCGGCCATCCGGACGATGGCCTCCAACGGCCGCATCGTGGTGCTGGGCACCCCGCCCGAGGACACCTCCTCCCCGCGCGAGCACACCGCCCAGCGCGCGCTCGAGGGCTTCACCCGCTCGCTGGGCAAGGAGGCGCGCGCCGGCGGCACGGTGCAGCTGGTCTACGTCGCCCCCGGCGCCGAGAACCAGGCCGAGAGCACGCTGCGCTTCCTGCTCTCCCCCAAGTCGGCCTACGTGTCGGGCCAGGTGGTGCGCGTGGGCAAGGCCAACAAGCCGCCGACGCTCGACTGGGATCGTCCGCTGGAGGGCAAGGTGGCTCTGGTCACCGGCGCCTCGCGCGGCATCGGCGCGTCCATCGCCAGCGTGCTGGCCCGCGACGGCGCCCACGTCGTCGGACTGGACATCCCCGCCCTGGGCGACGACCTGCGCACCGTGACCTCGGAGCTGGGTGGCTCGGCCCTGGAGGTCGACGTGACCGACGAGGACGCCCCCCAGGTGATCGCCGATCACCTCCAGGCCGAGCACGGCGGCGTCGACGTGGTGGTGCACAACGCCGGCGTGACCCGCGACAAGACGATCGCCGGGATGGACGAGGGCCGCTGGAACCAGGTGCTCGGCATCAACCTGACCGCCCAGGAGCGCATCGACGACGCGCTGCTGGCGGGCGAGGTGCTCAACAAGGGCGCCCGGATCGTGTCCGTCTCCTCCATGAGCGGCATCGCCGGCAACAACGGCCAGACCAACTACGCCACGTCGAAGGCGGGCGTGATCGGCATGGTCGACTCGATGGCCCCGGTGGTGGCAAAGGCCGGCGCGACCATCAACGCGGTCGCGCCCGGGTTCATCGAGACCCAGATGACCCAGGCCATGCCGGTGCCCGTCCGCGAGGCCGGCCGGCGGATGTCCTCGCTCTCCCAGGGCGGGCTGCCGGTGGACGTGGCCGAGGCGATCGCCTGGTTTGCCTCCCCCGCCTCCGGCGGTCTGAACGGCAACACGGTCCGCGTCTGCGGCCAGAACCTGCTGGGGGCCTGAGCCGTGGCCGTGCACACCAGGGAGCTCACCTCTGCCCCCGGCTCGCTCGGGCTGTACGCCCGCGCCGCGGCGCCGATGCTGCCCGGCGCCTCCATGCTGCCGTGGGTCGGCGGCGGGGGCGGCGACATCCCCGAGCTGGAGCTTCACCTGGCCGACGTGGCCATCGACACCGACGAGCTGGCCCGCTACGTCCGGGTGTGCGGCTTCCGGCTGGCCGACACGCTGCCGGCCACCTATCCGCACGTGCTCGCCTTCCCGCTGCACATGGCGCTCATGACCGACCCGGGCTTTCCCTTCGGCCCCGTCGGCCTGGTGCACATCGAGAACCGGATCGTGCAGCGCAAGCGCATCCCTGTGGGCGAGCGACTGGACCTGCGCGTGCGCGCCACGCCGCTGGAGGACCACCCCAAGGGAAAGAAGTTCACCCTGATCTCCGAGGGCCGCGTGGCCGGCGAACTGGTGTGGGAGGACTACTCCACCAACCTGCGCATCGGCGGGGGCGACGGTGAGGACAAGAAGAGCCGGAGCCGCAAGCAGCCACCGCCCGAGTCGGCCACGTGGAAGCTCGACGGCGGCCTGGGCCGCCGCTACGCCGCCGTGTCGGGGGACCGCAACCCGATCCACATGCACGACCTGTCGGCCAAGCTGTTCGGCTTCCCGTGCGCGATCGCGCACGGGATGTGGACCAAGGCCCACTCGCTGGCCGCGTTCGAGGGCCGGCTGCCGGCGGCCTACGAGGTAGACGTGGCCTTCAAGAAGCCGATCCTGCTCCCGGCCAAGGTGGGCTTCGGCTCGCAGGAGGGCAAGGGCGGCGCGATCGCCTTCACCGTCCGCTCCCGCGACGGCGCCCCGCACCTGGATGGCACCGTCGCACCCGTCAAGAAGTCACCCGGACAAAGGAAGACCAAGTGAGCGTCGCCGACCGCAGCATGGGCATCGGCCTGAAGGCCCTGCGGGGCCTGGCCGGCTGGGAGGTGATCGACCGCGCCGGGCTGCGAAAGCCCGTCGAGCGGCTGATCTACGAGAGCTCCAAGAACGGCTTCCGCACGGCGGCCACCGCCGGGCGCACTTTCAGCGCCACCACCAAGCTCGGCAAGCCGGCGCGGCAGGCCAAGCCGTCCGCGCCGAAGCTGTTCGACCTCGAGCCCGACGACGAGCAGCAGATGCTCCAGGAGGCGTTCGGCGACTTCGCGGCCGAGCAGCTGCGACCGATCGCCCAGGACGCCGACGCCGCCTGCGCCGCGCCGCCCGAGCTCCTGGCCCAGACCAACGAGCTCGGCGCCGCGATGCTCGGGGTGCCCGAGCAGCTGGGCGGGGCGATGACCGAGCGCTCGGCCGTGACGGCGGTGCTCGTGACCGAGAAGCTGGCCCACGGCGACATGGGGCTGGCCGCGGCCATCCTCGCGCCGGGTGCGGTGAGCACGGCTATATCGCTCTGGGGCGACGCCGACCAGCAGGCGCGCTACCTGCCGCCCTTCACCGAGGATGAGGCTCCGGCCGCGGCGCTGGCCGTGCTCGAGCCGCGGGTGCTGTTCGACCCGTTCGAGTTGTCGAGCACCGCCGTCCGCTCGGGCGACGGCTTCGCGCTGAACGGCGTCAAGTCGCTCGTGCCCCGCGTGGTCGACGCCGAGCTGTTCGTGGTGGCCGCGCAGGTCGAGGGCGAGGGACCGGCGCTGTTCATCCTCGAGTCGGCCACCGAGGGGCTGTCGGTCGAGCCCGAGCCAGCCATGGGCGTCCGCGCGGCGGCCACGGGCCGGTTGGTCCTCGAGGACGTGACCGTCGGCGCCGAGGCGCTGCTGGGCGGCGCCTCGCGCGAGGTGTACTCCGAGTGCATCCAGCGCGGGCGGATCGCCTGGGCGGCGCTGGCGCTGGGCACGGCGCGCGCCGTGCTCGACTACGTGATCCCCTATGTCAACGAGCGCCAGGCCTTCGGCGAGCCGATCTCGCACCGTCAGGCCGTGGCCTTCACGGTGTCCGACATCGCGATCGAGCTGGAGGGCATGAAGCTCACGACCTACCGGGCGGCATCGCGCGCCGACCAGGGCAAGAGCTTCGCCAAGGAGGCCGCCATCGCCCGTCAGCTGGTGGTGGAGAAGGGGATGCAGATCGGCTCCTCCGGCGTGCAGCTGCTCGGCGGCCACGGCTACGTCAAGGAGTACCCCGTCGAACGCTGGTACCGCGACCTGCGCTCCGCAGGCGTGATGGAAGGAGCTCTGCTCGTCTGATGATCAACCTCGAGATCCCATCCAAGTTCAAGCCGCTGGTGGGTCAGGCCCACCAGGTGGCCACCGAGATCTTTCGCCCGATCTCGCGCAAGTACGACCTGGCCGAGCACGAGTACCCCAAGGAGCTCGACGCGCTGGCCGCGCTCCTGGACGGCATGGAGGACGCTGCCGCCGGCACCGGCGCGGGCGCCGCGGGCGTCCGCCGGTCGGAGGCCAGCAACGGCGACGGCGGCACCCGCAACGGCTCCAACCTGTCCACGGTCCTGGGCGTGATGGAGCTGTGCTGGGGCGACGTGGGCCTGCTGCTGACGATGCCCCGGCAGGGGCTGGGCAACTCGGCCATCGCCTCGGTGGCAGACGAGGAGCAGGCCGCGCGTTATGCGGGCAAGTGGGCGGGCATGGCCATCACCGAGCCCGAGGCGGGCTCGGACTCCGCCGCCATCCGCACCACCGCGGAGCTGGACGGCGACGAGTACGTGCTCAACGGCGAGAAGATCTACGTGACCTCGGGTGAGCGGGCCGACATGCTCGTGGTCTGGGCCACGCTCGACCGCTCCCAGGGACGCGCCGCGATCAAGTCGTTCGTGGTGCACCGCGACAACCCGGGGCTCAAGCTCGACCGCCTCGAGCACAAGCTGGGCATCCGCGCCTCGGACACCGCGGCGTTCATCCTGAACGACTGCCGCGTGCCCAAGGAGGATCTGCTGGGCTCGCCCGATATCGACACCAAGAAGTCGTTCTCGGGCGCGATGCAGACGTTCGACAACACCCGCCCGCTGGTGGCCGCGATGGCCGTGGGCGTGGCCCGCGCGTGCATCGAGGAGACCGAGAAGCACCTGGCCGCAGCCGGGGTGGAGGTGGACTACGACCGTCCCGCCGCCTCCCAGTCCGCAGCCGCGGCCGAGCTACTGGACCTGCAGGCCAACTTCGAGGCGGCGCGGCTGCTGACCATGCAGGCGGCCTGGATGGCCGACAACTCCAAGCCCAACTCCGTCCAGGCCTCGCTGTCCAAGGCCAAGGCGGGCCGCAGCGCCACCGACATCGCGCTGCGCTGCGTGAAGCTTTGCGGCTCCCTGGGTCTGGCCGAGTCCGAGCTGCTGGAGAAGTGGGCCCGCGATGTGAAGATCCTCGACCTCTTCGAGGGCACCCAGCAGATCCAGCAGCTGATCATCGCCCGCCAGCTGCTGGGCAAGAGCTCCAGCGAGCTGAAGTGAGGTCCAGCTCGAAGGTCTGGCCGGTCATCTCGTGCCCGAAGGAGTGGTGGCGCTCCTCGTCCACGAGCACGAACCCGGCCGCCTCGTAGATCGGTCGCGCCGAGGTGAGCGGGGAGTTGGTCCACAGCACCAGGCGGGCATAGCCCGCGCGGCGGGCAAAGCGCACGCATTCCTCCACCAGCCGCGAGCCGACGCCGTGGCCGCGCGCGCTGTCGTCGACCAGCAGCAGCCGCAGCTTGGCCGTACGCTCGTCGTCGCGCACGCACAGCAAGCAGCCCGCCCGCTTTCCGTCCACCTCGGCGATCCAGGCGGTCTCCGTGCGCCGATCGCGCGACTCGATGTGGTCGGCCACGATCCGGGCCACCAGCGCCTCGAAGGTTTCGTCCCAGCCGTACTGCTCCGAGTACAGGGCGCCGTGGCGCTCCACGATCCAGCCCCAGTCGCCCGGCCCGGCGGCGCGCAGCACCACCGCGCTTGGCGCCCGGTCACCGCCGCCACCCAACACCCCGGTGACCGTGCCCATGGCCCCCACCAGCCGCTCGCGCTCCCCGTCCTCCAGCGCCCCGAGGAGGCGGTCGGCCTCGCGGTCGGCGCGCTCGTCGAGCACGGCGAAGGCCTTCTTCCCCGCCCGGGTGAGCCGCGCCAGCTGGCGCCGCCCGTCCCGCGCGGAGGGGCGGCGCTCCACCAGGCCGCGCTCCTCGAGGCGCACGAGCAGCCGGCTGAGGTACCCGGAGTCCAGGTCCAGGGCGGCGCGCAGGTCGCCCACTTCCGTGGTCTCGCGCTGGGCAAGCTCGTGGATGGTGCGCGCCTCGGACAGGGTGTGGCCGGTGTCCATCAGGCTCTCGTCGAGCGCGCCGATGGCGGCGGTGACGGTGCGGTTGAACGCCCGCAGCGTCTGGACGGCGGTCTCGGGGACTGCGGCGGCCATAGCTGCCACCGTCCCAGAGATCGCTGCCTAGGTCAACTACCGACCGGTGCCGGCTCGCGTGCCCCGACGCGGTCGTGCAGGCGGCGCAGCGGCTTGGGGGACCACCAGTTCCAGGGCCCGAGCAGGGCCATCAACGACGGCACCAGCAGCCCGCGGACCACGAAGGCGTCGATCAGCACGCCGATCGCCGCCCCCAGGCCGATCTGCTTGATGAACAGCACCTCCGAGGTCACGAAGGCGCCGATCGCCACCGCGAGCAGGATCGCCGCGGCCGTGACCACGCTGCCCGTGCGCCCCAGCCCGGCGGCCACCGCCTCGCGGTCGCCGAGCCCCGATTCACGCGCCTCCTTGATCCGCCCGAGCAGGAACACCCCGTAGTCGGTGGACAGGGCGAAGACCAGCGTCGCGGTGACCAGGAAGTCGGTGGGCTCGATGCCGCCGTTGGCCTGGTAGGCCAGCAGGCCCTCGAGCCGGCCGTCCTGGAAGATGACCGTGAGCACGCCGAGGGTCGCCCCGACGGTGAGCACGTTCATGATCAGGGCCTTGATCGGGAGCACCACCGAGCCGGTCATCAGCCACAGGACCACGAAGGTGAACAGGGCGAGCAGGCCGACCGCCAGGACCAGCCGCGACCCGATCGCGTCCTGCTGGTCGATGAACTCCGCCGCCTCGCCCCCCACGAGGACGGACAGGGGGGTGGCGTCGGCGCGGATGGATCGCACGGCCTCGCGTGCCGGCTTCCCGGCGGCTTCGCCCCGCGCGATGGCGCCGATCCGCCAGGTGTGAGCGTCCAGGCGCCGCGGTGGCTGCACCGCCGCGATCCCCGGCGTGCCGGCCACGCGGCCGGCGAGAGCCCGGACCTGGGAGCCGGCTCCCCGTCCCCCCTCCACGACGATCAGCACGGGGCTGCTGTCCTGTTGGGGGAAGTCGCGCGCCAGCGCGTCGCCGACCGTGCGCGCGCTCAGCCCGTGGGGCACGGTTCCCACGTCGACGGGGGTCCACTGCGCGCGCAGCGAGGGCAGCGCGAGGGCGACCATCAGGATCGCCGTGACCACGGCGATCGGGCCGGGACGCCGCATCACGCGCTGGGCGATCCGGTACCAGCGGTCGTGGGCGCCCTCGCCGCGCGAGCGCGCTTTGAGCTTGACGTTCCACAGCGCGAACAGGGCAGGGGCGATCAGGCACGAGGCCAGCGCCGCCACGACCGCCACCCCGGCGCCGCCGATGGCCATCGACTGCAGGAACTTCAGCGGGAAGACCAGCAGCGTGGCCAGCGCGATGGCCACGGTGGCCGCGCTGAACAGCACGGTCCGCCCCGCGGTGGCCATGGTGTCGCGCACCGCCGTGACCCCGGGCCCGCTGCGCTCGAGCTCCTCCCGGTAACGGGTGAGCAGGAACAGCGTGTAGTCGATGGCCAGCCCCAGCCCCAGGCCGATCACCAGGTTCAGGCAGAAGATCGACAGGTCCTTGAACTCGTTGACCACGCGCAGGAACAGGAAGGTGGTGAAGATCGTGGTCACGCCGACTACCAGCGGCAACGTCGCCGCCCGTCCTCCCCGGAAGAAGAAGAGCGACAGCAGGATCAGCAAAGGGAAGGCCAGCGTCTCGGCGTGGCCGAGGTCCTTGGAGATCTGGTCTCCGAGCTGGTTGCCGGCGAACAGCCCACCCCCGAGGGTGATCCCCGGCCGACCGCCGAAGCGGTGCTCGAGGGCGGCGATCACGTCGTCGTCGCTCGCCTTCGACCGCAGCGTGGCGGCCAGATAGGTGCTCTTTCCGTCACGCGCGACGAAGCGGTGGTCGCGCGTGTTGGCCGCCGAGGCCACCGAGGCGACGCCGGGCACCCGGGCCAGCTCGCGCGTGACCCTCAGCACCTCCCGGCGTCCCGCCGGCGACCGGACGGCGGCCCGCGGGCGCAGCAGAACGATCGCGTCGGGCGACGAGCTGGTGCCCGAGGCCGCCTCGACCCGGTTCACGGCGCGCGCGGAGTCCGAGTCGCGGGCGGTGAACCCACCGCCCGCCTGGAGGAGGCCGAAGACCGGGCCCCCCAGCGCCGCGGCGAAGACCGCGAAGACGGCGGTGGCCACCAGGACGCGGCGGGGGCGGGCGACAATGCGATCGGTGAACGGGCGGGCCACGGGCGGTCTCCCGGCTAGTTGACGGGCGTAAACCTACAGATGTACATGTACAGGCGTCAACCCTTCCGTGTAGATTGGCGCGGGTGGCCGTGGAGACGACATCGGCGGAGCGCAATCCGCGCGGACAGGGCGAGCTTCTGCGCGAGCGGCTGCTCGACGCGGCGGTGGAGCTGGTGGCCGAGCAGGGCGACGCCACCCGGCTGTCCATCCGTGCGGTCACCCGGCGGGCCGGCGTGTCGCCCACCGCGCTCTACCTGCACTTCGAGAACCTGGACGAGCTGATCCTGGCGCTTGTCGACCGCGGCTTCACCGAGTTCCGAGCCTTCCTCCTCTCCGCCATCGAGAACGTGGCCGACCCCGCGCAGCGCCTGCGCCAAGCCGGACTGGCCTACATGCGCTTCGCCCGCGAGCGTGCCCCCCTATATGCCGTCATCTTCGGTCCCCGGCCCCGCCCGCTCGATCCATCCCCCGGCGGCCCCCAGGTGGCCGACGACGCTTTCGCCGACCTGGTGGCCCTCGTCACCGCCTACCTCGGCCCGGACCGGGCGGCACGCGAGGATGCGAGCGCCCTGGGCAGCGGGGTGTGGACGGGGATGCACGGCTACGTGACGCTGCGCCACGCGCGACCGTGGCTGGAGTGGGAGCCAGAGGACGAGTTCATCGACCGGCTGACCGCTGCCTGGCTGGGCACCCCGGGCTCCTAGCCGGGCCGGTTAGGGTGGCCCGACCACTACCTGGGAGGGTTGGAGATGGCGAACATAAGCGGCAGCGCCAGCGAGGAGATCGACGCGCCCCTGTCGGAGGTCTGGGCGGTGGTCGAGGACACCGAGTCGGCGCCCGAGTGGCAGGACGGGATGGACAAGATGGAGGTGATCGAGCGCGACGCCGAGGGCAGGCCCGAGATCGTGGAGACCGAGACCGACGCCACCGTCCGCGCCGTGAAGAGCAGGGTCCGCTTCGAGTACGAGCCCGAGACGCGGCTGACCTGGGAGCAGATCAAGGGCGACCTGAAGTCGGTAGTCGGATCGTGGGAGCTCGAGGACCTCGGCGGCGGGCGCACGCGCGCCACCTACTCGCTCGACGGCGACCCGGGCCGGATGCTCGGCATGCTCATCCGCGGGCCGGTGGAGGGCAAGATCCGCGACCTGCTGGTCAAGGCCCGGCCGGGTGAGCTGAAGGCCCGGGTGGAGGGCCGCTGACGGGGTGCTGCGCGCCCTCCACCACGTCGACGTGTTCGGTGCCGCGCCCTACGCCGGCAATCCGGTCGCGGTGGTGCTCGACGGGGACGGGCTGAGCATGGAGGAGATGCAGCGCTTCGCGAGCTGGACCAACCTGTCCGAGACCACGTTCGTGCTCCCTGCCGGTGACTCCGGGGCGGACTACCGGCTGAGGATCTTCACGCCGGTCGACGAGTTGCCTTTCGCCGGGCACCCCACCCTTGGCAGCTGCCACGCGTGGATATCTTTGTCTGGGCGCCCGCCGGGGGACGCCGTGGTGCAGGAGTGCGGGGCCGGCCTCGTGCCGATCCGGCGCATCGAGGACCGCCTGGCCTTCGCGGCGCCCCCGCTGGTGCGCTCCGGGCCGGTCGACGAACAGATGGTTGCCCACGTCGTCTCCCTGCTGGGAATCGAGCCGTCGGAGGTCGTCGAGGCGCAGTGGGTCGACAACGGGCCCGGGTGGGCGGCGGTGCTGCTGGAGAGCGCCAAGGCCGTACGCGCGGTGCGCCCGGGCGCGGTGGACATGTCCGTGGGCGTCGTCGGCCCCCACCCCGAGGGGTCGGAGGCGGCGTGGGAGGTGCGGGGCTTCTTCCCCAAGGACGGCACCACGGTCGAGGACCCGGTCACCGGCAGCCTGAACGCCTCGCTGGCCCAATGGCTGCTGGAGAGCGGGCGCGCCAGTGCTCCCTACGTGGCCGCGCAGGGCGGCGCGTTGGGACGCGACGGGCGCGTGCACGTGTCCCGCGACGCCGACGGCGCGGTGTGGGTGGGCGGCGCCACCGTCACCTGCGCGACCGGTGACGTGCAACTCTAGGAGGTAGCTTCGCCCGAAGCGCCGCGGCGTCGCCCGGGCCGGTACGGGCGTTGCCCGAGAAGCGCTGGGAGATACGCACTTTGCCCGACCGGGGCCGCTGGCGGCTCGTACACCCGTCGAATCACGTCTGAACCCGCCGAATCGGGGTAATCCTCTCCCCGTGTACATCGGCACTTCCATATTCCTGATCGCGCTCGGCGCGATCCTCAAGTTCGCCGTGACCGCCACCGTG